>CAIWVW010000050.1 GCA_903916255.1 uncultured Bacteroidota bacterium
CAATGTTGCAACGTCTCCATAACTTGCCAGTTGTTTGCCTTTATAAATAGTTCCAAAAGCATGCGCCGAATCATAAATTACTTTCAGGTTATGCTTGCGGGCTATTTTCTCTATTTTCCCCACATCGCATGGGAGGCCATAAACATGTGTAACAAGGATCGCTTCCGTATTTTCGGTGATGCTTGCTTCAATTAAATCAGCATTGACGCATAACGTATTCTTATCAATATCAACAAAAACGGGTTTGCAGTTTTCCCACAAAATGGCTGTGGTTGTAGCTACATACGAAAACGGAGTAGTGATAATTTCCCTGGTAAGCCCGAGCGCCTTCAATGCTATTTGGAGCACAACTGTTCCGTTCGACATAAAGAACAGGTGTTTTACACCCAACTCCTTTTTCAGTTTTTCCTCCAGTTCTTTCAGGATGGGGCCGTTATTGGTAATCCAGGAACTTTCCCATATCTTTTTGAGGTATTTGGAATATTCCTCCAGCGGAGGCAGGTATGTTTTTGTTACGTTAATCACAATTATTCAGTAGTACAAAATAACACACTTTCTTCAGCATGCATAGTGTAATGGTTAAAATAAAACTTATAGCCAATATTCAGGCTGTTCAGGTATTCAGGGATGGCTTTGAAATCAAGCGGGCTGTGGTAGAGGCAAATAGCCAGCCTCGGCTTATACTTCCGCAACGTGTTTTCCGCGCCTTTCAACGCATTTGTTTCAGCCCCTTCAATATCCATTTTAATAAAATCCACTTTCTCAATCGTGCCTTCCGACACTAAATCATCAATTGTTTTGGTATCTACAAAACTCGATTTTTCGCTTATCCTTTTCATGCTTACATGCGTGGCAGGGCCATTCGATTCAAAATAAACCGGAGTCCCGGAATTGGACCAAAGCGGGTTTTGGATTATTTTAATCCGCCCTTTTAGTTCTGGGTTTAAGCTGAAGTTTTGATTGAGTGCATCCAGGTTTTCGGGCACAAATTCAAAGCTGTAAACCTTTCCTTCCTTTCCAACCTGGTTGGCAAAAAATAAGGCAGTATCGCCAAAGCAAGCCCCGCCATCAATAACATAATCGCCTTCGCGAACGCCTATTGTAGTTTCCCCGTTGTTGAAAACATAGCCTTTATACACAAAGGTGTAGTATATGCCAAGTGGGCGCATGTATAGCTTTATCGGGTATCCGATGGGGCTTAAATCATGTTTGAATAATTTCCAGTCTTTGAAGTTAGTTTGCAGGAAATCATTTTTATCGGCAAGTTTATTTTCAATAGAGGAAACTCCGTTCCAAAACTCCGGACTATTCACTGGGAGCTTTATTTTCCTGTAGCCCAAAATACGAAATGCACATACTTGAACCAATAAGTTTTTCGAATAATCATCTTTCAACAAGCCATACAGGTATTCAAAATAGCTGATGGTATCTAAATTCCGGTTCTTGAAATTTTTCGTCGCCTCTATGTTCGATTTTAAATGGGACAATACTTTTCTAAGCGGCGATTTTTTGGGTGTCGCTGCATTTTTTCCAAACCTGTATATATCTACATTATCGGCATAATCATTATATAAATTACTTTTCAGTAGTTTGATTAATTCCGTTTGAAATTGTGTATTGGCTGCCATCTCTCGTTTATATATTATGTAGTAATCACTGGCTCGTTGGTCCATTGGAATTTTGGCTTCAAAAAGCCGGGTGCATGGCCCATCCAGGCGCCCAATTGCCTTTCCCCTTCTATCATAACAAGGTTAATGATGTCCTCTTCGCGTATTATTACCTTGTTCCTGTTTTCAACAAACTGGAATGAAATGTAGAATGTTCCGGCATTGAAAAAATTGGCGGGTACAAAGCACTTTACCTTTTGCCTGCCAGGTTTATCTATGGAGATATTATCAGTCATTCCGGAGCCGCTAATAAACAGCACATTTCCTTCATCTCCTTTAAAAAGGTAGGTGATATGATAATATTTTCCCTGCGGAACTTCGCCTAATTCAAGGTCGGCTTCTATAATTACAGGCTCATCAATAGCGAGGGGTTCAACAATTGATTTGCCGGGTTGGTAAAGCGAAATAGAATGCAGTTGGGCGTTATTGGCAATGTGCAAAGGCGGCGAAAATGATTTGATATTCGGGTTGTCATTACTCCCAAGCATCATATATTCTTTAATTACTTCCTCCACTTCACCTGACATGGCGACCGTGCCATTCCTTAATAATACGGCTGTTTTGCAAAAGCTGCGAACAGCGGGCATGCTATGGCTCACAAACAAAACGGTTTTGCCTTCGCCTGTTACATCTTTCATTTTGCCAAGGCATTTCTTTTGGAATTCCGCATCGCCCACGGCAAGCACTTCATCGGCTATCAGTATTTCAGAATCGAGGTGGGCGGCCACTGCAAAAGCGAGCCTTACCAACATACCCGAAGAGTACCTTTTTGCCGGAGTATCTATATACCGTTCAATACCTGAAAAGGCTACAATTTCATCAAATTTGCGGGTGATTTCATTCCGGGTCATACCTAAAATAGCTCCGTTCATAAATACGTTTTCACGGCCGGTTAATTCGGTGTGAAACCCGGTTCCAACTTCCAGTAAACTGGCTATCCGGCCTTTTACTTTAAAGCGTCCGGTAGTGGGCCCGGTGACCCTTGATAATATTTTAAGTAAAGTGGATTTGCCTGCTCCGTTTTTTCCAATAATAGCAAGGCTTTCCCCTTGTTTTACATCAAAATTAATATCCCGCAGCGCCCAAACATAATTGCTTTCCCCTTTCTTTTCATGTACGTTTACTTCTCCAATTTTCAGGTAGGGGTCTTCTTTGCCGCGCATTTTATGCCACCAGCGGTTCACATCATGCGACAGCGTACCTGTGCCGATTTGCCCCAACCGATATTGCTTGCTTATATCTTCTAATTTTATAACTGTTTCTGTCATTCTGCTAGGGTCAAACGGTATCCATAAAACTCTTTTCAATCCGGTTGAATAGAAGCATACCGATAAATAAAGTAACTATCATAAAAACACTGCTATAAGCCAAAGCCATCCAATTGAAATCACCCACTTGGAAAAAAGCATAACGAAAACTTTCAATGATAGGGCTCATAGGGTTTGCAAGTACAAGTAGTCTACTTGTATGGGCCGTTGGCAGGGGGTATATAACAGTAGTCGTAAACATCAAAAGCTGAACTCCAAACGCAACCAGGTAACTCAAATCGCGGTATTTTGTAGTTAATGAAGAAATGATTATTCCTGTACCTAAGCCCAACCCGCCCATCACAATTAATAAATAGGGTATAAGCAGAAGATAAATACTGAAATGAATTTCAAAGCCATTGGTATGGAAAACAGCAAAGTAGGCTAAAAAGCAAAGGAATAAAATAAGCTGTGCCCCAAATATGAATAAGCCGCTGATTACTTTAGATAAAGGGGTAACTAATCTTGGAAAATATACCTTACCAAAAATGGCAGTGTTGGCAACGAATGTATTGGAAGTAGCCAAGAAACAGGTAGAGAAATAGTTCCAGATAGTGAGCCCCGAGAGATAAAAGAGCATCCCCGGTATAGGGTCTGTTTTAATATTAGCTATTCCGTGAAAGACAAAACGAAATAAGATTGCAGTTAGAAGTGGTTGAATGAGAAACCAAAGCGGGCCTAAAATGGTTTGATTATAAGCGGTTGCAATATCGCGTTTGGCAAACTGGAAAATCAAATCCCGGTACCTCCATAGCTCAGCAATATTTAAACTTAGCCTGTGCTTTTTCGCGTCAACTATTATATCCCAATGCTCTTCGTGCTTTTCCTGCATTCTTCGCTGTTATGCTAATTTAAAGGAATCCCTGAATTTTCAGGATACCCATCCCGCAAAATTAATGAAATTAAGGAAATATTGCCCGCTAAAAGTCATGGCTTGCAACTTGCAGGTTGATAGTAAGATAATGTGACTATGACGGAAGTTTTTTTTATTCAGAGTTTAATCCAACCCGCAGGAACTATGTCAGAGGAATTTAAGGTAGGGTCTTTATACCAGCTTTTTGGGGCAATAACAATTTTGCCGCTGCGGTTTGCCAACCATGCTCCCCACCAGCCAAAGGTGGAGTTGGGAATAATAAAATGATTGCATAACGACATCAGGTGAAGGTAAGTGCTGAATTTAGGCCCTGCATATTCATGCTCTACCAGGGTGGCATCTTTAAAAAAGTTCAGGTTTTGCCTGCACCACTCAATATCATCTGAAAAAATAAAAGTTTTACTAATGGATGTTTTCGCCTTTATGGCCTCATACCCTTTTTGAAAATATTCAAGAGGCATTGCCCCTAATGTTTTGCTGTAAATGGGGCTGGTAACATAATCGCCCCTGCGTACATTTACGCAAAGGGTATTGGGTTGGGCTATTTGTTTACCAAGTTCCTCTGCTTTGCCACTTAACGGGGCTTTAAAAGTGTATTCTTTTCTGATATATGATTCAGCTTCACGAAAGTATTTTTCACTTTGCCAACTGCCTACTAAGCATTTATTATCGCCCAGTTGCAATATGGCTGAGTCAAATTGTCTTCCATTCTCGACTATAAGGTTTTTTTTTCGGAATGTCCACCCTATTTTATTATAAATCTTTCCGGGAATGGAGGCGTATTTTTTGCCGTTAAAGTATTCTATTTCTTTATCGGTAGCTGATTCCAGTCGAACATTAAAAATATCGATATCCAGGTTGCGGTGAGTTACAATTTCATGCGCCTGGCTGCGGTCAAATAAAATAGAGGTATCGATTTTAAGCCAGGTATTGTTTTTTAATGCCAGGTTTCTTCCTAATGCATATTGAAACATCTGGTTTCCCAAACCGCCTGTAAATCGGACAATAATCATACGGGGAATTTATTTTCGTACCAGGAAACTGTCGTGAATTTGCACCAGCATTTCATCCAAATTATAGGTATAATCCCATCCCGGATAGTGTTTTTTGAATTTCGACAAATCGCTGATATACCATATATGGTCTCCTATTCGTGCAGTATCAGAATATACGATATTCATTTTTTTCTCGGTTATCTTTTCGCACAGGGCAATGGCTTCCGTCATGCTGCAGTTGGCATGTCTTCCGCCACCGGCATTATATACTTCCCCTTTACGCGGAGACTGGTAAAAATGCCAGAACATATTTACCAAATCGTAACTATGTATATTGTCGCGAACCTGTTTCCCTTTATAGCCAAATATGGTGTAAGTGCCTCCGGTAACGGCGCATTTCATAAGGTAAGATAAGAAACCATGCAGTTGCGCACCGCTGTGGTTAGGGCCGGTTAAGCATCCGCCGCGAAAGGTTCCTGTTTTAAGTCCGAAGTAAAGGCCATACTCCTGAACCATTACATCGGCTGCTACTTTTGATACCCCAAATATCGAGTGTTTCGTTTGGTCGATACCGATGTTTTCATCTATTCCGTTTTTGTAATAGGGATGGCTCTTTTCTATTTCCCAGCGGGTTTCCAGTTCTTCCAGCGGAAGGAAATTAGGCTTATCGCCATATACTTTATTCGTAGATGTGAAGATGAAAACCGCATCAGGGGCATGTTGGCGTGTATTTTCGAGCAAATTCAGAGTTCCCGTTGCATTTACGCTGAAGTCGGTAAAGGGTTCTTTCATAGCCCAATCGTGCGATGGCTGCGCTGCCGTATGAATAATTAGTTTTATATCTGTATTGTATTCTTTAAATATGTTTTCTACCGCCTGATTGTCGCGAATATCGATATTATAGTGGCGGTAGTTCGGGTGTTTTTCTTCCAGTCTTTTCCGGTTCCATCCGGTGTCGCCATCCTTGCCAAAAAAGTAGGCGCGCATGTTATTGTCGATACCAATTACCAAATCGAATTTATCGGCCATAAAGGCAACACTCTCGCTTCCTATAAGCCCTGCGGAACCTGTAACTACTACTATGTTCATATTCTTTTTATTAATACTTTACTAAATGAAGGCGTATATCAATTAGTAAGCAAACACCTAAATTAAAATGCTGTTCGTAAACAATGGCAAAAATATAAAAAAACATAACATAGCCTTGAAACTAACGGAAGGAGCGGCCAGTCATAAATTTGGGCAGGGTAAGGTTTTGAGAATAAAAATATGCTCAGGTATTTTTTGCAGAAGCTCGGTAAAGCACAATTTCCACATTCTCAATAGTTACAAGGCCGCCTGAACCTGATTTATCGAAGAAATCATTAAGAACTGGTATGAAAGCATTTATTTTTTCTTCGCTGTCTACAATTTCAATAACAACAGGTAAATCAGGGCTTATGTCGAATAGTTTAACGGTATTTACCTTGCTTTTTGTTCCATACGATAAAATACCTTTAAAACCGGTTGCGCCGGCCATTCCAACTTCTTTGGCTTTAAAAACAATAGCTTCATATAAAGGCTGGTGGCCTATTTTATCGAGTTCGCCAATAAATATACGCAACAGTCTGGCATTTTGAATGGTTTCCATAGGCTTAAATTTTTTCGATTATTACTACAGGCAAAAAGGTGGCAAAGATGCCTAGTATAACACTGGCGGCTATATAGGTGCCCGCATAAAACAATTCATTTTCGCGCAACAGGGTAAGGCTTTCGTAAGAAAAAGTGGAAAAGGTGGTATACCCCCCGCAGATGCCTGTAGCCAGGAAGAAGCGCCATTCAGGACTTACATTGCCACGGGTGGCAAGCGCATAAACGATGCCAATAAGGAAGCATCCGCTTATATTTACACACAGCGTGCCATAAGGGAATGACGATAAAAATTTGTTTTGAATTCCGGTGGAAACGAGATAACGCAGTATGCTGCCTATTGCCCCACCAATTCCTACCAATGTAATTGTTTTTAACATAGATTAAGTTATAAAGGTAGGAGTTATCAGAATCGCACATTGCTGTGAGATACGGTTAAGGGCAAACTCCATTGCCGCAGAGAACAAAAGTAAAAAAAATTGATGAGTTGTAAATCCATTACTATATTTGATGTGATATTTATAAATATAAGTTTTTATGAAGATAAATGCGGGCTATGTTGAGTCTCTCGAAAGAAATAAAGGATTTCTTCAGCCGAAACTGGATGAATTATTAGTAAAATATAAAGGTCAGCCAGCTGGAATTGGTTATTGGGATATTATAACACCACGTGATAACTATATTAGTTTTATCGATGAATTAACGGAATTAGAAATTGCAATTGAGTCGGTAAGTTGGTGGTGTCATTGCTCCCCTGAAAATGAAAAAAAATATGGGTGTCCACATGGAATGGGGGGACCACTGTGCAATTATTTTGACGGTTGGTATAGCGAAATGCCCGATTATGATAAAATAATTGTTGATGCAAAATTTGACAGCACAGTATTAGATATAAATTCTAATGCCCTTTTTATAATCAAAAACAAAAAAACACGGGAGTACCATTTTCCAGAAAATAGAGGGGTATTCAGTTTAGATTTTAAAAAAGATACCTGTTTTACTCCTGGGTTATGCCTTTTTGTACCAGAAGATTGGAAAAATAAGGGTGACTAATACCTTACTTTCGCCACCCACTCATCCACCACCTTTTTAAAATCTTCTTTCTTGTAATTTGATTGAACAGGTTTTAATTGTTTTGCCTTTTCCAACGCCTCTTTCAGTGAAAATCCTTTTTGGGTATAGGTTACAGCCAATCCTTTTTCCCGCAACAGTTTGCCTAAGTATTCATGTTCCGTTTGTCCGGGGGTGGGTATAAATATGGACTTTTTCCATCCTATGGTATCTAAATCCATAAGGGTGGAATAGCCGGGCCGGCTTAAAATAATGTCGCTTGAAAGAATTTTTCCCAGGAATTCTGTATCCGGCGTGTGAGGGGCTATTTCAACATGCCCCCCCTCTCTGCTTGGCAGAGAGGGGGTAGGGGGGTGAGTAGCACCCGGTAACCCTTGTATTATAAAGGCTTTAACCGCAGGCAAATCTTGTAATTGTTTTAAAATAATTTCTTCTAATTTAGTTCTCTGCGGCTCGGGACCTGAAAGGATTATAAGTAAATCGGTCGGAGCCCGACCGGCAATTATCTTTTCAGCTTTAGCGTTTTGGGGTTGAAACCTTGAAAGCGGCCCGATATATTTTGCATTTAATCCCTGTGGAATAGGGTGGGAGAGGGCACCCGATAAATTTTCTTTACCTGCATAATCAGAAATCCAACACTCATTAAAATGCCTGATATAGTTGTAAACTGTTTTACTTAGCAATGAATCACCCGCCGGGGCCTGTATATTTAATTGGTGAGTAATAATGACAGAAGGGATATTCTTATTCCATAAGCCGTAACGGTTATCGGAAATAACAGCATCTATTTTCTTTTCTTTAATTAAGTCAGTCAGTATTTCGTGCTCCTTTTTTATGGCAGAAATCATTTGTGGTAATTGCAATAAAACCTTCACGCCAACCGGCAAGGTATTTGAATAAGAAATCCGGTAGCCGGGAAAATCTATAAATTCACAACCGGGAAAATGTTCTTTTAAAAAGATAAGATGGGCTCCTTCTGCTCCAATTACAACTTCTATTTTTTTATCCAGTAAATAACGGATAATCGGTATGCACCTTGCTGCATGGCCAAGGCCCCAATCGAGTGGAGAAACAAATATCCGCAAGGTGTTTTATTTATAGAATAGCCATTTGCCAAGCTCTTTGTAGGTAACTTTTTTGCCATACATAAGCAGCCCCACTCGGTAAATCCTTCCGGCTAACCAAACAGCCCCAAATATGGCGGCTATCAAAAGCACCATAGATAACCCAAGTTGCCATATGGGTACTCCAAAAGGTATCCGAGCCATCATGGCAACGGGAGCCGTAAGCGGAATGATAGAGAACCAAACGGCCACAGTGCTGTGCGGGTTGGTAATAATACTTCCCATTACAACTATGGATAATATTAATGGCATAGTAACAGGCAGCATAAATTGCTGCGTCTCGGTTTCTTGGTCTACTGCGGAACCAACAGCAGCAAATAAAGCGCTATATAACATATACCCCCCAAGAAAATAAAACAAAAAGCCGCCAACAACAAGAGGCCAGTTTGTTGCCCGTAACATATTATCGAGGCCATCATCCGTATCATTCGCTGCATCCAGATTGGAAGTATTTACTGTTGTTATGCTCCCGTTTTGCTCCGGAGCGCCCATTTTATAGGTTTGTTCGGTAAGCGCATTTTTGGGGTCTATTTCCTTGCTTTGTATGTAGGAAGAACCAACACTGAAAACGGCGAATCCAAGTATTACCCATATCAAAAACTGGGTTAATCCTACCAGGCCTACCCCGATAACCTTGCCCATCATTAATTGAAAGGGGCGAACCGAGGAGATAATAACTTCTACAATGCGGTTTGTTTTTTCTTCTGTTACACCCCGCATTACCTGCATGGAATAAAGAAAAATAAATATGTAAATCAGAAAGGAGCAGGCATATCCAAGCCCGGCATTATATCCCGCATTGGCTATTTTATTGTTGACAATATCCTTTACCTTAACATGCGATTTTACCTTATCAATCATAGCCTGGTCAAGGTTCTCGGCTTTCATTTTGGCCTTTTCCAGTATATTGTTCATTTGGTATTCGATAGAAGAAACCACATCATCCCCCGGGTCGCTTTTTGAAAAGAGTTTTACCTCCATTATTTGCTCCGTTTTTGGAATATAAAGAACAGATACATGGCCGGAATCGGCAAATATTTTCTTTACTGAATTAACATCGATATTACAGTAGCCATAATCATAATTAACAGTGGCATTGCTTTCCAAAACGCCACAAAGTGTTTTGGTTTCATCAACCACAACCACCCGTTGGTGCTCACTTCTGGAGGCGACAATTAGGCGCGGTGCAAAGCGTATTCCTATAAACAATAACGGCCCTAAAATAGAAATTATCAAAAATGATTTCTTCCGCACACGGGTAACGTATTCCCGCTGTATTATTAACGATATTTTACTCATGCTTATTTGGTTGGATTGGTTCTTTTAACAGCCGAAATAAAAATTTCTGACATGGATGGCAATATTTCCGAAAAGCCCATGATAGAGCAAGACGGGAGTAATGCTGTAATTAAATTATTGGAGTTTTGCCCTTCCGGTATTTTAATTCTGGCAACTGATAAATTGTTTTCCGGGGTCAAATCCAGTAATTCGAATTTACCATTCAGCGCAGTTTTCACAGCATTATCATCTCCTTTGAATTTTACTTGCCAGTTATGTTCTTTAAAACTGTGGCGCAATTCATTTACATTGCCTTCGAGTACAGCTTTCGACTGGTTTATGAGGGTAATATTATCGCACAACTCCTCTACCGATGCCATATTGTGTGTGGAGAGTATGATGGTTACTCCCTCCTTTTTCAGGCGATGTAATTCTCCTTTTATTATTTCTACGTTAATAGGGTCGAAGCCGCTGAATGGCTCATCTAAGATGAGAAGTTTAGGTTCGTGCAGTACTGTTACTATAAACTGTACTTTCTGGGCCATCCCTTTCGACAGGTCTTCCACTTTCTTATCCCACCATTCTTTAATATCGAATTTAATAAACCATGCCTTTAGTTTTGCTTCGGCATCGGCTTTGCTCATCCCTTTTAAACGGGCTAAGTAAAGCGCTTGTTCGCCTACTTTCATTTTCTTATATAACCCTCTTTCTTCAGGTAAATAGCCAATCAGTTCGGCATGGCGGGGTGTTAGTTTTTCATCTTTAAAAAGTACTTCGCCGCTATCGGGTGCCGTAATCTGGTTAATGATACGAATCATCGATGTTTTACCGGCACCGTTAGGCCCCAGTAAACCATAAATTATGCCTTCCGGCACATGAAAACTTACATCGTTCAACGCAACATGGCTCGAGTAGCGTTTTACTATATTTTTAGCCGTAATAATATTCCCCATTTCTATTTTCTAATTGGGTACGAAAATAAGAAATCTATAGGAATATTTACTGATACTTATTCAAACATCTCATGTATCCGCTGGAAGAAGCTTTTGTTCTTTTTTCCCGGCTGCGGATTAAAGTTGGGTGATTTGCGCAGGGAATCCAATAGTTTCTTTTCCTCGCTGCTGAGGCTTTGCGGAGTCCATACGCATATGTTTACCAATATATCGCCTTTGCCATATTGATTCAGTTTGGGCAGCCCTTTATTTTTCAGGCGAAGGATGCTTCCGCTCTGTGTACCTGCTTCTATTTTAACGGTTGCTTTTCCGTCAATGGTAGGCACTTCAACAGTAGCGCCCATGGCTGCATCTGCTATGTTTATATAATGGTCGTAATAGAGGTTTACTCCATTACGTTTTAAATGTTCGTGTTCTATTTCTTCGATTATTACAATCAGGTCGCCTGCAATACCGCCCCGTTGCGCTGCATTTCCCTGGCCGGAAACAGAGAGTTGCATATTATTTTCAACCCCTGCCGGGATTTTAACGCCGATAACTTCCTCACCCTCCACAATACCATGGCCGTGGCAGGCTTTGCACTTTTGGGTGATTATTTTTCCTTCGCCGTTGCAGGTAGGGCAGGAGGTGGTTGTTTGTATTTGTCCTATAAAAGTGCGTTGCACCCTGTTCACATATCCCGAACCATGGCAAGTATTACAGGTATTATAGCTCGAGCCTTTTTCCGCGCCTGTGCCCTTGCATTCTTTGCAGGAAACATGCTTGGTTACTTTTATTTTTTTCTCAACCCCGGTAGCAATTTCCTGTAAGGTTAATTTGAGTTTTACACGCAGGTTGGAGCCTCTGTTCACCTGCCGTCCGCCTTGCTGGAAGCCTCCTCCAAAGCCTCCTCCGAAAATATCCCCGAACTGGTTGAAAATATCTTCAATGTTGCCAAAGCCCCCTCCGAAACCGCCACCCATACCATCAGAAGCCGCGCTGCTTCCCACTCCGGCATGTCCATAACGGTCGTAACGGGCCTTCTTATCTCCATCACTTAATACTTCATAAGCCTCGGCGGCTTCCTTGAATCTGTCTTCCGATTCTTTATCCCCCGGATTGCGGTCAGGGTGGTGCTGCAATGCCTTCTGGCGGTATGCTTTCTTTATCTCCTCCGCCGATGCATTTTTGTCAACGCCGAGCACTTCATAAAAATCTCTTTTTGCCATTTCTTTAATTTGCTACCACCACTTTGGCGTGGCGAATTACTTTACCATTCAATGAGTATCCTTTCTCCACCACTTCAGCCACTTTGCCTTTCTGGTCTTCCGAAGTAGCCGGAATATTGGTAATGGCATCATGCAATTCAGGGTCGAAGGTTTCGCCTTTAGGCTCCATCGCCTGAACGCCTTTGGATGTTAATATGCTTTTTGTCTTTTGTAGAATAAGGTCCAGCCCTTCTTTCAGAGGTTTGTGGTCCTTCGAATCTTTGTGGTGTGACAGGGCGCGTTCCATATCATCCACAATTGGAAGAATGCTTAGAATGATTTCCTCCCCGCCATATTTAATGAGGTCGGCTTTTTCCTTTTGTGTCCGCCTGCGGAAATTGTCGAATTCAGCATAAAGGCGCAGGTACTTTTCATTCAGTTCCTTAACCAATGCTTCAAATTTGGCAACCACTTCCGATGCGTTAAGGGTTTCAGTTCCTTCTGTAGCTTGTTCGGTTCCTTCCTGCTCGGTAATATTTTCTTGATTTTCAGGTTTTTCAGGTTGTTCTGTTTCTTTCTTTCCCATAATGATAAATAATATACTATATTGTTATTGTCATTCTGAGCGTAGCGAAGAATCTCAGTCTTAAAGAGATGTTTCGTTCCTCAACATGACAAAGGCATGTTTTTGATTAATAAGTCCGCAAATATATCCTCAAAAACCTTGCCAAAGGGTGTAAATGTAAATTATGGCAGAGAAGGGTTACTTATTCTTCGCTAAACAAAGTAAGCGCCCCACTTTCAAAATCCAATAGCCAGCGTTTGCGTTTTAAGCCGCCGCCATAGCCTGTCAGGGTACCATCTTCACCAATAACACGATGGCAGGGCACAATAATAGAGATACGATTAGCTCCATTGGCTGTTCCAACTGCGCGGATAGCGCCCAAATTCCCGACCGCAATGCTTTGTTGCTTGTAGGAGCGGGTTTCCCCATGCGGTATATCCAACAGCTTTTGCCAAACCTTTTGTTGGAATTCCGTTCCGGGGGTGATTAATGGAATATCGAACTTCTTCCCTTTACCTTCAAAATATTCGTTCAGTTGTTTCTCTACTGCTTTTAAATGCTTGTTGGTTCCAGGTTCTATGCTGGCGCGAAGCAATCTTTTTAAGTCTTTCAATTCGGTAACAAAAGCGCGGTGGTCAATAAACTCTAATAAGCATAACCCTTCTTCCGTGCCACAAGCAACCATTTTGCCAAGGGGTGTATCTAATATTTCCAGCCTGATAACGGTATGCCCATCTGTGAATAAAGCCTTATCATTGATAACGGTTTTTGCCTCTTCCCGAAGTTCATCAAAAGCATCTGTTTTTTTTACTTTAGCTCCCACTTTTACAAATTATTTATATTAGCTAATAATTCATCGGTGCAATTTTCCAATTCTTCCAACTGCGATTGGTTAATACAATAAGGCGGAATAAAGTAAAGTACATTTCCCAGCGGACGTACAATAATTCCCCTTTGCAAAAAGAATGCTGCCATTTTTTTGCCCAACTGGTTGAGGTAAGAAGTCCCTTCCGGAGTTTTAAGTTCCAAGGCTAAAATAGTTCCCCGGTTTCGGCTATCAGCAATAGCAGGGTGGTTTTCATATTTCCTTTTCATCCGTTCAAAAAACGTGGAAATAGCCTGGACTTTATCATGCATTTCTTGTTTTTCAAGCAAGTCGAGGCTGGCGTTGGCGGCTGCACAGGCAAGGGGGTTAGCCGTATAGGAATGTCCGTGGTAAAAGGTTTTTGTTTTATCATCCGATAAAAAGGCATCGTAAATAAACTTGGCACAGGAAGTAACACCCAGTGGCATGAACCCGCCTGTAATACCTTTGGAAAGGCACATTATATCGGGTTTCGTTTCTACATAATTAGTCGCCCAAAACTTGCCTGTCCGGCCAAAGCCTGTCATAACTTCATCGGCAATGGTAATGCAATTATATTTTTTGCAGAGTTGCAAAATCTTTTCCAACGGCTCGGGTTCATACATCACCATTCCTCCGGCACCTTGTACCAGTGGCTCGAATATGAATGCGCAAACACCGCCAGTTTTTAAGAGTGTTTCTAATTTAGAAAGGCATTTTTCTGTAGAATCAGTTGGGTAAGATTGCTTCGCAGAGCCTCGCAATGACGATGTCTGACCACTAACCGGAACCGGAATCAATTCCACATCAAATAAAAACGGAGCAAAAGGAGTATTAAACACATTCCGCTCTGCTACCGACATAGAGCCGAATGTATCGCCATGATAGCCATTCTCAAATGCAATTATTTTCCGTTTTGGCTGGCCAATATTATGCTGGTATTGTATGGCCATTTTCAATGCCACTTCCACCGAAGTAGAGCCATTATCAGAGTAAAATATCTTGCTCTGGTTTTTTGGCAGATGCGAGAGCAGCCGCTCCGCCAATATTACCGCCTGCGCGTGTGTAAAGTCTGAAAAGGCAACCTGTTCAAGGGTTTTGGCTTGTTCGTATATCTTCCCTGCAATATAAGGGTTGGCATGCCCGTGCAGGTTTACCCACCACGATGAAAAGGCATCAATATATTTATTTCCATTCTCGTCAATCAGGTAAACGCCATCGCCTTTCACAATATTCAACGGGTATTTAGCCTCGCTTTGATGTGTAAACGGATGCCAGGTTACTTGCCTGTCGCGTTCGGGAATGTTGGAGAGATTGTGAGTGGACATAGAATGCAAATCTACGTTTTAGCGCAGAACGCATTTCGCTAGTCAAGAAAAATCTTACTGCACCGTAACCGAAACTTCCACGCTTAATCCCGGGCGGAGTTGTTTGTAGGCCGGATTTTTATTGTCCAGCACAACTTTAACAGGTACGCGTTGTACTACTTTTACATAGTTGCCTGTGGCGTTATCGGGAGGAAGCAGGGAGAACAGAGCCCCTGTTGCACCAGCAAATGTGCTGATAGAGCCATTGATAACTTGTCCGTTTAATGCATCAATAACAACTTCTGCTTTTTGGCCGGGTTTCAAATCATTCAATTGGGTTTCTTTAAAGTTGGCTTCTACCCAAACGCTGTCTTCCACAACGGCTAAAAGTGAAGAACCTGCACCCACCAATTGCCCTATTTGTATGGAACGCTTAGATGCAATTCCGTCTGCGGGAGCGGTGATGGTGGCATAGGATAATTGCAGTTTTGCAAAATTCAAATCGGATTGTTTAACAGCAACGGCAGCCTGTGCCGATGCAAGGTTTGCCAACGACAAATCGTATTGCTTTTGTGCTGATTCATACTTTTTATTGGCAATATCAACCATGTTCGAATCACTCTGCATAGTGGTTCTGTATTGGTCGAATTGTTCTTGTGTTACAGACCCGTCTTTATATAAGTTCGAATAACGTTCAAAATCACGTTTCGCTTTATCGAAGTTAATTTTAGCAGATGTGATTTCGTCTTTGCTGGTTGCTAACATAGATTGCACCGATGCGGCATTTGCTTTTGAAACATCTGCGTTAGCTTGTGCATCATTCAGATTGGCTTCGGCTTGTTGTTCTTTAATAACAAGGTCCTTGTCGTCTAA
>CAIWVW010000051.1 GCA_903916255.1 uncultured Bacteroidota bacterium
CGATTTCAGGCAGGTGTATGCTACTATGCTCGATAAAGTATTAGGCGTAGATTCTCAAAAAGTGCTTGGTAAAAAGTTTGAAATGATGAATTTTGTGTAACGAAGCGTATGAAAAAAAACAACCATACCTACATTAGTCCCAAACCCCTAAAGGGGCTTTTAAAGCCATTTCAAATTCGAAGCCCCTTTAGGGGTTTGGGGCTGACAAAAATTGCAGTTATAGTTTTACTTGGTTTTTCCTTATCTGCGAATGCGCAGGATTCTATCGTTGCCAAACATAACGCAGCGCCAACCCGTAAATGGTATGGTATGACGGGCGCACAGCTTATATTCTCGAAGGGTGAAGTAATGGATAACCAATCGTACATCCCCAATATTTTGCGCTTCACTTGTTTTTTTCATATTCAGCACCAGTTTAACTATGACGTTGGCAGGGCGTTCGGATTGTATACAGGCTTTTCACTTATAAACGTAGGATTTATAAACTCTATTGGCCTGCCTGACGGAAGTTCCGCTACCCTTAAACAACGCTCTTACAGCTTTGGAATTCCATTAGGATTCAAATTCGGCAATATGCCGCATGGCGATTATCTTGCACTCGGCGCAGAAGGAGAATGTATGTTTGCCTACAAGCAAAAAATACTATACAATGGCACTAAAACCATTGAAAACGATGCTTGGTTTTCAAACGACCATGTAAACTTGTTTAACCCCTCGCTGTTTGCAGAACTCCGTTTTCATAATGGCACTTATATTCGTTTTAAATACTATGTGCTCCCTTTTTTACAGGATAAAACCAATAATCTAAACATCGGAAATTATCAGGTAGCCTATACACCTGAGAAAAGTGCACTTTATTATGTTTCCGTAGGAGTGCTTTTAAAGAAAAAGCACAAACACCATTTGACGAAAAGCGATGTATAGCCGGAGGTCGGAGCCCGACTGGCAATAACCAAATACTTAATTGCTATACCTGTCATCCGTTCCCATCCGGAACTTCACCCAAAAATTCAGGCGGTTGTATATGGCATCTTCCATGCGGCAAAAAACAGCCCCTTTTGGCAGCGTGCATTTAAAATTATTTGCCAAAAGCAACTTATTGTTCTGTAAAGGAACAGGTATTTTCTCAATAACCAGTGGTTGTGGAAAAATATTCTGTTGTATATTTCTGTTCTCATTTGAATAGAAAACAGATACAGGCTTTAATATCTGCGCATAGCCTGCGCTACTAAGCACCAGCAAACCCATTAAAATTAACATCCTCTTCATCGTCATACTTTCAAATATACGAAAACAGGATAGAATGTAGATTGATATTCCCTAATCATTTCCTTGTTAAAATTGGCAGATACTCCACCCAGGGGCCGACTTCTGTTTTATATTGCTTGGCCATTACCCTTGCTATTTGGGCTATATGGTTCAGGTCGTGTACAACCCATGTAGCGAGCAACTGCTGAAGGGTTACTTTCCCAAAAGCCGGATGTATTCCGGTTTTCTGCAAATCGAATGAGTCTATTTTTTTCAGGCGAAGCTTTACGATATTCTTCTTGCGTAATGCTTTAAATTCATCAATCAGCATTTGCAACGTCTTTCCTTTACTGTCTTTAATCTGGGCAAAACGGTCAAACGGTTCAAACTTTTTATCGTCGTTCAGTAGGATTACCTCCATGCGCACCACCCAGTCTGTTTTTTCACCATGAACAAGGTGCCCCACAATATCATAAGGGCTCCAGGAATCGCCGCCTTCGTTGTTTACCACCCAATCATCGGATATGCCGGAAAGCATCTGTTCTACAACCGACGGTGTTCTTTCCAATACCTCAATGGATTTATTAAGGTCGAATTTCATGGTGCATACATTCAATACACAAATGTATGAGAATTCCCGTTGAATTAAAATAAACCATAATTTTATCGCAACTTTAAACCTATTATGGAAAACACATCACCCGAACAACAAGCCCAACCCGAAACAAGAATCAAGATAGACGCGAATGTACTTACCTATTCGGAAGTACTTGTATTTACAACCTTCTATAATGCCTATAAAATTCAGAACAACGCCTTCACCAGCAGCGCGCAAATATTAAGCCAGGTATTGTTTGAAGCCAGCGAGAAACCGATTTACATGACCGGCACTTCCACTTACTCAGGTTATCTTATTGCGGCTTTTGAAAATGGCAAAGTGGCGAAAATTAATTTCTCCAGTTACGAAACCGAAACCAAACGCAAAAAACTGAACAGCGTATATAACAACGAATCGAAATTGGTATTTATCGAGCATATTATCGATGATATTGATTTGGTTGCGCTAAGCAGTATAAACAAGGTGGTTTTATTTAATACAAGTCAAATAAACCCTGTAGGAAGCAGAACCACCAAGGGTTTCCATGTAGTAAAAGCCAAAGACGGAAGCTCCGTATTAAAAGTAAAAAAACTGGAACAAGTTAAATTTGCAGACCCGGAATATTACCGCAAAGGCTTGAATACAGTTGGCTATTATTTAAAGCCCGGAGACGAGTTTTAATTCGCCGTTTGCTTTGGCAGCATTGCCAAATAGTTAGCCAAATTCGGGTAATTGGGATTTATTTGGACAACCTTGGTCCATGCATTGCGTGCTGAATCATATTGATTCAGGTTGAAAAATGTTCCGCCCAAATTAATCCATAAATCAGGGTTTTCGGGGGCGCATTGAATTCCTGTTTCAAATTCATGAACGGCCTGTGGAATATTCCCCTGCTTAGCGAATTTATTACCTGTATAGGTAAATATCTGCCCCAATAAAGAATAATAGCCCGGCAAATTCGGATGCGCGGGATATATGTGCCTTACCCTATCCCAGGCCCATTTTGCCGAATCGGGATTTATTAATTGGCAATAGGCAATGCCTATGTTTAAGTATCCGTCAATATCGGAATCATCTATTCTGATTGCCTTAAAAAGGTATTTGAGGCCCACGTGTGCAATCGAATCGGAACGGAGAGTATCCTTTGTGACTTCACTCAGATTAATGTATTGCGCGCCCGCATTATCATTTGCTTTTACACTGTTCGGAACAGTATTTACATCTTTCATAAACAAGGTGTAATTGCTTTTCCAATCCTTGTTCCTCCTGATAGTTTCCATTCCGCAGAAAATAACCAACACTATTAGCAAACCTGAAACAACCAAATTTCTTCTTTGCAGGGGCATGCCTTTCACAAGAAATACGATTCCCCATGATATACTTATTGCGAACCCTAAGGAAGAATGAAAGACCAACCGTTCACCCATAGTAGTCCCAATATTGAGGATAAAATTGGAAACCATAAACAGGTTCAATAAAAAGAAAAACAGGGGAAATGCAAGAACGTTTTTCTTTTTCAGGAGGTTTAATGCTCCATAGATAATCACTCCATATAATAGTATAGACAACCATACTACAGGGCTTGCAAAACTGTAATATGGTATTTGAGCAAAGCCATAATCATACGCCAGCGGAAAGGGAACAAACAACATCCACAAATATTTGCCAAGAATAAAAATTTCGGTAGCTAACTTTTGTAAAGGAGTTGCAAGGAGGTATGGGTTATTCAGAATATCCAGTTCGGTATGCTGATGGGGAAAGCCTATGGAGCCAATCCTAACAATGAAATATAAAACAACTACACCAACATAGGGCAAGCTGCTTAGTATTGCTTTACGAGCACTCCGGTTGGAATGCAGCCGGAATAAGAGCGGCATGAGGAACACCAATGTCAATGCATACTCTTTAGCAAGGAGTGCCAGAAAAAGAGAAGCCATGCCGCATATAAAGGTGGTTATTTTCTTTTTCTCCAGATAATTAATACTGAATATAAAGGTTAGCATTATGAATATGAGCGATAGAATTTCATCGGAGCTTTTAATGTTGGCAACTACTTCTGTATGCAAGGGATGAATAGCAAACAATAGGGTTGCAATAAATGCTATGTCTTCGCCATAAGGTATGGTTCGGAGTAAATAATTCCGGAGGAAATAAAAGATGGAAAGCACGCAAAGAATATAGAGCAGAATATTTACCGCATGTCTTTTGTGAGGAGATTCACCCCACAATTGGTGTTCGACCGCAAACAAAACAATAGACAAAGGGCGGTACCTTCCACCCGATAATTTCTGATTAGCGTTATTTTGCTTGTAATAACTGTCATATGCATCAGATGAAAGTATTTTACCAATCCCCGAAAAACCCTTCTGCACATATTCGTTACGCTGAATTACCGCTTCGTCGTCCAATGCGTATTCATTCCGAAAGGAATTGGCATAAAAGCAAAGCGTAACAATAAACAGCAGCGCAAATTTTACTTTATAAGGGAATTTGAAAATAGACTGAACAGGCTTTTTTTGCGATGCAGGCTGAACAGGTATTTTCTTTTTAGCCACAAGTAAGAATAGTTTATAAATTTATTTTCCTCGTGCGCCTTTAGGAATATTACGCAACGAATTTAATGCAGCTGTCGCATTTTTAACCGTATTGCTGTCGGGCTTCAACTCCAATGTTTTAGTCCATGCATACTGTGCATAATCGAATTGCTGTGTATTGGCATATGCAACTCCTATATTATACCATAAATCTGCATTTGTAGAATCCTCGCTAAGCCCTTTCCTGATTTCTTGTATAGCAATTAGAGGGTTATTTGCACCGACTACTTCTGCTTTATTTAGAAAAGATTTAGCCAAAAGCGGCCTATAAAACAACACTTTAGGGTGATTCGGATAAAGACCCGATTGTACAATATCCCAATAATATTTTGCCGAATCGAGATTGGAGAGATAATAATAAGCTAAGCCAACATTAATAAAAGGGTCTGGAAAACCTTTATCTAAAGCAATAGCACGCTTGCAAAGCATTACTGCCGTATCGAGCATGTTTGTTTTGCGGCTCTCATTTCCTTTTTCGGTAGATAAATTAATGTACCCGACAGACGCATCGCAATCTGCAAATTCGCTGTTGGGTACAATTTTCACATCATGCATAAATAAGGTGTAGTCGTTCTTCCAATCGGCATTGCGGCTTATAGTTTCTCCGGCGCAGGCTAAAACCAATACTACGGTTACCCCTGTAATAGCAACTTTGCGGGTTGCAAAAGGTATTTTTTTTGTCAGCCTGAATGCAAGCCAGGAAATAACAACAATAAAACCGAGGGAGGCATGGTAGTCGAACCGCTCACCATAAGAAGCACCTACATTAATAAAGAAATTTGAAATAGGAATAAGCATGAATAAAAAGAAAAATACCGGCAATGCCATCACATCTTTTTTCATCAGCAGTTTGAAGCCCCAATAAGCTATACCCACTATAGCAAACAACGACAACCAAACAGTAATATCAGAGAAATTATGGTAAGGAATCTGGTTGTACGAATAATCGCAGGCAAGCGGGTACGGAACAACCAACTGGAATAAATATTTGCCCAGTGCATACCATTCGGTAGCAAATTTCTGAACTGGGGTAGCAAGGTAATACGGGTCCATGCGGAGTTGGTTATTGATATAATGCACCCCCGCATTGGAATGCGGAATACCCACCGATGCAAACCGTAATATGATATATACAAAGGCCGTAATAAAATAAGGAATACTGTATGAAATGGCGCTTTTTTTATTCTCCATAGGATAGAGATAAAACAGCATTGGCAAAAGAAATATGAGCGTAATTGCATACTCTTTAGACAGCAACGAAAGAAAGAAACTGCCTACTGCGAAATACAAATATTTTTTAATGTTCTCCGTTATATACTTCAAACTGAAAATGAACGTGAGCATAATAAAAAACAGGGAAAGTATTTCATCGAAACTCTTGATGTTTGCTACTACTTCAGTATGTAACGGGTGTATGGAGAAGAGCACAGCAGAAAGTAAGGCAATATCATCACCACGGGCTATTTTCTTCAATAAAAAATTGGAGAGGAAATAATAAATGGCAAAAATGGTTCCGATAAAAAAGAGAATGTTTATTAAGTGCCTTATAAATGCGGAATCACCAAAAAGGCTTTGCTCGACGGCGAAACAGACAATAGAAAGCGGGCGGTACCTGCCGCCTGTAAAACCCTGGCTGGCATGCATTTGTTCAAGGTAGCTGGAATAGGCATCATTCGTCATGATTTTATAAATACCGCTCACCCCTTTTTGCACATAGGTGTTGCCAAGTATTACGCCATTATCATCCAGTGCATACTGATTAAAAAGTGTGTTGCCATAGAAAATTACTCCTATAACAGCCAGAATAATGTACTTTGTTTGTAGCGGAAAATCAAACAGCGGCTGTAATTGAGCCGGAGCAGGTGTAGCTGGTTTTATATTTTTCTTTGCCATTAAGGTTTCAAATATACCATTCTTAAAATATTATTGCTTTACCTGCGACAACGCCTGCAAACCTCTTTGCGCGTCGGTATTATCGGGTTTATATTGCAGGGCTTTCGTCCATGCATATTTTGCCGAATCATATTTCTGAATGGTAAAATAAGCTCCGCCGATGTTGTACCATATATCCGAATTGGCAGAATCATAGACAAGCGCCTTTTTCATTAAATCGATACCGTCGCGGGGTTTTCCATTTTTACCGAGCGCTATTCCATCATTAAAATAAAACTGGGAAAGCAAGGCATATTTCGATTTTAAGGAAGGGTGGTTAGGATGCAGTTTCGCAACCATCTCCCAGCAGTACCTTGCGCTATCGAGCTTATCCTGGTGCAGAAATACCCCCCCTAAATTAAGATAGGCAGCTTCATATTTTGGATTCCAATGCAGGGCCCGCAAAGAATATTTATGGGCAGAATCAAGGAAAGCCTGCGCCTGTGGAATAGTATTCTCCTTTCTTTCAGAAAGGGAAAGATAGCCCCAACTTGCATTGTTGTTTGCAAGACAACTCCGTGGCACTACACCCGCATCATGAATAAATAATGTAGTATCGTCATACCATTGGGCGTTGCGGACGAAAGTCTCGCCTAAACAAGCCACCCCAATTATCGATAAAACACCAATTACAACATTACGCTTTACCGCTAACTGCTGTTTGGAAAGCGCCTTAAAGAGGTAATACGCCAAAATAATAACTAAGCCCAGCGAAGAATGAAATACCAAACGCTCGCCCATAGTAGCGCCGATATCCAGCACAAAATTGGAAATCATAAATATGTTTAACAGAAAGAAAAAAACAGCAAATGAAAGGATGCTTTTCTTTAAAGCCAAGCGGATTCCCCAAACAAGTAACCCGATATAAACTACCAGTGAAAGCAATACGGTTATGTCGGTAAAATTATGGTAGGTAATCTGGTAGTAATTATAATCGCTGGAGAGCGGATACGGAAAAAGAAGCAGCACAATATATTTACCAAGCACAAACCACTCTGTCGCTATCTTTTGAATATGCGTGGCATATAAGTATGGGTTTGCAAGAATATCGTTGGTGCTTATTACCTTGCTGTGAAACCCTACGGCATTTAAACGCAACAAAATATAAATGAGAAAAACGCCCACATAGGGAATGCTTGCCATTACTGCCTCCACAGGCTTTTTATCTTCCAGCAGATAAAAAAGAAATGGAATGAAGAATATCAACGTAACGGCATATTCTTTTGCCAATAACGCAAACAAAAATGAGCCCAACCCGAACAAAAGATGCTTTGTTTGCTTGCCCTCCAAATATTTTAAACCAAAAATGAACGTAAGCATGATGAACAGTATGGATAAAATTTCATCCAGGCTTTTAATGTTAGCTACCACCTCCGTATGCAGGGGATGAATAGCAAATAAAACAGCGGCAATAAATGCCATATCGCTGCCCCATTGTATTTTCCGCAGCAGGAATTTCTCAAGAAAATAAAATATTGAAATAACACAAGCCATATAAGCCAATATATTCACCAGGTGACGAAACCCGGGCAATAAATCGGAATCGCCGAAGATGCTTTGTTCTATTGCAAAAACAATTTCGGATAGAGGCCTGAACCGTCCACCCGATAATTGGTTGGTAGGGTCGCCTCCCATATCTTTATAATAACTGGCATAGGAATCATTCGCCATTATTTTGGGTATCCCCGACAAACCCATTTGAACATAGGAATTCCGCACAATGGTTATGTTGTCATCCAATGCATATTTATTTCCTATGGAGTTGGCATAAAATAAAAAACAAATACAACACAAAATAATGCACTTTGTCCGGTAAGGAAATGAGAAGAGTACAGGCTTAGCCGCAGTAGCCGTTTTAACTTGTTTTTTAGGAGCAGCGGTTGCCATTGCTTTACTTCTTTTTTACAGGTACCAGTGCGGAAAGCCCCTTTTTTGCTTCCGCATTATTGGGGTCAATTTGCAAGGTTTTATTCCATGCATAATATGCGGAATCATATTTACCCCAGGTAAAATAAGCGCCTCCCAGGTTGTACCATAGTGAGGCATCGGTAGGGTTTATAGCAATTGCTTTATAAACCTCCCGGGTGGCAGCAGCAAAATCATGCCGTCCGCCATATTGGCCCGCCTTGGTAAGATATAACCTTCCAAGCAGGAAAAAATACCGCTGCAAATCGGGGTAATCAGGATAAGCGGCCCGCACAATTTTCCAATATATTTCGGCGCTATCCGGCATTTGAAGTTCGTAATAGGCATCGCCCAAATTGAGGTAACTGCTCACATAGGGGCTTCTTTTATGCAATATAATCGACTTCTGAAGATAGCCGATAGCTGTATCCAGTTTATGTTTCCGTGTTACACTGTCGGTGCTGTGCTGTGCCATATCTATAAACCGGGCGCCGGCATTTCCATTCAACATAATGCTGTTGGTGCCGATAGTTACATCATGCGTAAACAGGGTAATATCATTTTTCCATTGCAGGTTCCTTGCCATTGTTTCATAGCCGCAAATAACCACCAATACAGTAGTTATTCCAAATATGAAATTCCTTTTGATTGATAAATCCCACTTTTTAACCAGCATGAATAATCCGTAAGAAAGCAATATGGCAAAGCCCAGCGAAGAATGGAAAATAAGACGTTCGCCCATGGTGGCGCCAATGTCCATAATTAAATTGGAAACCAGCGACAGGCAAAACAGGTAGAATAAAACGGCAAAGGCCAATACATTTCTTTTATAGATAAGCCACAGGCACCATATTCCGGCACCAATATACAACAGGATAGTAAACACAACGGATATATCGGTAAAGTTGCGGTAAGCAATCATGTTATATGAATAGTCGGACAGGAGCGGATAAGGAACAATCAGCATCCACAGGTATTTGCCAAGTACAAATATTTCGGTAGCAATTTTCTGCGTATGCGTAGCCAGCAGATAAGGGTTATCTAATATTTCGTTGGTAGCAACGTGGCCGTTAAAACCAACTGCCTTTCCGCGAAGAATCATATATATAAACAGCACCCCATAATACGGTAATGTTGCAAATAATGCCTGCCCTATATTTTTATTACGCAGCAGATAAAACACAATGGGAATCAACACAAACAAGGTAATTGCATATTCCTTGGCAAGCAATGACAGGAAGAAAGATACCAGCCCGATAGCCAAATCGCGGATGTTTTTGGTGTCGATATATTTTACGCTGAAAATAAACGTAAGGCAAATGAATAGTATAGAAAGTATTTCATCTAAACTTTTTACATTAGCTACCACCTCGGTATGCAAGGGGTGTATGGCAAAAAGGATGGTGGCAAAAAAGGCCATGTCTTCGCCATATTTTATTTTGGCAAGCAAATATTTACTCAGGAAAAAGAAAATAGCAAGTATTGCCAGTACATAGCAAATTACGCTGAAAATATGCCGTTGCATAGCAATACTGTTACCGGTAGATTCGCCAAAAATGGCATGTTCAATGGCAAAAATAACTTCCGACAAAGGGCGGTAACGGCCACCGGAAAGCTGCTGCCCTGCATTCATTTCTTTGTAATAACTGTCGTAAGCATCGGTGCTCATTATTTTGCCAATGCCGCCAAAACCATTCTGCACGTATTGGTTTTTCTCTATTACAATGCCATCGTCCAATGCATATTCGTTGCCAAAGGTATCGGCATACAACACGAAACTAAGCACAGCCAGTATAATAAGTTTGATTCTGAACGAAAATGGAAAAACAGGTGTAACGGGTGCTGCCTGCACTGCCTGCACTACTTTAGCCTTGGGGGTGTTGGCCTTTTGTACCGGTCTTTTGTTCGCCATGCTTAGTACACCAATTTAAATTGAAGCCGCTTCACCGTGCCCCGGTAATTTTTACGGATATTCTTATCGAGCATGGATATATCTTTATACTGCTGGAACATTTCAATTAATATCATATCGAAGGCGGAACTTTCCACAAAGTTAATTTCTGTTTCGAAACCACAAACACCCAATGCTCCGGTATGTTCAATAAATCTACGGATATTTTTACTGTCTGTGTTCAACGTTTTGCAACTGCCGAAGTGGATAATCTTATCATGGCAACTGCCCTGAAGCATATCAGCCAATTCATCCAGCGTAACAAACTCTTTGCCCACCTGTATGCTTTCGGGTTGTCCGTGAAAAGCAAAATAACAGATGGAATAATCTTTATATTTTTTCTGCTGCCAAAGTGAAAGGTAATATTCCAGATTTTCCCGCGTGCCGCATTGCTTGTATATGTAGTTGATTTTACAATTCTGCTGCAAAAAATTCAATGCCGCTCGTACACTCGAATTATCGCGCAAATCTTTTTGCCAATCCCCTTCTAAACAAAAAACATACTTTCTATAATATTGTGCTAAGGTGCTCATATTTTAACGGTAGATGAGGGGCAAAAATAGAAAAATAGGGGGATAAGTGGTCAGTTAACAGTGGTCAGGGGTCAGTTAAATCTTGTTAATGGTAGGTTTATAGTGCACGAATTCGCCTCCTCAGGAAGGGAAGAGAAGGGCTTCAACTCTCTTTTTCAGGCAAATACAAATATTGAAATTTTATGCAACACTTTCAGGTTGGTTTTTAGCATGCCGCACTATGCATATATATATGAATTTCAACACATTACAACTTAAACTATCATAAAATACTACTGTTGCGTAAATGTTTCGGGGCAAATGCCTGACACTTTTCCAATTAAAAAAAACTCATTATCAATATATTACAAATAAATACATGTGCAACACATTGGTTTTCTTTCGCATAACATAAATCGTTTACCGCCTTCCTTTTTTTATTTTATTTGCAAAATATCCCAACGCCTATGCAAACCTTATACATATTAATAGGGGGGCTGCTTGCCCTGCTTACCATACTTACGCTGTTATACAACTACAAAAAGTATAAACGCGAAATAGAGGCTGAGTTTGATACCATTAAAGTATTAATACGCTCGGTGAAAGACTATCATGAGCATAACCATAAAATAGCCATGGACCTTATTCAGCTGAATAAACTGGAAATGGAAAAACTGAAACAACAATTTGAAAATCAAAGTTCGGCAACGGAACAACGCATGGAAGAGTTCCGGAAAACGATGACCGACCAGCTAACCGAAATGGCTGAATTTAAGCAGAAACAACAGAATGACTTTATGGCGTTCCAGCAGGTTATTAACCCGCAGTTTTTACAATCGAACCAAAGCGCTTCCGATTTGGCGGCAATACTCAAATTCCAGGTGCAGCAAACCATTAACGAATTGACTCCTCATCTAACTATAGCCAAAGCCGAACTTGAAAAAGTAAAAGGGTTTCAATTATTGCGGACCAAAGACACCAAAGAACAGCAGGTAAGCGAACAACAAAACAGGGTGAGAGAATTGGAAAACCGACTGGCCCAATTTCAAAAACAACTGGAAAGCCTTAACAACATTACCGATTTTACCGATAGGAGTTTGAAGGGGGTTAAAGAATATGAATTAGGGGAGGTATGAGTTTATTTCAATACACCCAATTGAAAGACTGATTTAATGATTTAAGAATAATGTTATTTAATTCATTTGCTCTGGCTTTTAAACGGTAGAACAATTTTCCTGCCCCCTTTTCCGCTATCTTTGCCGTAACTAATACCCAACCCTATGACATTAGACGAAACAAAAGAAATTATGCAACTTGGCGAATGGGTAAGCATTGCCCCTGAAATACGCCCCAGCAGTACTAAAAACACAGATGGCAGTTTGAAACCTTTTTATTTAACAAGGGCTTTCAAATATTCGGAAGGTGATACGTTTGAACTTACAGTAATTAATTCTGCCGATGCATATGGCAAAGTGCCCTTGGTAAAAATTAGTATTAAGGGCAGTATGGTGTGGCAAGGGCCCCACCCTATTGCAACCGACGCTCAGAAAGAAGACTTTATTGCCGATAAAGCATACGAGGTTACTCCTTTATTACAGCCTTTTGCCGATGCCATGAATCAACTGGCAAGTAATGGATATGCCAAATGGGAAGTAAACGGAACTCAAAGCATCTTTAAAAAAGCTTTTGCACCATTCGGCCTTGCCGAAGGACAGGTTTTTATGGAATATGATTTGGTTTACATATTCAACGACCTTCTGTTTTGGGGCGCCCGTAATATTGATGGCCGCGGCTTCGATAAAGAAGAAAACCGGCCGACTAATTTGCAGATTCCGCTGGTAAGAAAGAGCTAATGCCAAAACCTACCCTTACCCGAGCCGAAAAAGAAGCCCTTTATGAAAAGATGGTGGCTTCTCATGCTAAAGCTGAACTGAAAGGCGCTACTATACCTTACACTTCCTTAAACGGGCACATGTATAGTATGCTTACCAAAGGCGATGAGGTTGCCATTAAACTTCCGGAGGAGGAAAAGGCTAAGTTCCTGGCTATGTATAAAACCAAACTGCTGGAGCAATATGGCATCGTGCAAAAAGAGTTTGTGGTGGTTCCTGACGGCCTGTTGCAAAAAACTGCCGAGTTGAAGCCCTATTTCGAAATGAGCTTTGCTTATGTAAAGGGATTGAAACCAAAGCCAAGTAGGAAAAAGTAAAGGCAACCCACCACTGCCCCTATAAGGAGGGGAATTTGCGTTAGCCACAAAAAACCATTATCTATCAGCCAACGGCTAATTAAAGAATTTAGCTAATATTGTAACCGTAATTTAACATTAGGGTAATGAAAGGCTTAGAGAAGCGTTTGGAAAAAATTCTGCGGAGAACAGAAAAACTTATATCTTTGCAAAATGACTCGGTGCGTCAAATTGAGCTTTTAGAAACTGAAAATCAACGGCTTGTTAAGCAAATTAAAGGCCTTGAAGAGCAAATTTCGAAACTCGGTGAAACAAACCAAGCTATAACCTCTGAACAACAAAAAATAAATAACCAAAAACAACGGGAAATAACCCATAAAATAAACGACCTCCTGAGCGAAATAGAAAAATGTATAGTCCTGACTGCAAACGTCAGGAAGTAAATAACCGGCAAGAATAGAAGTGAAGAACATTAAAATAACCATATCAGGCAGAGAATACCCTGTAAATGTTACCCCTGAAACGGCAGGAGCCATGAGAAAGGCCGCCGAAATGGTGAACGAACAGGCAAAACAATTCCAGGCTGCCTATGCCATTACCGATCCGCGCGATTTGTTGGCCATGTGCGCACTTCAGCTTGCTTACCAGAACCTTGAATATACCGGAACCTTTTCCGAATCTGTTGAAGAAAAATTAAGTGCAATAGAATCGGCCCTCGATATTGAAGAAAATACATAGTTAAGCTTTCGCACAGGGGTTCATAAACAACCAAATAAAGATGAACCTCGATTTAATCACCATACTAATTATTGCAGCAGCAGCCGTTATAGGCATCGGGCTCGGCATATTAGTTACCTACACCATGCTCCGCAAGGGTATTGAAGCCAAAGCATCCAACATTATTAAAGACGCCGAAAAACAGGCTAACATACTGAAAGAAAAGCGAATGCTTGAAGCGAAAGAACGCTTTTTACAATTGAAAACTGAACATGAAAGCACCATCGGTGAAAAGAATAAACAAATAGTAGCTACCGAAAACCGCCTGCGGCAGAAGGAACAATCGCTCAACCAGAAACTGGAACAAACCCAGCGCAAGGAAAAAGAAATGGACACTGCCCGAAACAACTACAACGAACAGTTGAAGAATGTGGAACGCAAGAGTGAAGAACTCAGCAAAATGCACGCCCGCCAGGTGGCCCAATTAGAAACCATTTCGGAACTTTCGGCAGAAGATGCGAAAGCGCAACTTATCGAATCATTGAAAGGCGATGCTCGCACACAGGGCGCTATTGCCGCTAAGGAAATTTTGGAAGAAGCTAAACTGACTGCCAATAAAGACGCCAAAAAAATTGTATTGCAATCCATTCAACGGGTAGCGGTAGAAACTGCTGTAGAAAATGCCATTACGGTTTTCAATATTGAAAACGATGAAATGAAAGGCCGTATTATTGGCCGCGAAGGAAGAAACATTCGTGCCTTGGAAGCTGCCACAGGCGTGGAAGTTATTGTGGATGATACCCCGGAAGCTATTGTAATTTCCTGTTTCGACCCGGTGAGAAGGGAATTAGCGCGTATGGCTCTTCACCAACTGATACAAGACGGACGTATTCACCCCGCCCGTATTGAAGAAGTAGTGGAAAAATGCCGCAAGCAACTGGAAGATGAAATTGCCGAAGTGGGCAAACGTACCGTTATCGACCTTGGAATTAACAACCTTCATCCGGAACTTATCCGCATAGTAGGTAAAATGAAATACCGTTCTTCGTATGGTCAAAACTTATTGCAGCACTCGCGCGAGGTTGCTAACTTGGCTGCCACCATGGCATCGGAATTAGGGTTGAACCCTAAATTGGCTAAACGTGCCGGGCTATTGCATGATATTGGAAAAGTGCCCGATGAAGCCCCTGAATTGCCACACGCGATTCTCGGTATGAACTTAGCCGAAAAATATAAAGAACGCCCAGAGGTGTGCAATGCGATAGGTGCCCACCACGATGAAATAGAAATGACAGACCTCCTCTCCCCCATCATTCAGGTTTGCGATGCCATATCGGGTGCAAGGCCAGGTGCAAGGCGCGAAATTGTGGAACAATATGCCAAACGCCTGCGTGACCTTGAACAGCTTGCTCTATCCTATAAAGGTGTAGAAAAAACCTATGCCATTCAGGCAGGCCGTGAACTGCGTGTTATTGTAGGCAGCGAAAAGATAAATGACAAAGAAGCTGAAGTACTCTCCTTTGAAATAGCCCAAAAAATTCAGAATGAAATGACTTATCCGGGACAGGTTAGGGTTACTGTAATTCGTGAAACAAGGGCGGTGAATATTGCGAAATAAGTAGAAAGGGAAAAGTAGAAAGTAGAAAGTTTATTTTATAAGCCTGAAGGGCTAATATGTTAGCCGCCACCGGAGTATCCGGCGGTTTGCAAAAGGCAGTTATAAGCGACCCTGGAAGGGTTGAATATTATAACCTTCCATATACCACCGATTTCATCGGTGGCTAATCACTTTCAAGTCCTTTGGACTTGCTGAATAAAATTATTTTATCTTGTACTCTACAATTACTATGGGTAAATCTGAATTACAAAGATAGATTCAGATTTACAAATTGACTGTGAACCCGATACCAATCACAAGATTATTTATTGTTGGGTAGGTAATACCATCGGAACTATAATTTTGCACCAAATACTGCACGCCTAAATCTACTAAAGCATGTGTAGCAATTGCTAATTTAACTCCTGCGCGAGCTCCAAAACATGCCCCCGTTTCAGTAGATGTTCCTATGCTTTTTGAATTATATCCAATATTACCTTCAATAAAGGGATAGACTATTGAATGCGTATTAAAATTATACGAAGGGGCAAAAATAAAAAGCAAGGATGTTGTATTACCGCCGGAACCATTTGAAATTGATTCAATGGAAAATGGATTTAGACCAAGTTCAAATCCCTTAACAGGGAAATATCCTACATAAGGCGCAAAGAGCATCACTGTTGTTGCCGGTGAAGTTCCCCCACCATTGGGATATGTAAAACTTTGGCTGGTAAAAGAGAAACTACCGCCCAATTCAACGCAACCCGGAGAAGCAAAACTTTTAGAGGTTGCTGATGGGTTGGGATTGGTATTTGCAGGTGCCGGTGCGGTTTGTGACTTAACTGCAAATCCCGATAAAAGGAGCAGCAGCATAATTAAATTTGTTTTCATTGTGTTTGATTTATTCTGCAAATATAAAAATTTATATAAATGAAAAATGTGAATTAGTTCACCTACTCTTCATTCGGATGAATTATTTTTATATCTTTACTTCACAATATTATGCGTAAACATATAATTTTCAGCTTTTTATTTATTGCACTTGGAACAAGCTATACGCCTGTTATAGCCCAAATAGAACCAGGGCAGTTTGTTCTTAATCTTGGAGTCGGTGAAAGCCCGGAATTTAATGGAGATATCGCTACAATATTCTCACCCGGGAAAATGTTCCCTATTGCTGCTTACGATAATGCACCATACCTTTCCGATGACTATCCGCCCATGTATAACACATCCTCTATTACCCCAAATATCGGAGTAACCGGAGATTATGGGTTTCTTAAATGGCTAAGTATTGGGATTGCCGGAAGTTACCAAAGCGAAACAGTAAACTGGACACCCGCGGACTTAGCTTTTAGCGGACAACAACAATCTTCCTCTTTTCCTTACATAGATAAAGTCAGCAGATTGAATATTGCAGGACGGTTTTTATTTCATTTAATAAGAAATGAAAATCTTGATTTTTATACGGGATTTCGGGCCGGTGTTTCCTATTGGCACGATGCTACATACACTATTGATACAATAAACCCTACAACTTTCATATATCTGAAGACTCCTGCATATTTTATAGGCAAATCCAGCCTGATGGTTCCCAGTTTTCAGTATTTATGGGGTTTGCGTATTTATCCAAGCAAAAATATTGGTATTCATATTGAGGCAGGTATCGGCTCTCCTTATCTGGTAGAAGGCGGAGTGACTTTCAGAATTAATACCCGCAAAATAACACCTGAAACCTCTACAGGCAATGCAACAAAACAAGCAACCTACCGGGGAGGCATTCAAATAAAATAGGTCGGAGCCGGTTGGATGCCCGATTGGCAATTAATTATTACTTTTTCTTCTTCGCCCTTTCATATTGCACAGGCCATGGTACATCAATCCCTAACTCATGCGCTGCGCTTAATGGGAAATAAGGATTACGCAAAAACTCCCGCGCCATTAGCACTACATCGGCTTTGCCTTCTTCAATTATGCTGTTGGCTTCTTGCGGAGTATTAATTAGCCCTACAGCTCCGGTCATAATTCCGGTGGCTTTTTTAATATTCTCTGCCAATCCAGTTTGGTACATGGGTTTCAATTCAATTTTAACGCCGGGAATGTTGCCACCGGTTGAGCAATCCATCAGGTCAATACCTTTTGTTTTTACAATTTGTGCTAATCGTATGGAGTCCTCTTCCTTCCAGCCATTGTCACTCCATTCTGTGGCTGAAATGCGCAGAAATAATGGATTTTCCTCTGTCCACACTTTCCGAACACTTTCAATTACTTCCAATAAAAAACGGATTCGGTTTTCAAACGAGCCGCCATATTCATCGGTACGGAAATTACTTGCAGGAGATAAAAATTCATTAATCAGGTAGCCATGTGCACCGTGCAGTTCTATTACTTTAAAACCTGCTTTGACTGACCTGGCAGCTGCATCCTGAAAATCCTGAACGGCTTTTTTTATATCATCTTTCGTCATTTCTTTTGGAACCTTATAACTGCTGCTATAAGCAACTGCACTGGGAGCAACATTTTGCCAGCCGCCTTCTTCATTATTCAGCATATTTCCACCTTTCCAGGAAGTAGCCATACTGGCCTTGCGCCCCGCATGCGCCAATTGTATGCCAGGTATGCAACCATGCATCTCGGTGAATTCATTTATACGTTTCAAAAAGGGGATATGCTCGTCTTTCCATATTCCTAAATCATCGGGCGTAATGCGGCCTTCCGGAGAAACGGCAGCAGCTTCCGAAATTATCATAGCGGCGCCACCTACGGCACGGCTGCCTATATGCACCAAATGCCAGTCATTGGCAAAGCCATCTATACTTGAATATTCGCACATCGGTGAAACAATGATGCGGTTCTTCAGTTCCACATTTTTAATTTTAAGTGGGGAAAATAAATTTGCCATGTTTGATTTATTGAATGTGCAAAGTTACATATTCGAATATACTGCCCTTATTTTTCCAATTCCACGTATCTTAGCCGTTGAATAGAACTATTTTCACGTAAACCGATGCCGATTAAAATCCTTTTTTTATCCGATATCAATTCGGCCCATACCCAAAAATGGGCGTTGGCGCTGGCAGATAAGGGATATCTAATCAGGATATTCAGTTTAAACAAAAACAAGTCTGATTGGTTCAAAGGAATTCCAAATATAGAATATACAATAGGGGAAAGAGGCTTTGATGTTGCCGGAAAAAAGGAACTTGGCAAGCTGGAATATTTAAAAGCCCTACCCGAATTAAAAAGAGTGATAAAGTCCTTTCAGCCCGATATTCTACACGCGCACTATGCTACCAGTTACGGCCTGTTAGGCGCCCTGTCGGGTTTCCATCCGTTTGTTCTTTCGGTGTGGGGAAGTGATGTGTATGAATTTCCGCAAACATCATTTCTACATAAATCATTGCTGAAAAGGAATCTGCGTAAAGCTGATTATATTTTATCTACCAGTAATATTATGGCCATAGAAACCGCGAAATACACAGACAAAAAAATTCACATCACTCCGTTCGGGGTTGATTTGAATGTGTTTAAACCGATGGCTGTAAAGCATCCGTTTAATGAAGGTGATATTGTTATTGGCACCATTAAAGCCCTTGAATTGAAATATGGCATAAACTATCTGATAGAATCATTCGAAATACTTTGCAAAAAGCACCCTGAATTACCGCTGAAACTTTTGATAGTTGGCAAGGGCTCACAGGAAACAACACTGCGAAAACTCTGCAAGGAAAAAGGAATTGAAGACAACGTGAAATTCACCGGGTGGATAAAGCCTGAAGAAGTTCCGCTATACCACAATATGCTCGATATATTCGTAGCGCTTTCAGTTACCGACAGCGAGAGTTTTGGGGTTGCGGTAATAGAAGCATCGGCCTGTAGCAAACCCGTAGTTGTTTCCAATGTAAGCGGGTTTGAAGAAGTAGTTGAAAATGGCATCACCGGAATAATCGTTCCAAGAAGAGACAGCGTAGCCGCGGCAAATGCAATTGAAAAGATTGTACTCGATAAAAAACTTGGAACTTCCTTTGGAGAAGCCGGTCGGAAAAGAGTTGAAAAATTATACAATTGGACATCCAACTTGGACGACATCATGGCTATTTATAATGTAGTTTTACAATCCCAAAAGCTATGAAGATTATAATACTTACGCAATATTTTCCGCCGGAAGTGGGGGCACCACAAAATCGCCTGTATGAAGTGGCCGTGCGTTTGGCAAAAATGGGCGTAGAATTGCAGGTGCTAACTGCCATGCCCAATTACCCAAAAATGCAGATAGAATCGGCTTATAAAGGAAAATGGTATGTACATGAAAACATGTACGGGCTTGATATACACAGGGCATGGATATGGGTGGGCAAAAGTAAAAGCATCATATCGCGACTGCTCAATTATTTTTCATTTGTATTTACATCCATCTGGATTGGCTGCTTTAAATTAAACAAAGCGGATTATATATTTTGTGAATCTCCACCGCTTTTTTTGGGTATATCTGCACTTGTTTTAAAAAAAGCCAAACATGCAAAACTTATTTTTAATGTAGCGGACCTATGGCCTGAAAGCGCTGAAAAATTAGGCATTATTACCAACCGCTTTTTACTTAATGTTTCTACCCGCCTCGAAGAATATTTATACAAATCATCGGCATTAATAACAGGGCAAGCGCAAGGAATCGTTAAGAATATTAAAGGTCGGTTTCCTGATAAAACTGTTTACTGGCTGCCCAACGGGGTGGATTTATCTTTTTACGATTCAGGTAAAATAACCAGTAACTGGAGAACAGAAAATAAATTTACCAACGATGATTTTCTTGTTTTGTATGCCGGAATTATTGGCTATGCTCAGGCATTGGAACTGGTTCTGAAAGCAGCACAGATAACAGCCGGCACGCCTACTATAAAATGGATTTTACTTGGCAGCGGGCCTGAAAAAGATAAACTGCTGCGCATGAAAGAAGATATGAAACTGGGAAACGTTTTCTTTTATGAACCGGTCGCTAAAATGCAGATGCCCGGAATATGGAAAGCGGCGGATGCTGCGCTGGTACCGCTTCGCAGGCTCGATTTATTTAAGGGAATAATACCTTCCAAAATATTCGAGGCTATGGCTATGCAAAAGCCGCTGCTGCTTGGTGTGGAGGGAGAAGCCGAGGACCTTTTTATAAATGAAGGTAAGGCAGGCAGGTCATTTATTCCGGAAGATGCGGCTGATTTGGCAAAGCAAGCAATGTATTTATACCAAAATAAAGCGGAAGCAGCCGCTTATGGCGTGAATGGCAACAACTATGCCCGCAGCAACTTTAACAGGGATATTATTGCCGAAAAATTTTACAACCTATTGAAAGGTGAAAAGTAAAATTACCAACATAAAATTCGCACTGCTTTGCCTTATAGGGTTTATGCTTACGTTTTATATTTTCTACACCCCTCTTTGCATAGTTTTATTTGCCATTGCATGGGTAGCGGAAGGCAATTTAAAAAGGAAAGCCACCACATTTCTCAAAAACAAATATGCGTTACTTTTCATATCGCTTTATTTGATTTACCTTGCCGGAATGCTTTATACAAGCCACACACAACAGGGTTGGTTCGATATGCAAATCAAACTGAGCATAGCACTATTTCCCATCCTGCTCTCCGCCGAAGGGGAAATGGATTTCGGCAAACAAAAATGGTTTGGCTTTGCATTTATTTCCGGTGCCGTATTGCACGGATTAGGATGTTTACTATTTGCAACATGGCAATACTTTTCAAGTGGAATTGCACAATTCACCTATATGCAGTTTTCAAAATTTGTGCACCCCACCTACTACTCCATGTATATTGATTTGGCATTTATATTCATGTATTATGCAATAACAGTTAAAGCAAAAGAACTTACTAAAAAAGAAAAACTGTTCATCTATATTTCCGCACCGTTCCTGCTTTTAATACTCGTTTTGCTGAACTCTAAAATGGGACAGATAATAACAGCCTTATTGGTGCCGACACTATTATTAAAATATTTTTTATCGAAACATTCCACCTTTAAAGCCATTGCTACCATGGTTGCAGTATTGGGCTTATTGGTAATAGGCATTTCAAAAGTCTCCCGTTTTCATGCTATGGGTGATTTGCTTTCCGGAAAAAACAGGGATGTGCAATCAGTCGAATCGAATCAGGCTAGGCTTTCGGTTTGGCAAGCATCAGTGGAAGTAATTAAAAATAACCCTGTAATTGGTTCCGGAACAGGCGATGCCAAGTATGCCTTGCTGGAGGAATATAAAAAAGAAGGCATGACGGGCGCCTATAATGAAATATTGAATTCGCACAATCAATACTTGCAAACAATAATAGCCGTAGGCATTCCCGGGATACTAATTCTATTGGCTAATTTATTTGCACCCTTATTTATGGCTATTAAACGAAAACGATTTGTCTATATGCTTTTCATTGTAATTCTTTGTTTGAATTTCCTTACTGAATCTATGCTCGACCAGCAGGCAGGAACCATGTTTTACGGGCTTTTCAATTCGCTGTTAATGTTTAATTTTGTGATATAATTTCCGATATGATAAACTTCGCTCCTCCCCGCATAGATGAAAAAACCATTGAAGCAGTTGCTGAAACACTGCGCTCCGGATGGATTACCACCGGGCCTAAGACCAAATTGCTGGAGAAAAAACTATCGGAATATTGCGGAGTGCAACAAACCCTTTGCCTTAATTCGGCTACCGCCGGATTGGAACTGGCTTTGCGCTGGTTTGGAGTAGGCCCCGGAGATGAAGTAATAGTTCCTGCCTACACGTATGCAGCCACTGCCAATGTGGTAATACATTGCGGGGCTACACCAATATTAGTTGATGTGAATAAAAATGATTTTTGCATTTCTGCAGATGCAATTGAAAAGGCTATATCTAGCAATACCAAAGTAATTATGCCGGTTGACTTTGGCGGCCTCCCCTGCAACTACGATACAATTAATGTATTAGTCGGAAAAGTAAAAAGCAAATTCCTACCTGCAAATGAACATCAGCAAAAACTAGACCGTATAATGGTTTTGTCCGATGCAGCGCACTCATTAGGGGCTACCTATAAAGGCAAAAACATGGGACAACTTGCCGATATTTCCGTGTTCTCATTTCACGCTGTGAAGAACCTTACAACAGCGGAAGGCGGCGCAATGCTATTCAACCTTCCTGCACCATTTGATAATGCTGCCATTTACAGGGAACTAAGCATACTTTCCCTACATGGACAGACCAAAGATGCTATGGCTAAAATGCAAAAAGGCAATTGGAAGTATGATATTGTGGAGGCAGGTTTTAAATGCAACATGACTGATTTAGCAGCCACTATCGGGTTGATAGAACTGGAAAGGTATAAAGACGATACGCTTCCTAAACGCAAAGAAATTGTGGAGGCTTATACTAACTTCTTTTCAAAATATGATTGGGCTGAATTACCTGTAAGCAAAGATAAAGACAGGGAATCATCCTATCACCTTTTTCCCTTGCGCATAAAAAATATAACTGAAGAACAACGCGATAAAATCATTCAGAAAATATTCGACCACGATGTAGCCGTGAATGTGCATTTCATACCTATTGCAATGATGAGTTTCTACAAGAATTTAGGATATAAAATGAGTGATTATCCGGTTACATATGATAACTTCTCGCGAGAAATATCATTGCCCGTCTATTATGATTTAACGATGGAACAGGTCTCTGTAGTTTGCAATGCTGTTAAGGAATCTGTAGAAGGAACACTGTAATGGGAAAGCGCATTTTTGATATATTATTTTCTATTTTAGGCATTATAATTCTCTCTCCGTTTCTACTAATTATATCTCTCATAATTCTGTTCACTTCGAAAGGCGGAGCATTTTATAAGCAAACCCGCATCGGCAAAGACAGCAAGCCATTCAAGCTATTTAAGTTCCGTACAATGCGGGTGGGTTCCGATAAAAACATACGCATTACCATTGGCAGCCGGGATAGCCGGATAACAGGAGTTGGATACTTTTTGCGGAAATATAAATTAGATGAATTGCCGCAATTATTTAATGTTTTAATTGGCGATATGAGCTTCGTCGGCCCCCGGCCTGAAGTACCAGAATATGTTGCCTTGTATGATACTGAACAGAAAAAAGTATTGAGCGTAAAACCCGGCATCACTGATTTTGCGTCTATCGTTTATTCTGAAGAAAATGAATTGTTAGCGAATGCTGAAAACCCTGAAGAACTCTATATACACCGTATTATGCCTGCTAAATTGAAATTAAACATGCGCTATATAAACGAAATGGGGTTAGCAACCGATATGAAAATTATCTTTAAAACAATCGGGAAAATTTTCAGGCATTAGTTTCAGCTTTTTGCAAAAGCTTTTTCAGTAAAAGGTAAATTGGGTATCCCCCGAAAAATACAGCTAAGCCTATTAATGCCTGGTTTGGATGCTCCACACAAATGCTTCCGCATGCATACAACAAAACAAGTATGAACACAATGGGTATGAAAGGAAATAACTTCATTTTATATCCTGTATATCCCGAGTTTTTCATTTTTTTCCGCAGGACGAAGATGGTAACTGCCGCAAAAACCAATGCCAGATTATCGATAAAGATAACGTAGTTCACAATTTTTTGAAAATCATTCCCGACAAAAAGCGAGATGAGGATTATAGCAAAGAAAAAAGAAAGTCCGAATGCCTGTGTTTGGGTTTTGGGATTAACTTTTTTGAATATGGGCGGCAATATCCTGTCTTCCGCCATGGCGTAATATGTGCGCGGGTTGCTCATAAAAGAAGCATTCAGAAAGCCGAGCACGGAAGTAAAAATAATGATTGATGTAACCTTAAACCCGGCATCGCCAAACATGCTTCTTGCCAGCTCCGCCGCCAAAAGGGGTTTGTCTTTCATCGCGCTGAAGCCTATTACTTGTACATAAGCTATATTTATAATCATGTATAAAGTCATTACAATGGCCATTCCTCCCAAAATACCTAACGGCATATTTTTTTGAGGATTCTTAACGTCCGCGCCTAAGTTGATAGTGTTCTGGTATCCGCCACAGGAGAAAAAAACAAATACCAGACACAGGCCCATTGCGCCCCAAGGGGAAGATGCCGTTTGCTGAATTACCGCTGTGGTATTGGTATGCGGGTGGCTTCCGAACACGGCAAGGGAAAGTAAAACTATCATCACTATTTTCAACGCGCTCAATACATTTTGCACCCTCGAGCCCATTTTTATGCCTGCATAGTTCACCAAAAATAAAACAGTGATAACAATAAAAGCAATTGCAGTTTTTATAGTATCGGGGGAATAAGCTACCAGCCAGGCATCGGGAATAATTACCGGCTGAATATAGGCTGCGCCTATTAAACCCACAGCCACAGCGCTCCCCGCGTTAGTTATTACAAGGGCCCAGTTGAACATAAAAGCAAACGCCGGATGATAGGAATAGGAGAATATGCGGTAATATCCCCCGGCTGCGGGCAAACGGGCGCCTATTTCGGCAAAGGTGAGCGCCCCGCAAACACTTATAATCCCTCCTAAAATCCAGGAGGCGTAAAAAATAAAAGGAGTACCGGCATCACGGGCAATATCGCTGGGGTTGCGGAATATTCCTACCCCGATGATAAAACTTACCACCAGCATGGTCAAATCCCATCTGCCTAACTTTGATTGAATAGTCATATTAGGTCAAAGGTAAAAAGATTTTTCAGTTCGCCTCAAAATAGCGACAATTCGTCACTGCGAGGAACGAAGCAGTCTTACCCAATAACACATACAAGTAAGATTGCTTCGCAGAGCCTCGCAATGACGTTATAGCTTGGCTTCAATAAACTCCCTGCTCTTTTTTATATCCTCTCTCAATACCCTATCCTGACTATTAAAAGAAACTCGTTTTCCAAATTCCTTTAACAGTTTTTCCAGTTGTGGCGAGGTTTTTGAAGGCCTGCGGAAATACATTGCCTGTGCAGCGTTTATTAATTCTATGGCGAGAATTGTTTTTAAGTTATCCAGTATTTTATAACACTTGGTCGCGGCATTTGCGCCCATGCTTACGTAGTCTTCCTGTCCGTTGGAGGAGACAATACTATCCACCGATGCAGGTGATGCCAGTTGTTTATTCTGACTTACGATAGATGCTGCCGTATATTGCAAAATCATCAGGCCGGAGTTCAAACCAGCATCCTTAGTCAGAAAAGCAGGTAGCCCTCGTTTACCGGAGATTAAACAATATGTTCTCCGCTCGGAAATATTTCCCAAATCGGCTAATGCAATACTTAAGTAATCCAAACTCATAGCCAATGGATGCCCATGAAAATTTCCTCCGGAAATAATTTTATCTTCGATTGGAAACACCAGTGGGTTATCGGTTACGGAATTTATTTCAATTCCAAAAACACTTTTCACATGTTCTATCACATCACGTATTGCCCCATGTACTTGCGGTATGCAACGGAATGAGTAAGGGTCCTGCACATCTTGTTTAGGTTGGGAAATCAGTTCACTGCCCTTTAATAAATTCTGAATAAACAATGCGCAATTCCGTTGCCCGTGATGGGGACGAACGTAATGCACCAATTCATCAAATGGAGATAAATTACAATCGTAAGCGTCTATAGAAATGGCTGCGACTGTATCAGCTATTTTGGAAAGGCTTTCTGCTTGCATTAATATCCAAGTGCCGTAAGCACTCATAAACTGCGTGCCGTTCAGCAATGCAAGGCCCTCTTTCGGTTTTAGGGAAAGCGGTTTCCATTTTAATTCTTTATAAAGTTGGGCGGTGGTTTGGCGTTTGCCTTTATAATATACTTCCCCTTCTCCAATTAATGGCAAACATAAATGCGCCAATGGCGCTAAATCTCCCGATGCGCCCAGCGAGCCTTGCTGGTATACCACAGGCGTAATATGATGATTAAAAAAATCAACCAATCTTTCCACTGTTGAAATATCAACTCCGGAATGTCCATAGCTTAACGATTGAATTTTCAATAATAACATCAAGCGGACAATTTCTTTAGGAACCTCCTCCCCTGCCCCACAGGCATGAGAACGGATGAGGTTAGTCTGGAGTTTGCTGTAATCTTTCGGAGCAATTTTCACATTATGCAATGCCCCGAAACCCGTATTAATTCCATAAAAGGGAGCATCGGAAGATTTTATTTTCTTATCTAAATAGTTGCGGCATTTAATAATGCGCTGCTCCGCTTCTTCGGAGAGGGCAATGCGACCATTCTCTGCTAAGATGGTTTTTATAGTTGCAAAATCTAACTTATCGTTTATCTGGTAAAGTTTCATTTTATATGACTGATTAAATCATTCAGGGGAATTTCTATTTGTTCTTTTGTTTGCAGGTTTTTCAGCGCGACCCGTCCGCTTTCAATTTCCTTTTCACCTATACTTACTACATACGGAATACCACGTTTATCGGCATATTCAAATTGCTTATTAATCTTTTTAGCATCGGGATATAACTCTGCGCTGATACCCGCGGCGTGCAGGTCTTTAACTACCTTCAGGCAATATTGAGCTTCATTCTCTCCGAAATTAATGAGCAATACTTTGGTAGTTGCAGCAATTTCTTTTGGAAATAAACCTAACTCCTCTATTACATCATAAATCCTGTCTGCACCAAAGGAAATACCCACGCCCGAAACATCCGGCAGACCAAATATTCCGGTAAGGTCATCGTAGCGGCCACCGCCGCAAATACTGCTGGTAAATTGTGATGCACATTTGGAGGCATCTACTTTTACTTCTATAATGGTGCCTGTATAGTAGTTGAGGCCTCGGGCGAGGGAGATGTCGAATTCAAGTTTGTTAGATAATTCTTTATTAAAAATCTCAATAGATTCACAAATTTTCAGTAATTCGGCAACGCCATTTGAAACGCCATTTGATACTAAGGATTCTCTTGCTTTATTTAGCGTTAATATTGATATTACATACTTTGACCGAGTATCAATCTCATCTAAAACAGTGCCAATTTGATTAGGTTTAAGTATAGCAATTACGTTAATTAGTTTGCCTATTTGGTCAACATTAAAACCCTTTTCAATTAGTTCTTTTTGTACGCCATCCCATTCTATTTTATCTAATTTATCAATCGCAGTAGCTATATCAATCATCCTATCAGGCGCACCAATATATTCCGCTATCCCCTGCAATATTTTCCTGTTATTAATTTTAATAATTACAGGCACCCCCAACTTAGTAAACACCTCATCAATTATTTGTATCAACTCCACTTCATTTAAGAGGGAATCACTGCCAATAACATCGGCATCGCATTGGTAAAACTCACGGTAGCGGCCTTTTTGGGGTCGGTCTGCTCGCCAAACGGGTTGTATCTGGTAACGCTTAAACGGGAAAGTAATATCGTTGCGGTGTTGCACAACATAGCGGGCAAAAGGCACGGTTAAATCATATCTTAAAGCCTTTTCAACCGACTGCATTATTCCCTTCCTTATATTCTTGTAATATTCTGTCTTGGCAACTTCACTACTTGCAATCTTATCTAATTCATCTTCACTAACCTTTGGCATTACATGCATAGCAGCGAGTTTGGCAATGGATTTCGCTGCTTCTTCTACTGCAAAATTAAGTGTAACATCGCCACTATTCAGTATTTTAAAAATCAACCTATCCCCTTCTTCTCCATATTTACCAGTGAGTGTTTCGAGGTTTTCAAAAGCTGGGGTTTCTATGGGCTGGTAACCGTGCATCTGATACACCTTGCGGATGGTATCAAAAATGTAATTGCGTTTCACCATTTCCTGTGGTGAAAAATCCCGGGTGCCTTTTGGTATAGAGGGTTTCATGATTCAGTGGTCAGTTATCAGTGGTCAGTAGTCAGTAGTCAGTGGTCAGTTGTCAGTAAGTACTCAGTGATAAGTAACAGGGTATTAAAACTGACCACTGACTACTGACCACTGACTACTTGAGCCCGTAAAAATACATTCATTTTCAGAAATACTCGGTTATTTTCACAATTGTACGTAATATTGCCTGTCAATCTAGCTAAGAGCTAATAACTAAGAGCTAAGAGTAAAACTACAACATGAAAAAATATCTACTTCTTCCATTCTTCATTCTTACTTCTTCATTCTTCATTTCACTTTTTGCTCAGACCTACGACTTCCCTGCGGATAATTACCGCACCGCGGAGAACCGCTACTATTGGAAGAACCGTCCGCCGCACCCGGGATACTGGCAACAGGATGTGCATTATAAAATCATTGCAAATCTGAATGACTCGCTTGATATTATTGATGGGGTTGAAACGCTGGATTATTACAATAACTCACCCGATACATTGCATGAGGCATTCTTCCACCTTTACTCAAACGCTCAAAACAAGGATTCTTATTACAGCGACCTTTATAAAAACAACAAGCAGCCCCTCACCTTCGGTAAATACGAAAAACAGGACAGCGGTTGCTATGTGAAGACTATCCGCATTGGGAACACCGACCTTAAAACCGAAGTGGACAATACGGTGATGCGCGTAAAACTTCCGAATCCTTTGCCACCGGGCGGCTCGATTACTTTCCATATTACTTTCCGCACGTACTTTGACCCGAAAGGCGCGCGCAACCGCATGAAAATGTTTATTGCCGATGCCAAAAACGGTTTCAAACAATATGATGTGGTGCATTGGTATCCGCGGATGTGCGTGTACGATGTGAAGTTTGGCTGGGACGATGAGCAGCACCTGGCGCATGAGTTTTATGGGGATTTCGGCACGTATGATGTGGCATTTACCTTACCCAATAATTATGTAGTTGGAGCCACGGGCCAACTGTTAAATGAAGATGTAGTATTACCCGATACTTTATTGAAAAAATTAGACATCCGTAACTTTAAAGACAAGCCCTGGGGTTCGCCGGCATCGGTCATCATACCGAGAACAAGAATACCCAAAACATGGGTGTTCCATGCTACCAATGTGCATGATTTTGCGCTGACTGCTGACCCTACCTACCGTATCGGTCTTTCCAACTGGATGGGCGTTCAGTGTATCGCGTTGGCGGAAGAAACCCACGCATCGCGCTGGCAGAATGCGGCCCAATATACCGCTAAAATTATTGCCACCGATTCCAAATATTTTGGAAACTACGGTTACCCGAAAATGATTGTCGCTGATGCGCGGGACGGTATGGAATACCCTATGCTTACGCTGGATGGCGGCGGAGACCCGGACTATCGTACCTTGCTGGCGCATGAAGTTAGCCACAATTGGTTCTTCGGGATGGTGGGCAGCAATGAAACCTACCGCGCTGCGCTGGATGAGGGCTTCACACAATTTGCCGAAAGCTGGATTTGCCAGAAAATGGATGGCCCTTATGAAGTGCAGTACCAACCCAAGAATGCATACGTGCGCGATTATTACCGCCCCGATTTATTGCAGATGCAGGAGGTATATTCCGGTTATTTGATGAACAACCTGATAGGCATTGGCGACTTTACCGAAAACTATCAGGGTAAGTTGTATGCCGCCCGTGCAGCAGGACGCATAGGTTTTAAGAATGTAACACTCAATACGCAATCGGATGATTTTACGAGCGCATTGGGGCACGATGGTGGCTATGGGCAAGTCTATTTTAAAACTGCCACTATGCTTTACAATCTGCAATATGTGCTTGGCGATTCCCTTTTCTTTGCGGCTATGCAGCATTATTTCAACCAATGGAAATTTGCACATCCTTACCTGAATGATTTCCGGAATTCCATCACCGAATTTGTACATACCGACATGACCTGGTTCTTCGATGAATGGCTGAACACAGCTAAAACAATAGATTACAGCGTAGGCAGAATAAAAAAAGCAAAAGGCAAGGACCAGTATACCATCACCTTTAACAGGGAAGGCGAAATGCAGATGCCTATAGACTTTACGGTAATCGATAAAAAAGACAGTGCGCACAATTATTATATACCAAATTCATGGTTCGAGAAAAAGACGAATGCCATTATCCTGCCGCGCTGGATTGGATGGGGTAAGGTACAACCAACCTATACGGCAACGGTAACTGTTCCTAACGGCATATCAGATGTAATGATTGACACCACCCACCGCCTTGCGGATTTGAATATGATGAACAACAGCAAGCCCTTTCCGGTGAAGTTTTATTTCGATTCTAAAATTGCAAATACCCCCGACTGGACCAATTACGAAGCATTCATAGGGCCATCGGTTTGGTATAACCAATATGACGGAGTTCAAATAGGCGCGCACCTGCACAGCGATTATATGCTGTTTAAAAACAACTTGAATGTAACCGTTTTGGCAAATACCCACCTAGGCGCTAATCTTCCCGCAGGAACCCCGAACAATTTGGAAAATCAGGCGGCGGCATTTACCCTCGACTACCAGACTCCAACCGATAAATTCATAAAGAACTCTTCTATTAACCTCTATTTGCAGGATTTGGACGGACTGGAAGAAGGCAAACTGCTTTTCCAGGTGAAGGACAATTCGTTAAAGAATATTTTTTATGCAATGTTTAAAGCCATGTATCGCCCACATGCTTACGATAGCCTTTATGAACTTGTTCCGCACATGTATGATGCCGTTACAGGTGATAATATTGCAACCTGGGAAGCAAAAGAATTCAACAATACCATTACGGTTGGCTTGAAACATGCCTACCGTTATTCCAACTATGGAAATGGCACCTACGAGTTTAAATTCAAGAGTTCATTGCTTACCAATGATTACGATTATAATCAGACAACCTTTACATGGCTCAATAATCAAACAATATTCAAAAAGCTGGTTTTAAAGACACGGGTATTTGCGCAATATGGTGCAGGCAGCAATACTCCAAATGAATCTGCGCTGTATTTATCGGGCGCTAATCCGGAGGAAATGCAGGACAACAAATTTAGTCAGGCAGCAGGAATAATTCCTACCAATTGGGCTAATTACAGTTACAATTTAAACTACTACCAGCAGGGCGGCGGACTTAATGTGCGGGGTTATTCTGGCTACACTTTTGCTTCTACCGACTCCAAAGGCGACCCGCTATTTTCCTATTATGGCACTACCGGAGCTTCCGTAAATGCAGAGCTGGAGTTTAACCACCTGGTCCATTTTAACCCTAAATTCCTGCGCAATACATTTGCCGTAACTACCTATTTGTTTGGCGATGCGGGAGTATTAAATCTTACAACCGCTGCCTCCCAAAACCTGCCTATGGAATTTTCCAATATTATTGCCGATGCAGGTGTAGGCGGCACACTCACTATTCAAAAATGGGGACCATTGCAATTGGTTAAGCCACTTGTATTACGATTTGACATGCCTTTCTTCCTGAATAAACTGGAATATGGTACCGGGACAAACTATGTGCAATACAGGTTTGTTGTAGGGATAGGGAGGTGTTTTTAATACCAGTGGTTAGTAGATAGTGGGTTGTGGATAGTTTAAGGCAACCATTTGGCACTACTATGTTGGACCTTTTACTCCTACAGCGCTACTAAAAACTATTCTATTCCCATAAAAACTGTACCTTACCCGAATAAATAAACACCCGATATGAAAACACCACTTGAAAACGCCAATGCTTCCAAAATAAAAGAGATTCAGCAAGAGATAGCTGTATTGAAAGAAGAACTGAAAAAGCCCCACCTTACAAAAGATGCTGAACAGGACTATGATATTAAAAGCCTCATCATAGATAAACAAGCGGAGATTATCGAATTGCTGATAGGGCAAAAGTAAGCGAATCCGAAAACAAAAAAGGGGCTTAAAAGCCCCCGTTTTGAAATCCAAAGATACTATTTATTAGAACATTGAGCGGGTAGTTCCTTCGCCCGGCTTAATGGATGGGTTTTCGTGCGTATATTTCAGGGAAATTTCAAAACCTCCTGCACCATGAGAAGCGGTTGTAAGCGCAGAGGTGTTAAAGTCATAACTTGCACCAAGTGCGTAGTTACCCCATTCGAAACCTGCCAATACAATGGCGGCATCGCCTACACGGTAATAAACACCTAAATCGACTGCGGTACCTTTATGGTTTCCTGTATATTTACTTTCAGGCTTAATAACATAACGGAGTTTTGCACCAGCATCAAATTCGGTAGCAGGCCCCTGGCTCAGGAACACAGCGCCCGGAAGAACGCGTAGGTTGGTGTTCTGTACGCCAATTTCCATATTACCATAAAAGGTATATTTCATATATAACTGGCTGCCTTGGTAACTTTGGTTAAAATAAGACATGTTTGGTTCATTGATGTGGTATATAGCAGCGCCTGCGCTGGCTTTCAATCCATCGTTAGATGACATATTGGTTTCTCCGTTTCCATAGTGCCAGGAAACACCAGCCGCGAAATCGGCATAGGTAAATGAATTACCTATAGTACCTTCATCCGGGGCAATGCTTGAATTATATGCACCGTTAACATATTGGTTATCCCATGTTAAGGACGACAACTGAATGCTATTCTGTGCCCATCCGGCCTGAAGTCCTGCCGAAATACAATTTTTATCATCGAGGTAAACGCCGCTGGCTAAGGTAAAAGCAGCTTCCAGCTGGGTAATATGCGCATCGCCTGATTCATCCTGAAAAACAGAAAAACCCGGTGAAAGGTATCCGCTGCCCCATGTTTTAAGCATGTTATGAAACTCGAGGGTGGCAGCCATGGTAGAGTATCCGTTTCCATTCTGAGCCACGCTGTTCCATTGGTTTTTATAATTCGCTTCAGCCATAACATTGCCTGCAAAAGCTCCGGAAAGGGAAGGATTCAGCGAAAGGGGGTTTTCAAAAAGCTGGGAAAAATGGATGTCCTGCGAAGAAGCCGTAAATCCAAAAAGAAGGCCTATTGCAGCCATTGTCAGACTTTTAGAAACACTAAGAGTTTTTGTACGCATGTTCAATAGTGTATAATGTTTAATTTGCAAAAATAACAAATATTTGAAACCCAAACCGTTTTTTTATCGTTTTAACGGTTTTTCCATTTTAAGGAGAGATATTTAATTCATTTTTAATCAATCAGGCCGGGATGAAAACCTGCATCCTGAAACTAAAAACGTCATTATTAACAGGTTATTGCATGAAGCCTTTACCCTGTTCGTAAAGTCATTCTCTTAATCACACAATATATTGATTATAAGAGTATTAACAATCTTATTAAAAATAATTTATAGTGCACTTTATAAAATAATAGAACGGAAAAGCCTTTTAAAAGCACAAAAAAAGAAGCATAGTTTTAAACAACATTTTAGCTTATTGTGAATATTGATGAGCCAAAAAAAGGCTCCAATTCAAAAAAATCCTTATTTTCGCAGTCCCAATTTTGACCTGTTGGGAAATTCGCATCTAAGAAAAACATCTTTATAGTTGAATATATTTTAGAAAATTTATGAAAAAACTACTTGTATTTTTATGTGCATCCCTCCTATTGGGAAACACCCAGCATTTGAAAGCCCAGTGCTATGGCACAGTTGCATATGACGCATCGGTAAACGGAAACGGCGCCAGTACATTTACACTTACTACTGCCAATGCCAATGAAATGATACTTATTTCGCTGGATGGATACAGTTCGACCCAAACGGCTGACCCCGGCCCGGTAACCGTTGACGGCAATAATGCAACACTTATCAATTCTGCCATGATTGGTAATTCGGGCTCTGCCGAAGTATGGGCTTACCCTGCTCCGGCTGCCGGAGCGCATACTATTGTATGCCCTGAAACCAATCTTGAGGCGCCATATTATTTAAACTTTGCCGCTGCATTTTATACAACAGGTTCCTGCACGCCATTGTCCATTTCCAATCTTACCTCCGTTGAGAATACTGTTACTGACAGTACCGGAGGTGTTATATTCAATAGTATAACAACTACCGCACCTAATTCGATAGTGTATTGCGATGCAGAAATGAATACCGGAAAAGCTGCGGCTTATCCGGTATCATGGGCCAACGCTAATCTTCTTGCCGACCTTCATGAAGGTAACGGCCTTGATTGTTCTGATGCTTACGAATCAGAAGCCACAGCGGGTACTTATACTATTGAAGCAAAAAATTTAGCTCCATATACCGGCGGTGGCGGATTAGACCTGATATTAGTCGCCATTACACCTCCTGCCTGCGGAGTAACCGTTACAGCAGCTGTCGGAACTAACCCTTCCTGCGGAAGCAATAATGGAAGCGCAACAGCAACAGCTACCGGAGGAACTACACCCTACACATACGCATGGACGCCTTCCGGCGGAACGAATGCAACCGCTTCGGGTTTAAGCGCCGGAACTTATACGGTAACTGTTACCGATAATTTAGGTTGCACCGGAACAGCTTCGGTAACTCTCACGGCTACTTCTTCCATTACCTCGACCGTTACTTCTACCAATATACTTTGCAGTGGCGGAAATACCGGTACAGCAACGGTTACAGCCACAGGCGGAACAACACCTTATACCTATTTATGGAACCCCGGCGCGGAAACAACCCAAACAGCTACAGGATTAAGTATTGGCACATACACCGTAACGGTAACCGATGCCAATGGATGTAACGCTACTAATTCGGTAACCATATCCCAACCACCATTATTAAATGCAAGCACCTCATCCACTACCGCTACCTGCGGACAGAATAACGGCAGCGCTACCGTTACGGTAACCGGAGGAACTTCACCATATACCTATTTATGGAATCCCGGTGGAGGTACAACGGCAACCATCAGCAATATAAGTGCAGGAACTTACACAGTGACCGTTTTCGATTCCAACGGTTGTAATGTAAATGCGGCAGTAACAGTAGCCAATTCTTCCGGCATAAATACGTCTATTACAGCATTCACCGATGTTTTATGTAACGGCTTCAGCACAGGAAGCGCAACAGTTACAGCCACCGGAGGAACTACACCTTATACGTATTCCTGGTCGCCTTCCGGCGGAACTAACGCCACAGCTACCGGCTTAAGTGCAGGAACATATACGGTAACTGTTACCGATGCCAATGGATGTAACACTCCGGCTATCGCTATTATTACACAACCTAAACCTGTTCGCGACTCCATCAGCTCCATTACTTATCCATTATGCAATGGCGGAACCGGAAGTGCTACGGTTGGAGTAAAAGGCGGAGTTTCACCATATACCTATTCATGGGCTCCATCCGGAGGAACCAATGCCACAGCTACCGGATTAACTGCCGGAACATATACCATTACAGTGCATGACAACAATGGTTGTTTAAGTACTGTTACAGTTATAATTACACAACCAACTCCAATAACCGGAACATATACCACAACCCCTACTACATGCGGAAACAATAATGGCACAATTACAGCCAACATTTCCGGAGGCACTACACCTTATACCTATTTATGGAACCCGGGCGGACAAACAAATTCAACCGCAACAGGTTTAAGCGTTGGCACTTATACCTTAATAATTACCGACAACAATGGGTGCTCAAGAACAGGCACTGCAACTATTACGGCTTTAAGTTCACCAACTGTTACTGTTACTTCCAGCACCAATGACAAATGCAATGGAAACAGTAACGGCAGCGCAACTGTATCCGTTAGCGGAGGCACTTCACCTTATACTTATTCATGGGCTCCGGGCGGAAGCACCACCGCAACCGAATCCAACCTTTCAGCCGGAACTTATACCATTACGGTGCATGATTCCAGCGGATGCGTAGCAACCACCACCGTAACTATTACCCAACCTGCTCCAATAACAGGGACCATAACCACCACCGGCGTACTTTGTAATGGTGGCAGCACAGGAACGGCTACCGTAACTGTTTCCGGAGGTAACTCACCTTATACTTACTTATGGACTCCGGGCGGACAAACAAACCAAACGGCTACCGGATTAAGTGCCGGTAGTTATTCTGTTACCATAACCGATAAAAATGGTTGTACCGGAACAGCATCTACCATAATAACACAACCTGCAGTACTAACAGATTCCATTAGCGCAGTTACCTATCCTACCTGTAACGGAGGAACTGGAACAGCTACCGTGGGCGTAACAGGCGGAACTACACCTTATACCTATTTATGGAACCCGGGCGGACAAACCAATACTACCGCTACTGGATTAAGCGCCGGTACCTATACTGTCACAGTAACCGATAAAAATGGTTGTACCAAAACATCTACAGTTACAATAACACAACCTGCCCCTATTATTGTAACCACTACTACCACCCAGGCTACCTGCGGAAACAATAACGGAGCAGCCACAGCCAATGTAAGCGGAGGCTCTACTCCTTATACTTATGTATGGTCATCACTGCCGCCACAAACCAATGCAACCGCTACCGGATTAAGCGTAGGAACATACACGGTTGTTGTTGTTGATAAAAATGGTTGCGATGGTACTTCAACTGCCACCATAACCGCTATTAATTCTCCAACCATAATGGTTGTTTCCACTACAAATGATAAATGTAATGGTAACAGCAATGGAAGCGCTACTGTTTCAGTTACCGGAGGAAGTTCGCCCTACACCTATCTATGGACACCGGGCGGATATACCACAGCAAGTGTTTCAACGCTTTCCGCAGGCACATATACGGTAACCGTTCGTGATTCCAATGGATGTATCGCATCTATTAATTTAACTATTACCCAGCCTGCACCCGTTAATGTTACTGCAACAAGTACTGGAGTAGCATGTAATGGAGGCAGCACAGGCACGGCAACCGCCGCTGCAAGCGGAGGTACTACGCCATATACATATTTATGGAACCCAAGCGGACAAACCAACATAACCGCCACGGGATTATCAGCCGGAACTTATACGGTTATTGTAACTGATAACAATGGATGTACAGGCAGTGCAACAGTACTCGTAACACAGCCAACGGCGATAAAAGATACTATTACTTCCATCACGTATCCATTATGTAATGCCGGAACAGGCAGCGCAACCATTGGAGTTAGCGGCGGTACACCTGTATATACTTACTTATGGACGCCCGGCGGCGGAACCAATGCCACCGAAACAGGACTTACAGTTGGCACATATACTATAACCGTTAAAGACAACAATGGCTGCTCTGCTACTAACGTTATTGTAACAATTACACAACCTGCGGCCATTACCTTAACCACCCATATAAACCCTACCCCTTGCGGCGATAGTACAGGCCTTGCCTGGGTAAGTGTTTCAGGTGGCACAGGGCCATACACCTACTTATGGAACCCTACCGGACAAACCCACGATTCTGCACTTAATTTAAGCGCAGGAACCTATACCTTTACAGTTACCGATAAAAACGGCTGTAATCAAACCGCAACCGCAACCGTTACTACAACCACCAGTATAGTGCTTGCTTCCGGCGGCGTAACAGGTGTTCTGTGCAATGGCGGTTCTACCGGAAGTGCAACTGTTAATGCATCGGGAGGCACAAGCCCATATACCTACCAATGGGCGCCGGGCGGCGGAACAAATGCCACCGAATCGGGGTTAAGTGCCGGAATTTATACCGTAACGGTTACCGATAGCAGAGGCTGTAATAATACCATTACATTTACAATAACCCAACCCAACCCGCTTGTTGCAACTCCTGTTGTAAACAATATTACTTGTAATGGATTCTTCAACGGAAACGCTTCCGTTACACCTACAGGAGGAACATCTCCTTACACGTATGCATGGAGCCCGGTTGCAAGCACTACTTCTTCTGTTACAGGACTTGGAGTGGGAAGCTTTACTTTGGTGGTAACTGATGCCAACGGATGTTCTGTAACTTCCACCTTTAACATTACACAACCAACGGCACTTACCGTTAGTACAAGTTCTACAAATGCGTCGTGCACCAGCAATAATGGAACAGCTACTGTTACTGCCGGGGGCGGAACAGCACCTTATACATATAACTGGAATCCTTCTGCACAAACCAATACTACCGCAACAGGATTGAGCGCCGGCGTCTATACCGTTACTGTTACCGACAATAACGGTTGCACCATAACAGATACCGTTACGGTTCATAATACTTCTACACTTAGCATTACGGCAACTAATACCAATGAGCTTTGTAACGGGGCAAGTACTGCTACGGCAAGCGTTACAGCAACCGGAGGAACAACGCCTTATACCTATGCTTGGACACCGGGCGGCCAAACCAATGCAACCGCTACCGGATTAAGCGCCGGAATTTATACCATTACCGTTACCGACAATGCAGGTTGCAACCAATTTGCCGTTGTAACCATTACGCAACCTGCTGCGATAGTGCCAACCACTACTACCACAGGTGCGGGATGCAGCAATAATACCGGCTCAGCAACGGTAACGGCAACGGGAGGCACGGGAGCCTATACCTATTCATGGGCGCCGGGCGGCGGAACTACAGCCACCATAAGCGGATTAGGCAGCGGAGCTTACACAGTAACCGTTACCGATGCCAACGGCTGTTCGGAAACAGTTGTCGCGAATGTTGCCAGCGGTGGTGTCAGCGGCTCTATTACTGCGGTAACCAATGTGGCTTGTTTTGGAAATAACACCGGCTCAGCAACCGTAACTGCAGTTGGAAATGCAACACCTTTCACTTATTTGTGGACACCCGGCGGGCAAACCAATGCTACTGCCAGCGGTTTGTCGGAAGGAAGTTATACAGTTACCGTTACCGATAATAACGGATGTTCTTTCACCGCTTCGGTAACCATCACGGGACCAGCCTCTGCCCTTACAGCCACTATTTCTTCTGCGAACGCTTCGTGCAGCAGTACTAATAACGGCTCTGTTACGCTTACAGTTTCGGGTGGAACACCGCAATACACTTACTCCTGGTCGAACAGCAGCACCACACAAAACCTTAGCAATCTTCTGCCGGGCACTTACTCCGTAACGGTAACTGATTCTGGGGGATGTTCCTTAACAGAAAGTGTAACGGTAGGAGCCGATACATCTGTATTTGCCCATGCAGGAAACGATACTGTTATCTGCCACAACTCCACCATTGAGTTGAATGGTACAAGCAGTGTGAATGCAACAGGCTATGCATGGTACCAAATGCCGGGTATGGTATTGCTAAAAGATTCTTCGGTAGTATTTGTTACCCCAACCAATGATACAACAACGTATGTTCTCGTTGTTTCTCATGGTAATTGTACCGATACCGGCAGTGTTACTATAGTAACCCTCCCTGCCCTCTCGGTTAATCCGGGGCCTGACCAGGTTATATACGGAACGGGAACAGTTACCCTAGGCGGTACGCCAACCAATCCTTCCGGCACATCCGTAGTATGGGAACCAAGCAGCACCTTAAATGACAGCATTTACGCGAACCCTGCATCTACCCCTACAGTTACCACCATATATACCGTTACGGTAAGCAATGCTGCGGGTTGTAAGGCCAGTGATACTGTTACCGTATTTGTATTGCCGGGCATTAATCCTCCAAGCGGATTTACACCTAACGGAGATGGAACGAATGATTACTGGGTACTTCCTTTCGCTCCCGATTTCCCGAATATTGAAGTGGAAGTGTATAACCGCTGGGGCGAATTATTGTTCCATTCCGATGGATATAATACCCCATGGGATGGAACCTACAATGGCAAGCCTGTTCCCGTCGGCACCTATTACTATATTATTAACCTGAATGATTCCCGGTTCCCGAAAGCGATGACCGGCTCTGTAACCATAATGCGATAAAACTATGAAGAAGATTAAACTTGCCACCCTGCTTGTAATAGCCTGCTTTGGCGGACTTAAAGCGCAGCAATTGCCTATCTACAGCCAATATATGCTGAACAACTTTTCGTTGAACCCTGCTATTGCAGGAACGGATGGTTATTGGAACGTTAAATCAGATAACCGTTTTCAGTGGATGGGCATTACAGATGCCCCTCGCACCTATATGCTTACTTTTGACGGGCCAATAACAACCCAACATATTGGCATAGGCGCATATGTGTTTACCGATATTACCGGGCCAACACGCAGAACCGGATTTACCTCAGCTTATTCTTACCACCTAAAACTGACTGACAACCTGAAACTATCACTTGGTATTTCAGCAGGTATATTGCAGTTTTCGGTTGATGGGCAAGCCATTACGCTTATTCAGCAGAATGACCAGGCGTTGGTAAACCAGTTTGAATCGGCCATAGTGCCTGATTTTGCAGCCGGAGCCTACTTATACAATGACAAATTTTATGTGGGTATTTCAGCCCCGCAAATTGTTCCTGTAACAGCCAAGTTGAACAACTTTGCAGGCGCTGATGACGAAATGGTAACCCATTTTTATGCCACTGCGGGATATAAGTTTGATTTGGGCCATGAATTTGAACTGGACCCATGCTTTGTAGCAAATTATGTGAACCCTGTCCCTCCGCAGTTTGATTTGGGAGCAAGGCTTATATACACTAAAAAATTCTGGATAGGTGCCGGTTACCGCACTATGGATGCCGCTTATGCATTGGTTGGCTATACCTATCAGGATGCTATTACATTTGGCTTCTCCTACGATTATTCAGTAACCGATATTCAGAAATACAGTTCGGGAACAACCGAGATATTTATCGGAATCAAATTCAACAAGCATAAATCGCCGGACCACCCTTTGATGTAGGCCGGTTCGGAAGCCTGACAGGCAAATATTTAAAGCATTGTTAGAGGGTTGGGATTTTACTTCTGAATAATTAGCTTCCCGCTTCCCAATGAAGTGCCATCTGCATTTATAACCCTGTAGAGATAAACTCCGTTAGGGTGATTGCTTATATCAAGTGAATAGTGATTAATGTATCGTGGATAGTTTGAGTAAAACACTTCCTCTCCAAAAACATTGTAAATCTCAATAGTTGCGGGCGCAAGATTTCGTGCCCCTAAAAATGAAAGGGTGAAAATACCGGTGGAGGGGTTGGGGTAAATACTCACTCCATTTGCATTTATTTTACTTTCTCCAGTTGAAATTAAAGTATCATATACAAGGGTAAGACCTACCTTTGACATGGCACCATTTGTTCCATTAAAATCAAAAATTTTTGTAAAGGTTGATGAGTTGATGTCGTAGCTGAAAAATGTTCCATCAGAATGGGTGCCACCTTCTTGAGTCATTCCATAGAGCAACCCGTTATCGGGATCTTGAATTACATCGCCAAAAGAGAAAAAGCCAGTTGTATTATTAAAATTCACAAGGACATTCTCCTCGTCAATAACTGGGTCGTAACTACAAAGAACCCCTAATTGGCTACTGCCTCCTTCAGTTATCATTGCATATAAAAGTCCATTTGAAGCCAAATAAAAATTATTACCCCAAGGGGATGAGCCATTCAATCTATTGAAATTCACAAGCGTATCAACTTGGCCATTACTCGAATTGAAAGAATAAATTAATCCTACACCACTATCTCCTCCGCCTGGCGTCATGCCATAGTAGAGGCCATTTAATGCGCGTGTAAGACCAGTTATTGGTTCGGAGGCGAAGGTGTTAAAGTTATAAATAACGCTATCTTTATCATTATTTACATTGAAACTAAATATTGTACCTAAATTATACAGCCCTCCAAATTGGGTTATTCCATAAATAAGGTGATTTGTAGTATCATAAGAAAGATTCCTCACAGGAAATGCGCCATTAGTAAGTGAATCTAAATTAGCCAAAAGAGTAAAATTATTTGTCTTCATATTAATTGAGTACAAAGTACCTGCCTTATGAGAACCACCGTAAGAAAAAGTTCCGTAAAGCATCGTGTCATTTAATTGAATAATGTTGTTTCCACCATCATCATCATATCCTGTAATTGCATCTGAATTAACCAATATCTGTTCAATATTCGTTTTGGGATTAAAGCTATAGATTACGCCTAATCCATGACTTCCACCTGCATGTGTTAATCCATACAAAAGTCCGTCTGATGCCAAAAAAAGAGTTGTTGCGGGTTCACTTCCATTAGTTCCATTGAAACTGAAGACAACACTATCTTTATTGATTAAAGGGTCATAATAGAATATAACACCATCGTTGTAGATTCCACCTA
>CAIWVW010000052.1 GCA_903916255.1 uncultured Bacteroidota bacterium
AGTGACCCCGGTGGGGGTCGAACCCACGACCCAAAGATTAAGAGTCTTTTGCTCTACCAACTGAGCTACGGAGTCAAAAAAGCCTGTTTTTTTTAAACAGGGCTGCAAAGATATTTAAAATGGGTATTCGTCAAAGCCTTATTTTTGTGGTATGCTAAAAAAGGGGATACTATCTTTATTTGTAACTGCCCTTGCCTGCATTACTCTTGCTATGAATGAAGGAAAAACGTTCAAGCCTTTAAAATATGTTGCCCTCGGCGATTCATACACCATTGGCGAGGGGGCCAAATCAGGCGAAGCCTTCCCGGATTTGCTTTCTAAACACCTTAAAGATAATGGCATAGACATTATTTTATCAGCCAATCCATCGGTAACCGGCTGGACTACAGAAGATTTAATTGATAAGGAGCTACCTGTATTCGACCATATTAAACCTGATTTTGTTACTTTATTAATTGGTGTAAATGACTGGGTTCAGGGAGTAGATTCCGGTGCTTTCCATAAAAACCTGAATTATATACTAGACCATGTGCAAACTTCGCTACCGGATAAAAACAAAGTGTTACTCATAACGATACCCGATTTTGGCGTAACCCCGACGGGCAAAATGTATAGCGAAGGCCGCGATATCACTAAAGGAATTACAGATTTCAATAATATCATTAAAAATGAGGCACATAAACGAAATCTGCCCGTTGCTGACATATTTCCCGAAACCCAAAAGATGAAGGATAGTCGAGACCTTATAGCGCATGATGGCCTGCACCCTTCCGCTAAAGAATATGCCCTTTGGGAAAAGATTATTTATCCTGTTGCATGTAAGTTGCTGAAGGGCTAAAAGGTCAAATCAGTAACTATTTTGTGTTAAGTAAGTATATTAGCATGGATTTTTGATACCCTGTCATGCAAAAACATAACTTAAATACAACAAAAGCAGTCATATCCATTAAGAATATGATTAGCAATAGTTGCATTAAAATTGTGAAACAAGAACTGGAAAGAACAGGTTTTATAGAAGTAATCAATATTAAACTGGGAGAGGCTGAAGTGCAGTTCGATTCGCAGGTAATAAATTTAGAGGTTATTAATACTATCCTTAAACGGGAAGGGTTTGAACTGGTAAAAGATAATGCCAGCAAACTGGTGGAACGCATTAAAAGCTGCATCATACAACATATCTTCTTTGGTAATAATGCCAATTCCATCATCCGTAATTCCGATTATTTAAGCGAAAGCCTTGGCCATCCGTATTTACACTTAAGCAAAGTGTTTTCAGAAAAAACAGGAATGACACTGGAAAAGTACATCATCCTTATTAAAATTGAAAAAATAAAAGAGCTTATTATGTATGATGAAATTACATTAAGTGAAATAGCCTATAACCTTGGATATAGCAGCATTCAGTATCTTAGTAACCAGTTTAAACAGATTACAGGCTACACTGTTAGCGAATATAAGGGCCTGAATAAACATGAACGGAAACCGCTCACATCCCTCCCCAATTAAAATCTTATAACTTTTTTATTTTAAACCATAACAACATCCGCTATGGTTACATATACTTTTGTATTGTCAATTTGAACATTAAATAATGAGCACCATGAAACTAAAAAAGAACTTAGCCCTTAGCGATTCGGGCTTCGTATTCGACCCAAGCACCGGAGATTCTTTTTCCACCAATCCGATAGGGCTTGAAATTATACGTATGCTTAAAGAGGGCAAAACAGCCAATGACATCAAATCGCAAATCATCAAAACCTACATGACTGATGATGTTTCGTTCGAAAAGGACTATTACGATTTTGTAAACATGCTAAGCAAGCACAATCTGGTAGAAGGTGTTGAAAAAGAAAAAAATTAACGTAGCCGTAACCGGCCTTAATGCCATCGACAGCCCCGGTCCGGGAGTACCTGTAATAAGGGCGCTTCGCGACAGCAAACTGTTTGATGTAAGGATTATCGGATTATCCTACGAATCCCTTGAGCCTGGCATTTACATGCACGATATTGTAGATAAAACCTACCAGATACCCCTTCCATCTGCCGGAAAAGCAACCTTGATGGAACGTTTGAAATATATCAACTCGATTGAAAAACTGGATGTGATAATACCAAACTTCGATGCGGAATTATTCAATTTCATCAAGTTGGTAGATATACTTAAAAAAGAATTAAAAATAAATGTATTTGTCCCAACCCTCGAACAATTTGAAGAAAGGCATAAATCAAACTTGCCTGAATTTGGGAAGAAGCATAAGATAAAGATTCCTAAAAGCAAACTGATTTTTAACATAAAGGAGATTCCGGCTCTTCGTTCAGAATTTACTTATCCGGTTGTGGTTAAGGGTAAATTTTATGATGCTTCCATTGCCTATAGCCCTGAACAAGTGGCCACCTATTTTAATAAGATTAGTGCCAAGTGGGGGCTACCTATAATTATACAAGAATTTTTACACGGGCAGGAAGTGAATGTAACCGCCATTGGCGATGGTAAAGGAAATACAATTGGTGCCGTGCCCATGCGCAAACAATACATTACCGATAAAGGCAAGGCATGGTCGGGCATTTCCATTGATGATAAAAACCTGATGAACATGACCCGCAAGCTTATCAAATCTACAAAATGGAGGGGCGGTATGGAACTTGAAATTATAAAAACAAGCGAAGGCGATTATTATTTAATTGAAATAAACCCTCGTTTCCCCGCATGGGTCTATCTTGCGGTAGGATGTGGGCAAAACCATCCGGAAGCTTTGGTAAGGCTTGCTTTGGGGCAAAAAGTGGAACCCTTTAAAAAATATGACATCGGTAAATTATTTGTCCGCTACTCCTGGGACATGATTGTTAGCTTAGACGAATTCGAAAAAATATCAACCGTAGGTGAACTATAAAAATAAACTATGAGCGCAAAAAAATTGCAATATGAACGCCCGGTCATTCAAAAGTTGAATGTAGGTTTAATGAACAAATTCGGAACAAGAACCGAATACACTCCGCTTACTCATATTGATGGGAATTCTGTTCGCGACCTGCTTGGGAAATTCGGCTCCCCCCTTTTTGTAATATCTGAAAGAACTTTGCGCCGCACTTTCCGCGATGCAAACAGAGCATTTAAAACCCGTTACCCTAAAGTGCAATTTGCATGGTCCTATAAAACAAATTACGTGAATGCTGTGTGCAATGCCTTCCATCAGGAAGGCTCATGGGCAGAGGTGGTGTCGGGCTTTGAATATCAGAAAGCATTGAACAACGGAGTTCCCGGAAACAAGATTATTTTCAACGGGCCGGATAAAACAGAAGCGGAATTGAAACTTGCAATTGCAAACAATTCCATGATTCATATAGACCATTTGGATGAACTTTATTTAATAAAAGAAATAGCTGTTGAGAGCAATAAAAAGCCCCGTGTTGCTATTCGTGTAAATATGGATACGGGTGTTTACCCCATGTGGGATAGGTTCGGCTTTAATTATGAAAACGGGCAAGCCTGGGATGCTATCAATAAAATTCTGCTCAATGATAAAATGGAATTGGTAGGATTGCATAGCCACATCGGCACGTTCATGCTTACCCCAAGTGCTTATGGTATGGCCGCTTCCAAACTTTCGCACCTCGCCCTGGAAATAAAAAAGAAGTACAAAAAGAATATCCAGTATATAGATATGGGTGGTGGCTTCGCGTCGAAGAATACACTGAAAGGTTCCTATTTGCAGGGCATTGACGCATCCCCAACATTCGACCAGTTTGCCGAAAGTATTTGTACATCGATATTAAACGCAGGGTTTACAGAAACTGATTTACCCTTATTAATTTTAGAAACAGGCCGCGCATTGATTGATGAAGCCGGTTACTTATTAGGTTCTGTCATTTCAAATAAACGCTTGTCCGATGGTAGGAGAGCCACCATATTGGATTTTGGAGTAAATATTCTATTCACATCATTCTGGTACGACCATAAAATAAGTCCGGCACAAGAGTTTAGTCAATACACCGAAGATGCAGTTCTTTACGGACCACTCTGTATGAATATTGACGTAATCCGTGAAAATATTACCTTACCTCCTCTTAAGCGTGATGACCATGTGGTTGTGCACAGTGTAGGAGCATACAATATGACCCAATGGATGCAATTTATAGCGTTGCGCCCGGCAATAGTAATGATAGATATGAAGGGTGATTCCCATATTATTCGTAAACGTGAAACGCTTGACAGTATTGAGAAAGATGAGGTGTTGCCAAAATATTTGAAAGATTTTAAATTGTAAAAAAAGTAACGAGTGAAAGAACAATTGAAGTTTCTCCGCGATAGCATAGCTTGCAGTTACAGCCAGGTTTTCTTTTCAGATAACCGCTGGTTTGCTCTGCTGCTTGGAGTGGCTACTTTTGTTGACCCATACACAGGCATCAGTGGATTGCTTTGCGTAATTTTTGCGGTAATACTCGCCAAGCTATTAGGATTCAATCCAATATTAATAAGGAATGGCACATATACCTACAATGTATTGCTGGTGGGCCTTGCAATTGGATTCTATTTTAGTTTCAACCCTGCATTCTTTGTAATCCTCTTTCTTGCATCCTTCCTTACGTTGATGATAAGCGCATGGATGGCTTCTTCGTTTGCTGCAAAAAGAGTACCGTTTTTAAGTTTGCCATTTATTTTCAGCACATGGATAATGTTATTAAGCACACGCACATTTCAAACCATTAAACTAAGCGGGCGCATACCCGGAGCCATATACAATTGGGGTAACATTGGCGGGGCTTCCCTTCTTTCCATTTACCACAAAACAGCTGCATTTATACCGCACCTGGCAGTAATTTATTTCAAATCAATCGGTGGAATATTCTTTCAATATAATCTTGTTTCCGGAATACTTATTACAATTGGAATACTTGTTTGTTCACGTATTGCTTTCTCTCTTTCCATCATCGGATTTATGATTGGCTACCTCTTCAGTTACTTAATTCAAGGGGATATGTCAGAATTGGAATATAGCTATATCGGCTTCAATTTTATTCTTTCAGCCATCGCAATTGGCGGATTTTATTTTGTGCCTTCCACCCGTTCCTATTTGCTTGCTATCATTTCTGCTCCCTTAATTGTATTGGTGATTAGTGGCCTAGGCATTATTTCCATAAGCTACCAACTGCCGCTTTATTCGCTACCCTTCAGCTTTGTGGTGATGCTTGTTATTTATGTGTTTGAGAACCGTTACACTATCACAAAACTTCATCTGGTAGAATTTCAAAAATATTCTCCGGAGAAAAATCTATATGCTCATCACAATAATATGGAGCGCTTTAAAAATGATACATACGTCCATATTCATTTGCCTTATTATGGTGAGTGGTTTGTATCGCAAGGGCATGATGGGGACATTACGCACAAAGATGATTTTCGCCATGCATGGGATTTTGTAATTACTGACGAGACAAAAAAAACATATCGTCTGCCCGGAACCGATGTAAAAGATTTTTATTGCTATGGGAAACCCGTATTAGCGCCCGCAGCGGGACAAGTGGTGGCCATTGAAGATGGAGTGGATGATAATGTGATTGGAGATGTGAATGTTGAAAAAAATTGGGGGAACACCATCATCATAAAGCATACCGAATTCCTTTACAGTAAATTAAGCCATATTAAAAATGACAGTTTTAAAGTCAAAAATGGCGATTATGTAAAAAAAGGTGATGTGCTGGCATTATGCGGCAGTTCGGGCCGTTCTCCTGAACCGCATCTGCATTTTCAGTTACAGTCAACCGCCTACCTGAATGCAGGAACTATTGACTACCCCATATGCTATTATCTGACCAAAGAAGATGAGAAGTATACTTTCCATTCTTTTGACAACCCGCAAGAAGGTGAAACTGTTTTGAAAGCTACCCCTACTCCATTAATCAGCCAGGCGTTTCATTTTGTACCCGGGATGAAAATGAATTTTAAAGTAACCCGTGGCGCTGAAACCACCGCTGAAAGCTGGGAAGTCTTTGCAGATTCAACTAATGCAACGTATTTTTATTGTAAAACCACAGGGTCAGTTGCTTTCTTTACAAATAACGAAACGCTGCTTTATTTCCTGAGTTTTAGCGGCGATAAAAATTCGCTACTCTACTATTTTTACCTTGGTGCACACAAAGTTTTGCTGGGATATTACAGCGGAGTAGAAATACATGAACCGCTTCCAATTTCAGATTTCTATGGAGGTATTTCAAAATTCCTGCAAGATTTTACGGCTCCTTTTCATATTTACCTCAAAGCAAATTACTCGGCTAAATTTACTGATGTTGATAATGAACAAAATCCGGGTAAGGTTAAAATTCATTCCAATGCCCAAAAGGGTTCAGGAGATAGAGGAAGGATTGATTTTGAAATGGAACTGGATAATAATATGATTAAAAAATTTACTGCAAAGGATAACAATTTATGTATTACTGCCGAAAATATTGTTTAATGGTTGGTTGTCTCCTTATCCTGTGTTCTGTGATAAGGGCCCAGGACACGCTGACATCTGCTGAGGTGGAATCACGCTCTTCTATGTTTTTTACGCAGGGCAACTGGGATGCACTTATCCGTTATGGCAACACTGCATTAAGTAAAGGGTTTGATTATTATTACTTGCGCTATCGCCTCGGCGTAGCTTACTTTTCAGAAAAGAAATACAGACAGGCACAAAATCATTTTGAAAAAGCTATTACTTTTAATTCGACAGATGAGGCTATGGAGTACCTATACTACTGCTATCTTTATACTGGGCAGTATGAAAGAGCCAGATGGTTAAGCAAATCATTCTCTTCAGCTGCTGTATCTTATACCGGGAGCGATAAACTGAAATCATTTTCATATGCAACCCTGGAAGCTGGGGTGGGAACTACAGACAGTACAAAGCAGTTTGATAATTACTACTATATGCAGGCAGGTGCAGGGTTTTATGTAAAAAACAGGTTCTCCATGTATCATGCGCTAACATATTTTACACAAACAGATTTCAGGGGTATTACAAATCAATTGCAATATTATTTAAATGGTAAGGTGCCATTGAAAAATGACTGGTCAATAGCCATAGGAGCCCAACCTATTCTCCGCGATTATTCAGCTACAACATACCCAATAGCACCCACTCTTATCAGAATACCTTCAAGGCTTCATCCGCCTCCGAATCTTGATTCGAGCAGGTTTGTGCCTAAAGAAGATACGGTGCATGGCCCCGTTAAAACGAAACTTGATTTTGTTTCTGCGGTTTCAATCACCAAGACAACAGGTAATTTCGACTTCACATTAGGTACGGCTATTGGCTCATTAGATACCACTACTCAATATGAACAATATATTGGAATTTCCTGGTATCCTATGGGCAACAATATATTCTCTATTAATGAAATAGCGTATTTGCATACTGAAACCTATTATCAGCATATACACTTTGCACTTAACTCATCCATAACATTTGCTCCCACGCAAAAATTTAGTTTAACTGCATCTTACCTGGCCAATACCGGTGGCAATCTTGTAGAAAGTGATGGCTATATTGTGAGCGGAACTCCGGATTTTATGTTAACACGGTTTTCTTTACTTGCCGATATTGCTGTATCAAAAAGTATTAGTATATACGGGGCTTACCAGCATCAGGACAATATAGAATTCCATCAGCACTGGCCATTTCAATATAATTTATACGTAATCGGACTTAAATACATACCCAAATGAAAAAAGTAAAATCAATTATCGTTGCAGGAACATTCATTTTAATGAGTGCAATTAATTCATATTCGCAGAGCAATGCAACTGCCGATGCATTTTCTAAAAGCTATCAGAGTGAAACAAAATCAGATTTTAAGGGGGCTATTGAAAACCTTAAACCTGTTTATGCCAAAGGTTCGTATGAAATGAACTTACGCATGGGCTGGCTCTACTACAAAGCAGGCTCCTATAAAGAATCCCAGACCTATTATCAGTTGGCTATTGATTTAAAACCAAATGCCATCGAAGCTAAATTCGGATATGTTTATCCTGCTTATGCATTGGGAAATATGAATGAGGTAATTGCCCAGTATACCAAAATTCTTACAATAGACCCGCAAAATACAACGGCTAATTATCGGATGGGCATGATATCCTATGACAAGAAAGATTACCAGGTAGCTTACAAATATTTTGAAAAAGTAGTAGGTCTTTATCCATTCAGCTATGATGCGCTTATCATGTATGCATGGTCGAGTTATAGAGTTGGAAAAAAAGATGATGCAGCCATTTTATTTAATCGCGTACTGTGCCTTTCTCCCGGCGACAAATCAGCACTGGAAGGGTTATCCATGCTGAAGAAATAAAATATTATTTAGTTTGCAGGAGTAACTTTTCTGCCACCTGCCCGAATTTCCATACATCTTCAAAAGAGTTGTAAAGCGGCACAGGAGCCAGTCTTATTACATTCGGGTTTCGCCAATCACAAAATACGCCCGCTTTGGTGAGTGCATTATAAAAATCTTTTCCTATTCCTTGTGCAATAATGGATAGCTGGCATCCTCTTTGTGCAGGGTCTATAGGTGTAATAATTTCCAGTTTCAGGTTTTTGTCTTTTATCTTTTCGTTTATGCGGTTAATGATGAACTCAAGATAGGCAGTCAGCATCAAACTTTTTTTGCGCAAGGGAGGCATGCCTCCAGCTTCGGTAAAAATATCTACCGATGCTTTATGCGCAGCCATAGATAAAACAGGCGCATTGCTTAATTGCCAACCTTCTGCACTTTTCATAGGGATAAATTTCTTGTCCATGATAAAGCGGGTTTTCTTATCATATCCCCACCAGCCGCCTAAGCGCAACAATCGTATATTCTTAACATGACGCTGATTTATATATGCACCAGCCACAGCCCCCGGGCCCGAATTAAAATATTTGTAAGTGCACCAGCACGCAAAATCAACATCCCAATCGTGGAGTTTTACTTCTATATTTCCGGCGGCATGCGCCAAATCGAATCCACATAAAATACCTGCTTTATGGGCTGCTGCTGTGATGCGCGGCATATCCAATACTTGCCCCGTGAGATAATTAATTCCACCAAAAAGCACCAACGCAATTTCATCCGCGTTTTTATTAATAGTTTTAATAATATCCTCTGTGCGCAAAGTATGTTCCCCCTTGCGCGGAGCGACTTCTATAATAGCATCAGCCGGATTATAACCATGCAATTGTACTTGAGTCTGTAACGCATAGTTATCGGAAGAAAATGCATTCGATTCGCAAACAATTTTATAGCGCTTTCCTTTCGGCCGGTAAAATGAAACCATTAACAGATGCAGGTTCAGCGTAAGCTGGTTCATAATAATTACTTCATCGTCCTTGGCGCCCATCAATTTTGCAACAGGCTTTGTGAAGATTTCATGGTAAGAATACCAGGGGTTATGTGCATCAAAATGCCCTTCGGAAGCCAGTTTTGCCCAATCGTCCAGTTCCACCTGAATGTATTTTGATACACTTGCAGGCTGCAACCCCAGCGAATTTCCAACAAAATATAAAGCATCGCTGCCTTTATATTGCGGGAATAAAAACTTCTTACGGAACTTTTTTAAAGGGTCTTTTTTATCTTGTTCTTTTGCAAAAGCAAGTGAATTAGTAAATTTCATAGCCATTTATATTGGAAATTTTCTGCGTTTAAGTATATAATTAAGTAATCCCGGGAAAAACCGTTTCAATAAAATAACACGCAATTCTTTTCCTCCGATAAATACTTCGTCCTTATTTTTTCTAACAGCATTTATAATACCATTGGCACACTTTTCAGGGGCCATGCCATGTTGCTGTCCTTCGTCCATTTTCCCATATTTTTTACCATCTGCATTCACTGCATTGATGGAAATATTCGTCCTCACATAGCCGGGACAGACCACAGTAACTCCTATATTATCCCTGAAAACTTCTGCCCTTAATGCATCAAAAAAACCATGAAGGGCATGTTTAGAAGCTGCGTACATCGACCTGTTGGGAATAGCTACTTTCCCCATCACACTGCTAATTACAACAATATGTCCCGATTTTTTTTCCAGCATAGTTGGCAAAACGCTTTTTGTTAAAGCGGTAACGGCAAAAAAATTCAATTCCATAATCTGCCTGTCTACTACAATTGTGCTGTCTTTCACAGCGAATCGTTGCACCACGCCTGCGTTGCAAACCAACACATCGATAGTCCCAAACCGCTTTTTAATCAGCTCCACCGAATCGGCTATATGTTCTGTATGATACAGGTCCAGCGGAAGAATAAATGAATTCTCTTCCTTCAGCCCTGCTTCCTGTTGCACCCTTTTTAGTTCCTGTTCCCGCCGGGCGGTAAGAACTATTTTTGCACCCAACTGAGCAAAAGCGTGCACCAATGCTTCACCAATGCCCGAAGAAGCGCCTGTAATCCATACCACTTTTCCTGAAAATGATTCCATAGTTTTTAATGTAAACAGCACAAAGGTATGCGTCAAAATGGAATAATCCTATAACGAACCTGTTTTGCCGGTTTATCTGTTCCATGAATTGCCTTACCTTTGTTTTGAATTTTAATATCTCAAGGATTCATGAAGCGGTATTTATACATCATTATTCTTTCTGTTTTTGCAGCTTCTTGCGGCAACAACAAAACAATAAAAATACCTAAGGATATTCTTACCCCGGACAGTATGGTGGAAGTTATAACAGACGTTCATCTGTTACAGGCATCACAGCGCATGAACATGATTATAGATTCGTCCGATACAGGCAATTTTACTTCCTTTAACTATGTCTGGAAAAAGCATCACCTTACGGTAACCGAGTATAAAAAGAATTTAGATTTCTATACCCACAACCCGGCCATACTCGATTCTATTTATGAAAAAGTTTTGAATAACCTAAGTAAACAAAAAGCGGTATTGCAGGGCAAATTAACTCCTAAAAAACATTAGCAGATGTATGTTTTCATTCATGCGCTATGCTATTTTTTTGCGTTACTGATTTTTACTTATTTTATATATATTCTATTCCATCTGTTAAGCTGGAGCAGGCATCCGCCCGTAAAAATTTCTACAGGCTATGCGCCTAAAACCAGAATAAGCATAATTATTGCTGCCCGCAATGAAGAACTAACCATAGGCAAATGCCTTGCATCTATTGCATCACAATCGTATCCGGCTGAGCTGTTAGAAATTATTGTGGTGGATGACCATTCTACCGACAAAACGATTGAAGTTGTAAAAAATATTTTCCTGCAAATGCATATTCCTGGAAAATGCATTTCAACCCGGGAAAAAGCGCATGGCAAAAAAAGCGCTTTGACAGAAGGGATAAAACATTCATCCGGCGAACTTTTGGTAATCACAGATGCCGATTGCAGCAGCGGCAAAAATTGGCTCGTTTCTATTGAAAGTGAATACAAAAAAACAGGCGCATATATGCTTTGCGGACCTGTCGAGATAATCAGCAATAAAGGCATAATCGGAATATTTCAAAGCCTTGAATTATGCGGCCTTTCACTTCTTTCAGGTGCAGGAATTCATGCAGGTGTTCCTCTGCTATGTAACGGGGCTAATTTGGCATATACGCGCAAGGTATTCGATGATGTGGAAGGGTTTAAAGACATAGATAATAACCCTTCAGGCGACGATATTTTATTGATGTTTAAAATTCATCATAACTATTCGGGTAAAATTGGGTATGTAAAATCGACAGACGCAATCGTATCAACCTATGCGCAAGATTCCATAAAAGCATTCTTGTTGCAGCGCATACGCTGGGCATCCAAGGGTCTTTATTCTAAAAATCGGGTAAATAGTTTTGTAAGCCTGCTTGTATTTGCTTCCAATTTTTTATCGCTGGCTGCCATTCTATTTTCAGCTATCTTCGAAAAAATATTTCCTTTGATTATTCCGGGTATCGCTTTGAAAATTACAGCTGACTTTCTGTTGCTCCTTTTTGGAACATCCTTTTTCAGAAAGAAAACACTTTTATGGACCTTTCCTATCTCCGAAATTATAACCATCGCCTATGTAAGTTGGGTTGGAATTGCCGCCAACTTCTCGTCCTATAGCTGGAAAGACAGGCATTACAAACGTCCGCTGCAATAGAACTATGCTGTTCCTGAAAAAGAAAAATAAACCTATAGATTCCCTATCCTTAAGTGCTAAGGCCTGGAAGAAATTCAAGAAGAATAAAATTGCCCTGGGCAGTTTTTATTTCATTATTCTAACGGTAGCAGTTGCCATATTAGGCTATTTAATTACGCCAGATTCAACACCCGATGCGAATAACCAACTACTGCAATTAGCAGTAAAGCCAGTCGGAACAAAAGTAAAAATACTGTTGGTTAAAAAGAATATGGAAATCGAAAAAGTCTCTTTCATTCAGAAAATGTTGTTCGGGCAGGAAAGCCAATACTATTATATACCCATCGATTCCTGCTGCTTTCAGGGAAATGAGTTAGCTGCAACATTGTACACGGGGAATAATACACATAATGGTCCGGTTAAAAGATATGGCTTGGCACAAATTGTTTATGGCGCTGAGGAAAATAAGAACACAACTAAATCTGCGGATGACCTGAAAGCAGAAATTGAAAAAAATAATTTAATCACTAAAACATATCTTTTAGGCACTGACCAGGAAGGCCGTGATATGTTGAGTCGCCTGTTGATTGGTACACGAGTTTCGCTTTCGGTAGGATTTATTGCCGTTATTATTTCGCTTTTAATCGGTATTGTAATGGGCGCTACCGCCGGCTATTACAAAGGCAAATGGGACAGCTTTGTAACATGGCTCATCAGTGTGGTCTGGTCCTTGCCTACGCTTTTGCTTGTCATATCTATAACGCTTGCTTTGGGCAAAGGATTCTGGCAAATATTTATTGCGGTTGGCCTTACCATGTGGATTGATGTGGCCCGTATTGTGCGCGGACAAGTTATCTCCCTGCGTGAAGAAACCTTTATTGAAGCTGGAAAAGCCATGGGCTTTTCTACTTCAAGAATAATTTTCAGGCACATACTTCCGAATATTACAGGAACCATTACGGTAGTTGCCGCTGATAATTTTGCGGCTGCGATATTGCTTGAGGCTGGCCTCAGCTTTTTGGGTATTGGAGCGCAACCGCCCACAGCCTCCTGGGGTTCAATGATAAATGCCAATCGCGGGTTTATTATTACCGATTCAGCCTATTTGGTATTTCTACCCGGCATTTGCCTAATGCTTTTGGTGCTCGCATTTTTCCTGGTTGGCAATGGCCTGCGCGATGCACTGGATAATAAAAGTGAGGCCAGCCAATTGGTGGGAGCTTAATGCTTTACTCTTTTGAAAGTATCTTGAACTGAAGTAAAAAAAGGAAACGCACAACTTTGAAAGAAGTCCACCACAGCAGCATTTCAAGCGGTTTAGCACGTTTTTTATTTTCTACCGAGGTGATGCTGTTACATTTACTCATCACTTCTTCCAATTCGTCCTTTACTTTCCGGCAGAAAAATTTATCTTTCACCTCCAGATTGGTTTCTATGCTGCTAAAGTGGCTCAAATGATTAATATTATAAGAGCCTATACTGCTCCAATCGTTATCTACCACCATTAACTTACCATGCAAAATTGTTTTGTTCCATTCATACAATTCGATATTATTGCGCAATAACCAAGCATACCAATAGGACATTGCGTTTTTAACAAGTTTAACATCGCTCAGGCCCGGAAGAATAATTTTTACTTTCACATTCCGTTTAGATGCATTCTTCAAAGCGTTTCTCATCCGGCTTCCGGGCAAAAAATAACTGGCGACTATAATTACCGAAGATTCCGCCTCTCTAATAGATTTAATAAGGCTGGTGGAAATTCCTCTTTTCCTGTACAGCCAATCATTCTGCTGAAGTTTTACTTTTATCGTATGCTGCTTATCTTCGTGTTTATTATGCCCTGAATCTGTTTTCTTTTTTCTGCTGAAATAGCCTTTTCCCGACCATAAGCGTTCGCACATGGATGTAATTTCATGGCATACATTGCCCGATACAAACACCGCATAATCAAGCCATGGGGAGTCTTTACCTTTTAAATGATAATTGTTGTCGAAGTTGATGCCCCCGATGAGCGCCTCCTTTTCATCAGCGATTAAAATTTTATGATGCAGCCTTCTTCCAAATCTTATATGATAGCCGGATAAAAGCGGGGAATATTTCCTGAACTGAATACCATGATTTTTAATTGTTTGTATCGTTTTAGATTTCAGTTCATGAGAACCGAAAGCATCAATTAAAAGATAGACCTGAACGCCCCGCTTTACTGCTTCAGAAAGGTGTTTTACAGCCTCAAGGCCTGTCTCATCATCTGAAAAGATATAGGTTTGTAAATGAATTTTATGTTTGCTTCTGCGGATGATTTCGTAAGCTTTTTCAAAAAAATCATTTCCGCTTTTTACAAGCAATGCATGCGAAGCAAGATTATAGGATATTTTCTTACTCATACATCCTGTTGGATGCCTGCAAAATTATTTATACTCTTCATGCCCGCTTATTACATCCTCATCCTTTCGCACAAACACTATCGCCAGAACCAACAAAATTATTTCCAACGCCGCTATGTAATAAATATAATCCATGATTTTGAAGGATGAAACTATACCATACCACCAACTGAAATAATGCATAGGGTCTTGCTTCAAATGGTAATAATAATATATAAAACTCACCATAGTGAACCCGACAAAAATCGAGAATAGGATAATAATATTGGCGCGGATAAAAAACCTTAGAAACTGGCTGATTTTTTTCATAACAGGGTTTATTTAAATTCGTGAAGTGTGAAGATACAAAATAAAATTAATCTTACTTTTACAAGGCATACTTTATGCTTCTATTCTTATAAAACCACATGGCCGAATTTATTTCCATAATTCCTTCAGAAATCGATGAAGATGCTTTATCGCTGGCAACTGAGTGCCTGCAATCGGGCGGGGTATTGATATATCCTACCGATACCATTTATGCCATGGGTTGCAGCCTTGAGCATCCGCAAGCTATCGAGCGCATGGCGCGGATTAAGGACATTCGGGTCGACAAGGCTGTGTTCTCCCTTATATTTCACGATTTTGCGGAAATAGCAAACTACACTCGCCCCACAAATACTGCCATTTACAAACTGATGCGCCGGTGCTTGCCCGGGCCTTTCACCTTTATTCTGAATGCAAACTCTACCATCAGCCGCATAATGAATACCCGTCGGAAGACAGTAGGGGTGCGTATTCCGGACAACCCTATAATTTTAAAGCTGGTGGAAAGTATTGGTTGCCCTATTGTTTCCACATCGCTTCATGATGAAGATGAAATTGTAAAATTCCCGACCGACCCCTACGAAATTTTCAACCATTACGATGACAAAGTAGATATGGTGATTGATGGCGGACACGGCCACAATGAAGAATCTACCGTAATAGAATGTACCACCGAAGAACCCTTACTGATAAGGCAAGGCGCAGGTATCCTCTGATTAATTCACCCCGTATTCCGCCAGCATATAGGCCAGCATTGTCATTCCGGCAGCGCCGAGTTCAAGTTCGCGCTTATTCACTTTATCGAAGGTATCGGCCGGAGTGTGGTGTATATCAAAATAACGTTGCGAATCGGGCATAAGGCCTATCATAACCGTTCCCATATCCTGCATAGGCTCAATATCTGAACCGCCGCCGCCGCCAGAGAAATCATAAATTCCGTAAGGCAGGAAGAGCGGTTGCCAGCTTTGTATTTTCTTTTTTTGTTCAGGTGTTCCGCCTAAACCGAAACCCCTCGGGGTATATCCGCCTGCATCTGATTCTATGGCTGCAATTTGCTTTTCATGATGCGCTTTAGCCAGTTCGGCATATTTCAAGCCGCCTCTTTCACCATTTTCTTCATTCATAAACATTACAAAACGGATGCTTCGTTTTGGCTTTATAGCCAATACCCTGAATGTTCGCATAACTTCAAGGGTTTGCACTATGCCTGCGCCATCATCCTGCGCACCCTGCGCCAAATCCCAGGAATCAAGGTGGCCTCCGATAGTTATATACTCATCAGGATGCTCGGAACCCCTTATTTCACCTACTACATTATATGATTTTTCATCGGGCAACGTCTGGCAAGCCATTTCAAAATGGAACCTTATTTTCGGGTCCAGTTTTAATTGTTTAGCAAGCAATTCCGCGCCAATAGTGGAAATGGCACAGCATGGTACTTTCGGAAAAGAATCATTATACTGCATGGCGCCTGTATGCGGATTATCATCTAATGTATTCGTCATGGAGCGAACCACCGTTCCGATAGCGCCATATTTGGCAGCCTCGCTTGGTCCTGCCCAGCGCTGAACAACGGCTTTTCCGTAAGCATGGAAAGTTTGAATTTCAGTTTCGTCGAAGGGGCCGTTGAAGAAAACTATTTTGCCTTGTATGCCTGCTTTGCCCAAATGTTTTAAAGCCGCCACACTATCCACTTCAATTACATTGGCCGTAATTCCGCCAACAGGCGTACCTACAGACCTTCCCAACGCACAAATGTTTACCGCATATTCTCCCGATTCGTTGGTGAGGATTTTAGCTGTTTCCTTCGCGCCCCTTACCCAATGGGGGACCATGCATTCCTGCTTGAATACCGTATCGGCACCTATGGTTTCCATCAACTGGTAAGTATATTCAACGGCTGCTGCTGCCTGCGGAGAGCCTGTCAGCCTCCCTCCTATCTTATTGCACAGGTAATCTAAATACGAATAGCATTTGCCATGCAACAATATTTCATTCGCTATCGTGCGAAACATAATCGAATCTTTTTTATAATCCGATTGTGTGCCTGTGGCAGGCAATGCCGGTGGCGGCGTTGTCGCAGCCGGTTTAGCCGTATTGGAACTATTGGTATTATTTCCGCCGGGGTTTTGGCAGGAATTAAATATTGCAAGGGCAATAAGGCAGACAAATAATAATTGCTTTTTCATGGCTTAGGTTTCGGTTATGAGTACAAATGTAACAATACCCCGTAAATCTAACTAGCAATTAATAATGAAAAAGCCGTTGTGTTTTCACTTAAAAAAATTAAGGTTATAAAATTTATATAAAGCACTTCAGAAAGGCTTTTAAAACTTTCGCACACTCGGCCTGCTTATAGATATTTAACACTTTATACTGTAGCAATATTTTCCAAATCACTTTTGCCAGCCCCGATGAACTGTTCGGAGGAGCATACATGTTGCGTTGTAAATGTTTAACAAATATAGAGTATTTACAATCTGATATATTTTCTATTGCTATTGCTAACTATCTATTACCCTAACAAGCAAAAGCAAAATGTAAAAATAGGCAGGAAGCAAATGCTAATTTGTATCTAACCTTGTAACCTTCACCACACCATCCACCTTTTGAAGCTTTTTAATAAGGTCGGTTAAGTGGGTTGTATCATGCACAAACACTACGATGGTGCCTTCAAAAGTACCGTCGTTGGTATCAAAACTGAGGGAGCGCATATTCACGTTTAACTCTTTCGATATTATATTGGTAACCCTGTTTACAAGTCCTATTTTATCTATCCCAATAATTTTTATTCCCGCCAGGAAGGAAATCAGTTTCTGGCTGGTCCATTTTGCTTTTACAATACGATAGGCATGGTTACTCATCATGGCAACCGCATTGGGACAATTTACACGGTGAATTTTTATTCCTTCGCCAATGGTGATAAACCCGAATACGTCGTCGCCGGGAATAGGATTGCAGCAAGGCGAAAGTTTGTATTCCAAATTATCCATACTATCGCCAATCATAAGCGTATCCTGCTTTCCACGGGCTTTCGAAACCAAATCCTCCAGGCTCGTAACTGGTAAGGGGGTGTTGGTATTTTCATCCTTCGATTCCAGGTATTCTTTCAACTCTTTATTTGTAACCCGCTCTAAAGCCGCACGATAAAAGAGTTCCTGCGCATCCTGTAGTTTTAAAAATGCGGTAATTTTATTGATGTTGGTATCCGTAAAATCTATTTTCAGGTGGCTCATTTTACGTTTAAGAATCTCCTTCCCTTCCGCAGCCTGCTTGTTTCTTTCTTCCTTCAGTAAGGCTTTAATTGCTGACTTAGCTTTTGCAGTTACTACATAATTTATCCAATCTGCTTTCGGCGCTTGTTTGCTCGATGTAAGAATTTCTACCTGGTCGCCGCTATTTAGTTTATGGCTCAGCGGAACCAGTTTATGATTGACCTTTGCACCTATGCATTTAGCGCCCACCTGCGAGTGTATATCAAATGCAAAATCAAGCGCGGTGGAATTCACCGGCAACGATTTCATTTCGCCTTTCGGGGTAAATACAAAAATTTCATCGGCAAAAAGGTTCAGTTTGAAATCATTGATAAAATCGAGCGCATTGCTGTCCGGATTCTCCAATGACGCGCGAATCTTTCGCAACCATTCTTCCAGCGGGTCCTCTTCGCCATGGCCTCCCTGCTTGTATTTCCAATGGGCGGCATATCCCTTTTCCGCCACTTCGTTCATACGTTCGCTACGGATTTGGACCTCTACCCATTGCCCGTTGGGGCCCATAACCGTAGTATGCAAAGCCTCATAGCCATTAGCTTTGGGCGTACTAATCCAATCACGCAAGCGGTCGGGGTTGGGGTAATAATAATCCGTAACCAGTGAATATACGCGCCAGCAATCTGATTTTTCCTGGTCGGGCGTAGAATCTATAAGAATACGTATAGCGAAAATATCATAAACTTCTTCAAAAGGGACACCCTTATTTTTTATCTTGTTCCAAATGGAATAGACCGATTTGGGCCTTCCGAAAATGCGGAACTTGAATTTTTGGTCGTGTAACGCCTCACGGATTGGTGTAATAAAACGGTGTATGTAACGGGTGCGTTCCGCTTGCGTATCTTTTAATTTTTGGGCTATTTCGGCAAAAAGGACAGGCTCGGTATATTTCAACGATAAGTCTTCCATTTCCGATTTGATGGAGTTTAAACCCAAGCGATGCGCCAACGGCGCATATAAATACAACGTTTCCGATGCAATTTTAAGTTGCTTGGTACGCTCCATCGAATCAAGCGTGCGCATATTATGGAGGCGGTCAGCCAGCTTGATAATAATTACCCGAACATCTTCTGCAAGGGTGAGTAACATCTTCCTGAAATTCTCTGCCTGCAAAGAGGAAGAAGCATCAAAAACACCGGAGATTTTGGTGAGCCCGTCAATAATTGAGGCTACCTTTTTTCCGAACATTCCTTCAATATCTTTCAGGGTAATGTCAGTATCTTCTACAGTATCATGGAGCAGAGCACAGGCAATGGCTATTGCGCCCAACCCAATTTCTTCGGCTACAATACGGGCAACAGCTAAAGGATGGTATATATATGGCTCCCCCGATTTGCGGCGGGCATTTTTATGCGCTTCCAGGGCAATATTAAAAGCCTTGCGAATCAGTTTTTTATCGGCATCATCCAACTTATAGCGGCACGACCGCAGCAACCCGCGATAGCGGTTCAGTATTTCCTTTTTTTCTAATTCGGCTTCGGGTGTAGTTACGGCTGTCTCCATATAGTAAAGGCAAAGTTACGGCTTTTATACGGAAAATGGAAAGGGGAGGTTCTTTAAAAGGGGAGTGTCCCGCATTTTCCCTAAGTTTGCACCATGAAAAACGATTTACTGCTTCGCGCAGCCAGAGGAGAAGAAACGGAACGGGTGCCTGTATGGCTGATGCGACAGGCAGGGCGTATTTTGCCGGGATACCGTAAGATAAGGGAACAAGTGAAGGATTTCCAGGAACTGGTGAAAACACCCGAACTGGCTTGTGCCGCAACCCTTGAACCTGTGGACCTGTTAGGCGTGGATGCCGCCATTATTTTTTCCGATATATTGGTAGTACCCGAAGCTATGGGCCTTGATTATCAGATGCTGGAAAGCCGCGGACCGCTTTTTGAAAAGACAATAAAAACCCAAAAAGATATAGATGCCCTGCGTATAGGTTCTACACAAAACTGGGCTTATATGGTAGATGCCCTGAAACTAACCCGCAAAGAACTGAATGACCGAGTACCCCTGATTGGCTTTGCAGGCAGCCCATGGACCATATTTGCCTATATGACAGAAGGCAAAGGCTCTAAAACGTTTTCGGTAGCTAAAAGTATGATATACAGAGACCCCAAAATGGCACATGCACTGCTAAATAAAATTACACAGACCACTATCAAATACCTTACAGACCAGGTGAATGCGGGAGCGCAGATAGTGCAGATATTCGATTCGTGGGGAGGGATATTATCGCCTGAATCATATGAAGAGTTTTCATTGCCTTACATTGCCAAAATATGTGATGAATTAAGCAAGTTAGTGCCAGTTATAGCCTTCCCTAAAGGTGCATTTTTTTCGGCTAAAGCGATTACAAAATTAAACTGCGCAGCTGTAAGTTTAGACTGGACCGTTGACCCAAAGGAGGCCCGCGCTCTATTACAGGGTAAAACCTTGCAAGGCAATTTGGACCCTTGTGTACTTTACGCCGAACATACTGTTATTAAGGAGAGAACACACAAAATGCTTGAACAATTCGGGGCTAAAGGATATATAGCCAACTTAGGGCACGGGGTTTATCCTGATATACCTATGGATAATGTGAAGTATTTTGTAGATTGCGTGAAGCAATATTCAGGGCATTAAATAGTTATATAACCCTGCCCAACCATTTGTAATCCATTTACGTTATATATGGTATGAGGATTATTGTTAACTTTGTACTTCTTTTTATTGAATGATTTTTCGTACTAAAAAATATTTAGCCTTACTGTTATTGATTCCCCTTTGGGGGGGGCTATCAAGGATTAAAGCGCAACAAGTAATTCAATCGCCCCAAATACATTGTTTAGCAGTAGATGGCATGGGCGGGGTTACACTTACTTGGACACCACCACCCTATATGGATAACTCATTCCTGAATTATCAGTTATATTCATCGACCAATTATACTAGTGGACCATATAATGCGGTAAGTCCTGACGTAACTAACCCATCTGCTACCAGTTATTATGCAAACACTACTTTGGCCAATTCAGGCAAGGTTTTTTACTATATTGAGACCGATACGGGCCAGTATACTCCTATTTTAGATACTTTTTCCACCATTTATTTAACTGTAACACACTTGCAGGGAGTTGTTGAATTAACATGGAATGCCATACATCATCCATTGCTTCCATCGTCTTCAATCTGGTATAAAATTTACCGCTTGTCGCGTTATAATAACACTTGGTTTTTAATCGACTCTTTATCAAGCCAGAGCGCACGCGTGGAATATTTCGATACTATACAATATTGCGATACTGTTTCGTTGCGTTATCGGGTTGAAATAGCTGATACTACCGGTTGCACATCTATTTCAAACATAAGTGATACGGTGATAATGCAAGAAGTTTGGTCGCCCCCCCAAGCTATTATGGACACTGTTAGTGTAAACCCAAACGGGTGGGTAGATATCAGTTGGTCAAAGAGCCAAAAAGGCAATGTAAAATATTACATTATTTATGAACTTTTAAACAATGTCTGGACTCCTATTGATACCATTACCGGTATTAATAATACATCGGTTTCATTACTTTTTGCCAAGGTTGGCAATGCTGACAGTGCTTCATTAAGTTTTGTGGTCGCTTTGAAAGACAGTTGCCCCAACATAAATCCGGGCGCATTAAGTGCTCCGCAACGGACACTTTTCTTGAAACAAACACCCGACCGTTGCGCGCAAACTGATGTGTTAAGCTGGAACTCCTACGAAAATTTGGCCGGGAGTACAGGCGGATACGGTATTGGAGGCTACCACGTTTATGTAAGTATTAATGGCGGCAATTATAATTTAATAGCAACCACGGGTAGAGGAACCACAAGCTATACAGACTCTAACTTAAATACTCCGCAAACAAGGTGCTATTATGTGCAGGTTTTTGATTCCATTCATCATGATACAACTGCTTCTTCCAATATTGTTTGCTACACGGTAGCCACTGCCCTGAAACCAGATTACGATTATTTGAACGATGCTACTGTAGTACAAAATTCCAGCGAAATAGAAGTTGATGCCTATATAGATACATTGGCGAGCAACATTTATCTATCCGGTGCAGGTTATTATGCCCTTCAGCGGTCAGCTGATTCTGTTGGCGGATTTAAAACAATCACTACTATTCCGGCACCGCATCACTTCACAAATCATGTCAGTTTTCTGGATAATACCGCCAACCCGAACAGGCAGAGCTACCGCTACCAGGTTATAACGCAGGATAGCTGCTACCACAATTTAGATACTACAAATTTAGGCCAAACCATGTACCTGACTGCGGTGGGGAATTCCGATGGAATAAATACACTTACGTGGAACGAATACCAGGACTGGTATGGCGGGCCTCAATACTATGCCATTTACCGTTCTGTAGACGGGATTACCTATAACGTTTTAACCACCATAGCTCCTAATGCAGGCACATTTACGTATACTTATCCCGACAATATTAAAAACGTTACTCAGGGACAGGGTACATTCTATTATTATATAATGGCGGCTGAAAATAGTTCAAATCCCTATTCATTGATTGATACCAGCTATTCCAATATAGCCCGCGCATACCAGGACCCTACCGTGTACATACCAGATGCATTTAACCCAAAAGGCATTAATAAGATATTTATCCCTGTGGGTGTTTTTATTGACGTAACCGGGTACGATTTGGTTATTATAAACCGCTGGGGAGAAGTTTTATTCGAATCGAATATGCCTGATGTGGGTTGGGATGGTACTTTTAAAGGCAAATTGGTGGAAGAAGGCGTTTATGTTTACCTGCTTACATATACTTCCAGCAAGGGAGAATACTTCCAGCGGAAAGGCACGGTTACCCTCTTAAGGTAATTAGTTAAAATAAAATTACTTAATAGTTACGGTAGTAGTTTCCGTTTGCCCTATTTGCAATTGGATAACACCAGAACCTTTCAGGGTATCGGTAGCCGAAAGTTCTTTTGTGGCAGCTATGTTTAAAATAGCGGGCAGGTTAATGGTAAAAGTTACGCTGCCTGCCGCATTGGTGGTGCCGGTTGCTTCTGCTTCTGCCAAGTTGCCTTTGGATGGATATAACTTAACCGTGGCTCCTGAAACGGGTAACCCGCCGGCAGAGTCGACAGTGATTACTGCGGTGCAATTGGTAGTCTGTTTCTGACAACCCGTTTGGCTGCCCAGAATAGCAAAGAGGGCAAGAAATGGTAAGGAAAAACAGCTAATTGTAATTATTTTCTTCATGCAAACTAAAAAATCACGTACTTTTACGACGGGCAAATATAAACACTTTTAATAAATGAAGATTAAAAATCTTAAAACAGTCATTATTTCAGGTATCGTATTAATTTCTCTAACCGCTGCAAAAACATTGGAGCCGGGGCAAGTTGAAACGAAAATCCGTATTCATACCAACAAAGGCGACATGGTGGTAGAGCTTTACAATGAAACCCCGCAGACAAGGGATAATTTCATTAAACTTGTAAAGACTAAATTTTACGACAGCACTCTATTTCACCGTGTTATACAAGGCTTTATGATTCAGGGCGGCGACCCGCAATCGAAACACGCAGTATCGGGCGTAATGCTTGGCAATGGCGATGTAGGCTATACTGTTCCGGCAGAAATTAAACCAGACCTTTTCCATAAAAAAGGAGCGCTTGCCTGCGCCCGCACAGGCGATGACGTAAACCCCTCCAAAGCATCCTCGGGATGCCAGTTTTATATTGCGCAAGGCAAAGTATACAGCGATGCCGAACTTACCCAGATGGAAGACCGCATGAATTTTGGCATCAAACAACAAATTTTTACCACTATTATTAGCAAACCTGAAAATGCGGAACTGAAAAAGAAATTTATGGATTACCAGAATAAGAGCGAAATCGACAGTCTGCGCGCGTTGGCTGCCACCATTGAGCCTCAAATCGATTCTATTTATGCCAAATCGACCAAATTTTCATATTCGCCGGAGCAACGGAAAGCGTACACCACAATTGGGGGGGTACCGCACCTGGATGGAAACTACACTGTTTTTGGCGAAGTGATTCAAGGTTTGAATATTGTAGATTCTATTGCAGCCGTTAAAACAGGCCCCGGAGACCGCCCGGTGCAGGATGTGCGGATTTTGAGCATGGAAATTTTGAAATAAGTTATGGAGGAAAAGATAAAATCCTTTTTAGAAGAAATAAAAGGATTCCCTATAAATACAGAGGAAGAAGCGGAAAATTTCAGGCTGAAATACCTGAGTAAAAAGGGGCTGATTACTTCTTTGTTTGACGAATTTAAAACCTTGCCGCCCGAACATCGCAAGTCGACCGGAAAGATATTGAATGAACTGAAACAAGCCGCCGAACAGAAACTGGCGGATGCTAAGGCTTCAACCCATCAGCCAGCATCTATCAGCCATAAGCTATTGGACCTTTCCCTCCCCGCCGACCCATTTACAACTGGCTCAAGACATCCTATATCTATAGTAAGGAAACAAATGACCGATATTTTTACCCGCATAGGCTTTGTAGTTTCCGAAGGACCTGAAATAGAAGATGACTGGCATAATTTCGGTGCGCTCAATTTTCCTGCCGACCATCCTGCCCGTGATATGCAGGATACCTTTTTTGTGGAATCAGAAGGCGCCGACAAATGGTTATTGCGTACACATACATCATCGGTGCAGGTAAGGGTTATGGAAAATCAAAAGCCACCCATACGTACAATCTCTCCAGGGAGAGTTTATAGAAATGAAACGATTTCTGCCCGCGCCCATTGCCAGTTTCACCAGGTAGAGGGTTTATACATTGATGAAGGTGTTTCCTTTGCCGATTTAAAACAGACACTCTATTATTTTGTTCAGGAAATGTTTGGCGAAAAAATTGAAATTCGTTTTCGTCCGTCTTTTTTTCCATTTACGGAGCCCAGCGCCGAAATGGATATTACCTGCCTGATATGCGAAGGCAAAGGCTGCCCCGTGTGCAAACACAGTGGCTGGGTTGAAATTATGGGTTGCGGAATGGTTCACCCTAACGTGCTTGAAAATTGTAAAATAGACAGCAACAAATACACCGGATTCGCTTTCGGAATGGGTATAGAGCGTATTACCATGCTTAAGTTCCGGATAAACGATTTGCGGCTGTTTTTTGAAAATGATATGCGGTTTTTATCACAGTTCAGGTCAGTTATTTAAAATACAATATTTACAACGGAGAGCAAAGATAAACACGGAAATTTGACTCTGTGAAAATCTGTGCTCTCTGTGCCTCCGTGGTAAAAAAACCTAATTTTGAATGCTATGAAAATTATTGAATGCCCCAGAGATGCCATGCAGGGAATAGATGAATTTATTCCTACCGAAAAAAAAGTAAACTACATAAATTACCTTCTTAAAGTGGGATATGATACGATTGATGTGGGCAGTTTTGTTTCACCTAAAGCCATACCGCAAATGCGTGATACGGCCGAGGTTTTGAAGAAAATCGACCTGTCAAATACCAAAAATAAATTGTTAGCTATTATTGCAAACCTACGCGGGGCGAAGGATGCCGTGCAGTTTGATGAAATTAATTATTTGGGGTTCCCATTTTCTATTTCGGAAACTTTTCAGATAAGAAACACGAACTCCACTATTGCAGAATCCTTAATTAGGGTGGAAGAAATACAACATGAATGTATAAAGCATAAAAAGGAATTGGTGGTTTATTTATCTATGGCATTCGGAAACCCTTATGGTGACAGGTGGAGCAGCGATATTGCTATCCACTGGTCTCATAAATTGCATGAAATGGGAATTAAAATAATAGCACTTTCGGATACTACCGGGGTTTCCAACCCTGAAAATATTGCAGCACTTTTTTCCTCACTTATTCCTGAACTAAAGGATGTGGAATTTGGTGCGCATTTGCATACCACCCCCGATAAATGGGAAGAAAAAATAAAGGCTGCTTATGATAGCGGTTGCAGGCGGTTTGATGCCGCTATTAAGGGTTTTGGAGGCTGCCCAATGGCAAGCGATAAACTCACAGGCAATATGCCCACAGAAAACCTTTTAAGCTATTTCCAAAAACAAAATATTCCATTAAATATAGATATGAAAGCATTTGCGGAAGCTATGATTGACGCAAATGAGGTGTTTTCTCACAAAAAATAATATGAACACTAAACACGTCTTTGTATTCATATTAATGCTATTTTTCTTGAATGCCATAGGTCAAAAAAGGACTGAGGCTGAAAAAATTGTAGAATCTGGGACCCATGACCACGCCATTCGTTTATCTAAAGCTCTAAAAAAAAGAAATCCCCTTAGGGTTAAACGAATTTATTACTACATTGATTCAAATTCAATTTTTCCTCCTAAGTCACTTTTGCAATTCAAGAACCTAGAATATATCCAGGTAATCTCCATCAACAACAAGCATTTGATAGAACTTAAGTCGAAGAGCCCTGGTAAAATTTTACCTTTAAAATTCGATACAGCATCCTTATTTCAATTCTCCCAGTTAAAATATTTAAAGATTGTTGGGATAGACCTGTCTTCTTTTCCAACAGAAATTTGCTACTTGTCAAACTTAAAAAGCCTTAGCTTATCTGTTTGCAATATTAATTCACTTCCAAAGGAAATATCACATCTTAAATCATTGGAAGCCCTGGAACTCCGAATCAATAATCTTAATACTTTACCTGAAGAAATTACGCAATTAGACAGTTTAAAATTGCTTGATTTAACTAATAATTCTTTTACAACTATTCCCCCTGAAATTTTAATGTTACTCAATATTGAATATGTTTATTTTTATAATACCGAATCTCCGTACGAAATTATAGATAGAGGTCCGGGAAATTTCTCAATACACATTAATAAAATAAATTATAACCAAAACAGCTTGTATCATGAGATTCTTAAATTACCTCACTTTAACACATTTTACTTCAGTACGGTGGGAAATCATTAAATTAAGGTGAGATAATCATTTAAATTATAAAAAATCTCTTTATACTCCCATTTGCTAATCACTAAAAAGCCTGCCATAATTCTATATATTTGCGGCACTTCTTTTAAACTATGCTTTCATTCGACAACACAGCAAACGCATTTTCCGGGAAATCAGACAGCGACCTCAATCGTTCCTACTGGCTATTTAAGTTAGTCAGTAATCCCGGACTGGTAAATTTTGGCAAGTCGTTCACAGACTTTGCCATCAAGGCGCATCTCCCCATCAAGGGCATTATTAAAGCCACCATTTTCAAACAGTTTTGCGGAGGGGAAAATATTACCGAATGCCTGAAAACAGTGGCAGAACTTGGAAAATACAATGTAGGCTCCATTCTCGATTATTCGGTGGAAGGCAAAACCAGCGAAACGGAATTTGATGAAACCGCAGCGGAAATTATACTTACACTTAAAGAAGCTGCAAACAACCCGCATATTCCTTTTGGAGTATTTAAGCCGACAGGCATTGGCAGGATAGATGTATTGGAAAAAGTGAGCTCGAATGCAAAGTTGAACACCGATGAAGAGCAGGCCTGGCAAAACACCAAGCGCCGTTTTGATTCCATTTGCAAAGCAGCTTTTGATTATCAAGTACAAGTATTAGTGGATGCTGAAGAAACGTGGACGCAAGTGGCTGTAGATGCATTGGTGCGTGACATGATGGAAAAATACAACAAACAAAAAGCCCTCATATTTAATACCGCACAAATGTACCGCCGCGACAGGCTTACATATTTGGGTAACCTGTTGAAAGATGCACAGGAGAAAAAATATTTCATAGGAATGAAAATAGTGCGTGGCGCATATATGGAAAAAGAGCGTGCACATGCAATAAAGGGCGGATACCAATCTCCGATAAATGATACCAAAGCAGATACCGATAATGAGTATAATTCCGCATTAGAGTTTTGCATAAAACATATTGAGCGTATTTCTATTTGTGCCGGAACACACAATGAGGGCAGCGCAGAATTATTGGTGAAACTGATGCAGCAAAACAATATTCCGGCTAATCATCCGCATGTATGGTTCTCGCAACTGCTGGGCATGAGCGACCATATCAGTTATAACATTGCGAAGGAGGGTTACAATGTTGCCAAGTATGTACCATATGGCCCGATTAAAAATGTACTGCCATATTTAATTAGAAGGGCGCAGGAAAACACATCTGTAAAAGGGCAGACGGGAAGGGAGTTGAGCCTTATTATAAAGGAAAAACAAAGAAGGGCAAAGAAATAATTAGTAATTAAGAATTAGTAATTATGGGTAGTTACATTTTTCAATTTTCAATTTTCATTTTTCATTCCTGATGAAGTTATTGCAGAACTATCCTCTACAAGACATCACCACTTTTCACGCGCAGGTGTTTGCAAAGTATTATACTGTTTTTTCATCCGTTGATTTTTTGCGGAAAACTCTCACTTCGCCTGAATTAAAAGGAATGCCTTTCATTATTCTGGGTGGAGGCAGCAATGTATTATTCACCGGTGATTTTAATGGGGTCATCATCCGCAATGCTATGGAGGGCATGGAAGTAAAAAGCCAGGACGAGAACAACATTTATATTAAAGCCAATGGCGGAGAAAAATGGCATGATTTTGTTTTATACTGCGTAAACCGCAATTATGGCGGTATAGAGAACCTCTCACTTATTCCCGGAACCGTTGGCGCAGGGCCCATTCAAAATATTGGTGCATACGGAGTAGAGCTGAAAGATGTGTTGTTTGAGGTGGAAACTATGAATGTCCACACGCTTGAAATACGAAATTTCTCCAATGCTGAATGCAAGTTTGGCTACCGCGAAAGCATTTTCAAAAAAGAAGAAAAAGGCAATTATATTATTCTGTCAGTTACGTTTAAACTGAATAAAAATCCGAAACCCAATGTGTCGTATGGCTCGTTGAGCAAGGAGTTGGAGGCAATGGGAATTTCCAACCCGAGTATAAAAGACGTAAGCAATGCGGTGATTAAAATACGCTCAAGCAAATTACCCGACCCCGATAAATTGGGCAATGCAGGAAGTTTTTTCAAGAACCCCACCATACCTAATGCGGATTTTGAAAAATTAAAATCAGAGCATCCTAACATCGTTTCATTTCCGGCGACAGAAGGATATACAAAGCTTGCCGCCGGCTGGCTAATTGAGCAATGTGGCTGGAAAGGCAAACGCATTGGCGATGCCGGTGTACATAAAGACCAGGCGCTTGTTTTGGTGAATTATGCGAATGCCACCGGAAAAGAAATCTACGAACTCTCCACCAAAATAATCGAATCGGTAAAAGAGAAATTTGGAGTGGAATTAGAACGTGAGGTAAATATATTTTAACGATGAACAGTAGCGTCATTGCGAGGAACGAAGCAATCTTACCCAACAAGAACTAAAAGGGATGCGCAAATTATCAATGGATGAACTGAATCGTAAATCAACCGACGAATTCAAAAAAGCGGAAAAACTCCCCATTGTAATCGTGCTTGATAATGTTCGCAGCATGAATAATGTTGGCTCTGTATTTCGTTCAGCGGATGCATTTTTAGTAGAAGCGATTTATTTATGCGGAGTAACCGCCACCCCACCCCACCGTGAAATACAGAAAACCGCTTTGGGGGCAACCGAAACCGTAAACTGGAAACATTTTGAAACCACATTGGAAGCGGTGCATTCATTAAAAAATGAAGGCTATAAAGTCTATGCAGTTGAGCAAGCAGAACAAAGTATTATGCTCAATAAATTCATTTCTGATTCTGCTAAAATAGCCCTTGTATTTGGCAATGAAATTACCGGAGTTGAACAAACAGTAATTGATGTGTGCGATGCCTGTATTGAAATACCTCAATATGGCACAAAACATTCATTGAATATATCTGTTAGTGTAGGGATAGTAGTGTGGGAAGTGGCGAAGGCTTTCTATCTGCGGGTCTGAATCCACCGATGATTAGTGTATATAACATATAATACATAGTTCTCATCTATCCCTAAATAAACAAAAGAATACTTTTTATCGAGAATAAAAGTATCAAAAGTAACTTTGTCATCCCTAATTTTTATTTTCTCTTTGCCTTTTAATTTTGGAATTTCCAACAATTTCGGCGGTGACCAAAGGCTATCATTTATAAAAGAAATACTAGCAAATTTTTGGTTGTTAATAGTTATCTCAGCCGTATCCTTATGGAATGAAAATACTTCGAAAGCCAAAACAGCAGAGTCTTTTCTATCTTTCAAGTACCAATTAGAAGTCATAGATCTTTCAGAAGGGCCATTCGTATCATAGACAATATTTATTCTTTGACTAAAGCAATCGCTCCAAAGAAATAATAAACATACTATAACAACTATTTTATGTAAAGGAGAGAACATATTCTATCTAAGGCTTCTTCCCATCCATCTGCCCCAGCATAACATATTGCAAAATGTTAGCGCCCATTTCAAGGGCCTTTTCATGGTTTTCGGGTGGGTCGTTGTAAACATCATGGTCTTCCCAGCCATCGCCTAAATCGGCGTCGTAATTGTAAAAACAAACCAGACGGCCGTTATAAATCAATCCCCAACCAATGGGCCGTTTGCCATCATGCTCATGTATCTTGGGTAACCCATTCGGGAAATCATATTTTTGGTGATAGATGGGATGCGTAAACGGTAACTCCACTAATGTCAATTCCGGAAACACTTTTTTTATTTCCCGCTTAAATGCAGAATCCATACCATAACTGTCATTCACCTCTAAAAACCCGCCTGCAATAAGATAATTGCGTAAATTTTCGGCTTCATCGCCAGAGAAAGTGATGTTGCCATTGCCTGTAATATGCACTAAGGGATAATTAAATATTTCAGGGCTGCCGGGCTCAACTACAGCCTCCTGTGGATTGATATTCATTCCCAAATTCTTATTGCAAAAGTCAATCAGGTTCGGCAGCGAGGTAGGGCTCACATACCAATTACCTCCACCACGGTATTTCATACGCGCAATTTGATAGGTATATCCGCCAGGCTTCTCACTTTTAAATGAGAATGCAAAAAAAGAAAGTGCTATCAACAACAAAAACCGTTTCATGAAGAGCAAAGTTACATTAAATCTATTTATTACTCATCCCCTACCCCTTCTCTAACAGTAGAGAAGGGAAAAGTCACTTTGCAATCGTGGGCATTTGCCCCCTCTCTATAAATAGAGAGGGGGTTGGGGGTGAGTACCTAACTCCCACTTCATTACATTATACGTCTCCCCCACATGAAAATCGGCAGAGCATCTGTCTACTTTCTTCTTTAGGGAATCAGGATAAGTATTCACTATTTTAAAATTAATCTGACTAAAGAAATCGGGTATAATAGTCACAAGGAATACATCGCGCTTGGCAATACTTTGCAGGTGCTGAACCATTTTCTCTCCGTATCCCATTTTCTGAAAACCTTTGGTAACGCCCATCGTGCATAGTTCTGTAGCATCTGCATGTTCCCGCAATCTTCCAAAAGCTATCACCTTTCCATTATCAGACAGTACACTGAATTGTTGCGGCTGCATATCTAAATCATCCAACCAAAATTCTTTTACAAGTTGCTTCACTTGTTCAAATTCGTACTCATTGGGCTGCTTGAATACCATACTCCGTTATTCGAAAGGAAATATTTTCAAACTTAAATCCAAACTCTTCACGCTATGCGTTAGTCCACCCGAGGAAATAAAATCGACACCTGTCAGCGCGTATTTCCTGATATTATCTTCCGTAATTCCACCCGATGCCTCGGTTTTATATTTGCCACCAATCATTTTCACCGCCTTTGAAATGTTGGCGGGCGTAAAATTATCAAGCAATATCATTTGCAAACCGCCCATTTCAAGCACATCTTTCAGTTCATCAAAGTTGCCCACTTCAATCTCAATATCCAGTTTTTTCTTCTCTTTTTTAAGATAGTCGTGCGCATTTTTTATGGCATTTTTTATCCCGCCTGAGCAATGAACATGATTATCTTTGATAAGTATCATATCATATAAACCCCAACGATGATTGGTCGCTCCACCAATAGAAACGGCCCATTTTTCAAGCAGGCGCATACCGGGGGTCGTTTTGCGTGTATCTAACACTTTTGCTTTTGTACCTTCACATAATTGCGTAAGATGATGCGCCTTGGTTGCGATACCGCTCATGCGCTGCATAACATTCAGCACAAGGCGTTCGCCGGTGTGAAGTGTCCGGGCATTCCCATCAATTATAAAAGCGATATCACCTTTTTTTACGTTATCACCATCCTTTACAAACGCATCAAGTGTTATCTTTTTATCCAGCTTTTTAAAAATCCGTTTGGCAACTTCTATGCCTGCAATTACACCATCATCTTTCACAAGTAACCTTCCTTCCGCTTTAATCTTGGCGGGAATACATGCAAAAGAAGTATGGTCGCGTTCGCCAATATCTTCCTTAAATGCCCTTTCAATAAAGGCATCCAGCTCCTTTTGGAATTCTTTGGAATGAAAAACATCCGAGTTTTTAGAGTTCATAATGTCTATAAAGTTTGTAAAGTTATAGATTTGTAATTTATAGCACCACCAATCAGGCATGAAAATATTGCTCATTACCATAGGAGACAATGAAGACAAATACCTTGCAACAGGCTTTGAGCTTTATGCTAAACGCTTACAACATTATGCATCTTTTGAAATGGTGACCATATCTTCTCAAAAAAATAAATCGAATAGCAAAGAAGCCGCCATATTGGCGGAGGCGAAAGAGATACAAAAGAAAATTACTCCTTCTGATTTGATTATTCTACTAGATGAAAAAGGCAAAGAATATTCCTCGTTGGAGTTTGCCAAACAGGTTCAAAAATATTTGAATATGCCCGGAAAAAGAATGGTATTTATCATAGGCGGACCTTATGGTTTTGCACCGGAAATAAAAGAAAGAGCCAATCAAACGGTTTCACTTTCAAAAATGACGTTTAATCATCAAATGGCAAGGCTGTTCTTTTTGGAACAACTTTACAGGGCAATGACAATTTTAAAAGGAGAACCCTATCATCACTAAGTCCCAAGCCGGACCGGCAATAATAAATACAGTCATTACAATTGAATTCCTTGCTTTCTGTACCTTTGTGTGATTATGAAAAAACGGATTTTAATGGTTTGCCTCGGTAATATTTGCCGCTCGCCTATGGCGAAAGCAATACTTATTAAAAAACTGAACGAAAAAAATATTACTCGGGTGGAAGTAGATTCCGCAGGAACTTCCGATTATCATAGCGGTGGAAAGGCCGATTACAGAACAATGGAAAGCGGGAAAAAACATGGAATTGATTTATCTACGCACAGAGCAAGGCAATTTACCCGGCATGACTTTGATACCTTTGACCTGATTTATGCCATGGATAGTACTAACTATTCAGATATATTGAATCAAGCCAGCAAAAAGGAAGAAGCTGAAAAAGTGAAAATGATTTTGAATGAAATAAATCCCGGAGCTAATTTATCCGTCCCTGACCCTTGGTTCGGCGGTGAAAAGGATTTTGAAAAAGTCTTTGCCATGCTCGATAAGGCATGTGATATTATTTTGGAAAAAATTCAAAAGGAAGAAAAACAATGAGCACCCCAAAAGGAATATTATATCTGATACCTTCCTTGCTGGGAGATGCGCCAGTGGAGCATTCCCTGCCATCATACAACATTGAAATCATCCGCTCGTTGGATGAATTTATTGTGGAAGATATCCGCAGTGCCCGCCGCTTTTTAATTAAAGCTAAAATTGAGAAACCTATTGACTCACTTACCTTTCATTTATGCAATGAACATTCTAAAAATGCGGATATAAATTTCACCATGCAAGGACTGATGAATGGTAAAAATGCAGGACTGATAAGCGATGCAGGTTGCCCCTCTATTGCCGACCCGGGTGCGGAAATAATACAATTCGCACACAGGAACAATATCCGTGTTCTTCCACTGGTCGGGCCTTCATCCATTTTAATGGCACTAATTTCCTCCGGTTTAAATGGGCAAAACTTCGCATTCAATGGCTACCTTCCAAAAAAAGAACCGGACCGTATTAAAGCCTTAAAACAATTGGAAACATTGGTATGGCAAAAAAACCAAACCCAACTGTTTATTGAAACCCCTTACCGGAACGATGCGCTTTTAAAGGACATTCTAAATGTCTGCAAAGAGGAAACCTTGCTTTGCGTTGCTTCGGATATTACCCTGATTTCTGAAAGAATAAAAACCAAACCTATTCGGGAATGGAGAACTTCAAAAGATAGCTTTAATGACCATCCAGCCGTGTTTTTATTAGGGAAGACTATATAGCACAACGCATAAACGAGACAGATATACCACATAATCAGTTTTATTACTATCTTTGCTATACAAGCACAATAGTTCTGCCTGCATCTATGAAAAAGTTGCTTATTCTTTATACTGTCACTTTCTTATCTGCTACTTTTATCTATGCCCAGCAGCGGCAAATCGATTCTATTAAAGCATTGGTAGGTTTAGATAAGTACGATTCCGTTAAAGTGCGACACCTGAATAAACTTTCCAATGCTTATTGCGACATTGGTGATATGAAAAAAGCGATGGATTGTGCCAAAAGTGCGTCTGTACTTTCTCAAAAAATAGGCTACCCGCAGGGATTTGCAAAAGCTAACTCCAATATGGCTTTCGCTTATTACATGCAAGCCGATTATACCAATGCACTCACCTATTATTCCAAAGCATTGGAAATAACCCAGCAATTGGGCAATACATCAGGTGCTGCTTCCATCATATCGAATATGGGATTGATTTATGATGCGCAAGGCAAACTGCCTGATGCATTGGCCTATTTTTTAAAAGCGCTGAAACTGGCGGAGGAAGCCGATGACAAGAAATTAATTGCCACTTGCACCGGTAATATTGGCGACGTTTATCTTTACCAGGACGATTATAACGACGCACTCACCTATTTCCAGAAATCATACAAGCTTGCGCAGGATATTGGAAATAAAAGCGGAGAGACCTACAATTTGGAATGTATCGGGAATGTATATTTCAAAAAGCGGGAGTATCCCAAAGCATTAGACTTTTATACCAGAGCATTAAAAATCAGCGAAGAGATTAATGACAAACGCTCCATTTCATCGGCATTGGGGAATATTGGCAGGGTGTATGCGGCCGACAGCAATTACAAGCAGGCTATGGATAATTTTAATTCCGTGCTGAAACAGTCTGAGAAGATGGGTAACCAGGCCGAGGTGGCGAAATATGTTTATAATATCGGGCAGGTTTACATGGATGAAAAAAAATATAAAGATGCTGAAAAGTATATAACCAAATCGGTAAAATTAGCTGATAGTATAAAAAATAAGGATGTATCGGATGAAGGCACGGAACGATTAAGTGAATTGTACGCCGAAACCGGCCAGTGGGAGAAGGCGTATGACACTTACAAGAAATATACTGTATCGAAAGATTCGTTGATTAATGAAGATAAAAGCAAGCAAATTGGCAAACTGGAAGCCAAGTATGAATACGACAAACAATTAACCCTTCAACAGGCAGAAACTGAAAAAAACAAGGCAATTGCGGATGCCTCGACAAAAAAGCAACGGTTGATTTTATTTCTTGTTATTGCGGTAGCCGGATTAATCACCCTCATATCAATATTAATATTCCGTTTGTGGAGAACTACGCGTAAGGAAAAAATGAATGTGGAAAAACAAAAAGTGGCTATGGAACTGAAGGCTCTGCGGGCGCAGATGAACCCGCATTTTATTTTCAATGCCATCAATTCCATACAGCATTTTATTCTGAATAATGATTCGAAAGCGGCGCATTTGCATTTGACAAGGTTCTCCCAATTAATTCGGAAAGTCCTTGAAAATTCACGGTTTGAGAGCATCTCCTTAGCGGAAGAAATAAAAATGCTGGAGCTTTACCTTGAACTGGAATCGTTGCGCTTCTCTTCCAAATTCAATTACAAAATTTCGGTCGACACCTCGATTAACCCGGAAAATGTTTTAATTTCACCCCTGATAATTCAGCCTTTTGTAGAGAACGCCATCTGGCACGGATTAATGCATTTGAAGGAAAGACAGGGGGAGTTGCTTATAGGATTCGAGAAAATAAACGGCAGCCTGAAATGCACTATCAATGATAACGGAATAGGCCGGAAACGCTCCATGGAGCTGAAAAAAGGAACCTCGCACGAATCTATGGGGCTATCGATTGCCAAGGAAAGATTGCAGATTGTAAATATGCTGAACAAGGCCAAGACAAGTGTGAACCTTATCGATAAAACAAATACAGATGGCAGCCCTTCGGGCACGATAGTGGAATTATTTATGCCAGTAATTTTAAACAAACTGATGTATGCTTAACGCACTGATTGTAGACGACGAAGTATTGGGCGCAAAAACATTGGAAATGCTCCTTAAAATGCATTGCGCAAATGTACATGTAATGGGAATCGTTCATTCGGCCGATGACGCTGAAAAGAGTATTAATGGGATTCCTCCGGATGTTGTATTTCTCGATATTGAAATGCCGTTTGCCAATGGATTCAACCTTTTACAGCGGTTTAAAAAACATCCCTTCGACGTTATTTTTACGACTGCTTATAATGAATATGCCGTAAAAGCCATCAAGCACAATGCGCTCGATTATCTTTTAAAACCAATCGTTCCTGAGGAACTGGTGGCTGCCGTAAAAAAGTGTGAGGAGAAAAGAATAATAGACCCGGACGGGTATAAAAACCTCGAGAAAATAATTTCAACGCTTTCGCAAAAAGTGCATAAGCTGCCTGTACCCTCGCCGGATGGCATCGTTTACCTTGACCCGGATAATATTGTCTATTTGCAGGGGGATATTAATTACACGCACATCCATCTTATTCAGGGAAACAAGATTACATCTTCCAAAACCCTGAAAGATTTTGAAACCCTGTTGTCTTCAAAACAGTTTTTCCGTATACATAAAGCCAACATAATCAACCTTAGTTATGTAAGCAAATACCTGAAAGGCGACGGAGGCGAAGTGGTGATGGCGGAAGGCTCGTCGTTGGAAGTATCGCGCCAAAAAAAGTCGGAATTGCTGGCTTTGCTGGCCCAGTAATACCGCGTTTCATAGCTAGGGGAAACATCCGTTAATTAACCTTTTTTAAGGATTTTGAAGGATTTATTGAGATACATTTGTTGGTGGAATACCAACTTGTTATTCTTCGTTATTAATAATTGCGTTTCGGCTAACGGAAATTTGTACTTTAGTCTCTTTGAATAAACGAGAAAATATTTCTATGAAAAAACTATTCCCTGTTACAGGGTTTATTATTATGCTGCTTTGTGTCGGCACCGTGCTTAAAGCACAGAAACAAATTCCATATGTGAATTCCGCCGATTCTATTCGTATGGGTATTATGAATACCGACACCGGCGGATTTGCCGCGGCAGGCAAATTATATGAAACAATTTCCGATAATGATACCAACTATAGCCTTGCGCTGATTGAAGATGCTATTGCGAAAGAGGCGCTGGAACAGGATAGCGAAGCTATTGCCATTTGCCGCAAAGGGCTTTTGCTTGGCAGCGATTACGACCCCGATTTTTACAATACGCTTGCAAATGTATATCTCGATGAAGGCGAATATGCTGCGGCTGTAACTATGCTAAAAGATACCGTGTTGCTAAAATATTCCAACGTGCATAAACTTTATTATACGCTTGGATTGGCGCAATATAAAATGCGTAAATATGCCGATGCCGTTAGCTCTTTTGAAAGAGCAATCGACTTGGATTTGTACGATGCTTCCAGCCATTATTACCTCGGCAGATGCTGCCTGGAACAGGGGCGTTTAATACCCGCTTTGCTTTCGCTGCAGTTCTATTTAATTCTCGAACCTGACAAAAACCGCTCTTATACGGTTATCGGGTTAATCGAACAAATGACACAGAACAAATACCAATACAATAAAGCAAACCGGGCCGACCCTGCCATTTATCACGACAGTGCGTTCAATGAGCTCGATGCTTTGATACGTTCGAAAATTGCAATGAACAAGCAATATAAACCCACCACCGAAATCAGTTACAATTTTGTAAAACAAATACAGTTGTTTCTGGAAGAATTAAAATATGCACCTAATACGGGCAATTACTGGATGGATAAATATGTTCCATTATTTACAGCACTGCAGCAAAAGAAATATCTGCAACCTTATGTATATTATATGCTGTTGTCGGTGCAGGATGAGACCCTCCAGAAAAATATTTTGAAAAACAAGAAAAAAATTCTCGGTTTTCAAAACTGGAAAAACGCTTTCCTTGCAGATGCCAATAAAAAAAGGGAAGTGGATGTGAATGGCAAAAAAATTACTGTCGCTCTTGATTATTGGGAGAATGAAATGCTCGCATCCATGGGACCGGAAACGGAAGGAACGAAAAAAAATCCTTCCAAGCCTACCGGCAATTGGGAATATTATTACCGCCACAATGGCATTATTTCCAGCAAAGGAAAATACAATGACAATGGCGAAAAGGAAGGCAAGTGGCAATGGTTTTACACAAACGGGGCAAAAAAAGAAATCACCAATTTCACAAACGGGAAAAGGGAGGGTGCGGCGGAGTTATGGTATGAAAACGGAGCGCCAAAAGCCAAATATAATTTCCACAACGACTTGCTGGACGGCGATTGCTGGGATTATAACATATCGGGAATACTGACAGCCCGCACAAACTATTCCGAAGGTAAATTGACTGGAACCGCCATCTATTTTTATGACGATGGCAAACAACATTACACGGCAAATTTTACGGACGGGAAATTAGACGGGCTGCTGAAGGAATATTATACAACAGGCGCTATCAGGTCTGTAAAAACACTGCAAAATGATTTGAAAAATGGCGCTTTTGCGCTATACTGGAGTAACGGCAAGTTGCAGGATACCGGGGCATATAAAGACGATAAACAAGCGGGCGAATGGAAGATTTATTATAAAGATGGAAGCCTGCAGAAAGCGGGAAGCTTTAATGAAAAGGGAGACCCCGCAGGCAGATGGATATTCTATTTCCGCAACGGTAAAAAAGATGAAGTGCAGAATTACGGCAAGGATGGTACTCTGGATGGGATAGACAGTGTGTTTGATGAAGACGGAATTGTTTTTGAATTGCATACTTACAAAGACGGAATCTTGCAGAGTTATACATTTCTTGACAAAGGTGGCAACATTGTTTCAAGCGGTAAGTTGGATGGAAAAATTATATCTATGAAAGGCTGCAACCCACAAGGGCAGGTAACTTCGGAAGGCATCTATGTAAACGGAAAGCGCGATGGCGTTTGGAAATTTTATAATTACTACGGCGGACTGGAAACGATGGAAAATTACAACAAAGACGAGTTGGATGGTATGTCCGTGCATTATTATTTTGACGGAAAAGTGAAAGATTCCGTAAACTATTCTGAGGATAGCAAGAGCGGGTACTTTGTAAGCTATTATCACACCGGCGCCATGGATACACAGGGTTGGTATGTAGATGGAAACAAACAGGGCGAGTGGGATTATTACGATGCGAAAGGCAGGTTGATTAAACGCGATTTCTTTGTGAACGGTGCTTTGCACGGCCATTCTGACTTCCTCGAATTTAACGGAAAGCTTTCCGAACAACATTTTTACAAGTATGGATACCTGGATAAAATTTACGATTTCGATACAAACGGAAAAATAGATTACCGATATATTTCCGACAAGGGAACAGGCAAATATCTTTTAAAATACGCCAACGGAAACACACTTCATGAACTGAATTATGTAAACGGATTTTTAGAAGGAAGCGAGAAAAAATATTTTGCGAATGGCAAACTTTCAAGGCAAGGGGAATACCTTTTGGATTCGAGGGAAGGCACTGTGAAAGATTTTTTCCAAAACGGGAAATTGGCATCTGTTTATACCTACGACATGGGAAGTTGTGAAGGCCCTGGCAACAGCTATTATAAAACAGGAAACCTGGAGGAAGCCGACAATTATTATAACGATGACCTGGAAGGAACTTATAAATATTATTTGGAAAGCGGGAAATTGTATGCAACAGGAAATTATGAAGAAGGCCAGCGGGAAGGTGAATACAGGTATTATTACGGTGACAGCACAGTTGCGGGAATTTTCTGGTATCATGATGGAAATGTTTTGGCCTATGCATCGGCAGATAAAGCCGGCAAGCCTGTTCAGCGGGTTAATTTAGATAAAGGAACAGGCGATGTATTGTGTTATTATCCCAATGGAAATAAATCGATTCAGTGCAAATACATAAGCGGATTTTTCGATGGTAAAAGAATAAATTACACACCTGACGGGAAAGTCCGTGCGGATGAAAATTATGAATCGGGATACAGGAACGGAATTCAGAAATATTATTTCGAGGGAGATACAACGCTGAAAGAAACGGACAATTATTATTACGGAGAACTGGATGGAACCTGTTCCTATTATTATAAAACCGGAAAGTTGGAGCATACCGAACTATATACGCTTGGTACGAAACAAGGCCCCAGTAACTATTATGATAAGGATGGCAATATAGTGAAGACAGTATTTTATTATGATGGAAACGAAATAGCCGAAAACAAATCAAAGTAACCAGATGTATTATAAAGGAACATATAAAAAACACATTTTTTCCGGCTTGCTTTTAATGCTCGCCGGCATACCTGTTTTTGCGCAAAAGGAAGACATCTATTCTCAATTGCGGAAGAAATATTCCTCGGAAAATTCTGTCTATGTTTCCCGCAAGGAAGATGCGATTATTAAGATTGAAAATAATGCGCCTGTAATTTACTCTACCACCTATGAAGAGCTATTGCTGCTGACAGATAAGACTTCTGAATTTATGGACAGGGATGTTTATTGGCAGGATTTCTCTTCTATTAAAGATTTGGATGCACGCACCCTGATTCCTGACGGCGATAAATTTAGAACCTTAAAAGTAAAAGATTTCACCCGCACCAACGAAATTGCCGAAGGCACATTTTATGATGATGAACGGGCTTATAAATTCACCTACCCCGGCCTTATAAATGGTTCGAGGGAGGTACTTTCTTACACGGAAAGAATTACCGACCCGCACTTGTTCGGGCGATTCTTTTTTAAAACATTTGCACCTGCCGAAGAAGCGGAATTTTCAGTAACCATTCCGCAAGGAGTTAAAATCCGATATAAGTTATTCAATGTAGCCGATAATAGTGTGGAGTTTACCAGCAAGCAAAACGGCAAAAACACTGTCTATTCCTGGGTATGCCATACTGCGGCAAAAATAAAGAATGATGAAGAGTCGCCTTCGGTGCCATACTATGTTCCGCATGTGGTGGTAGTGCTTGATTCCTATATGAACAATGGCACAGAGAAAAAAATAATGAGCGATACATCCGCACTTTACGATTGGTTTTACAGTATGGTGAAAGATGTAAATACAACTGTTTCCCCGGAGGTAAAAAAAGTAGTCGATTCCATTACAAACGGGGCTACCAGTAATGTGGAAAAAGTGAAACGTATATTTTATTGGGTTCAGAATAATATTACCTATGTGGCTTATGAAGACAGCCTTGGCGGCTTCGTTCCGCGCGAGGCTACACTGGTTTGTTCACGCCGCTTCGGCGATTGCAAAGACATGGCCAGTACACTTGTTGAAATGATTCGCGCAGCAGGATTAGATGCCTATAAAACATGGATTGGAACACGTGACATTCCCTACACATTTCAGGATGTACCTTCGCCTATGGCGACCAATCACATGATATGCACCTATATTGAAAATGGCAAAGCCTATTTTTTGGATGCCACCGGAAAAGACGCTCCGTTTAATTTTTTCACTTCCATGATTCAGGGCAAAGAGGCATTTCTGGGTATGGGGCCGGGGAAGTTTGAAATTCTGCACGTTCCTGTTATGGATACAGACAAAAATCAATTTATCGATTCTACTTACCTTACTATAGATAACTCTGAAATTAAAGGCAGAGGCTACTTGCGAGCCAGGGGGTATGAAAAAATAATTACCGGCAGGCGGCTCATGAATTATGAAAATAAGGAGAAAAAAGATTTACTTCAGGACCTCCTCCGTAAAGGGAATAACAAATTTCGGATTGATTCTTCTTCCATGGAAAATCTGGAAGACCGCGATAAAGATTTAGGTATCCGCTACAAATTTGAAGTAAGTGATTACCTCCTGAAAAATGAGAAAGATGTGTATATAAACTTGCAATTGGAAAAAGCGCATCAAAATGATTTGATTGAAGCTGACCGCGAGGCTCCGCGTGAATTCGAATATAAAAATATCAATAAAAATATTAATATCCTTGAAATCCCAAAAGGCTATAAAGTATCTTATATACCCGTTGCCAGCAGCTATTCCGACGCAAAGTTCGGATTTAAAATAAATTATGAATTAAAGGGCAATACCATTATTTACCACAGCTACCTATACATCAATACGCTTATGCTGAACAAAGAAGATTTCGACCGCTGGAACAAAATGATTCACCAGCTTACCAAGGCCTACAATGAAACGGTAACATTAACCAAACAATAAAAATTAAAGGAAATGTTTTCAAAAAAATATTTATTTCTGCTCATAGGAATCATTGCGATGCATTGCTCCTTTGCGCAATTACAGGCCCCGACCACAGCGCCCGACCCCGAATATAAAAGTTATAAATGGGATGAGAACCCGAAAGTACATGCCCTATCACCCGACGAACAAAGAATGGGAATGGTAGTCATTAAGGACAAACGCATTATTGAATATTATTTGGAAGATGGAAATGTAGTAATGTATGTTACCCGCCATATGATTATCCATGTTAATTCCGATAAAGCCATCGAGGAATCAAACACGGTTTACATCCCTATGGCAGACGGCATTACATTAGAAGATGTGCAGGCAAGGTCGGTTACAAAAGATGGAAAAGTAACAACGCTTAATGCTGCCAATATTAAAGATGTAGATAATTACCAGAACATGGGCCGTTTTAAAATATTCGCTATCGATGGTATCGAATCGGGCAGCGAAGTGGAATACATGTACACCTTGCAGGAGCCTTCCCGCAAAAACGGTACAGAATATATCCGCATAAACAGCCTGCATAAAAAAGTAAACGTGGATATTTATTCTCCTCCGGCGCTTATCTTCGATACTAAGAGTTACAATGGTTTCCCGGATATGCAGACCGATAGCAACATGACCTCGAAACGGCATATATTTTGCGAGGGCACCGACATTAAAGGTTTCGATAAAGAAGAATTTTCGGAAGAGGATGGCGCACTGATGCGCATGGAGTATAAATATGCTTACAATGCCAATGCAGACCCAACGGAAAGGCTGGATACATGGAGCGATTTCTGCCAGAATTTGTATGAAGTATTTAATAAAGGTGTTACCAAAAAAGATATGCAAACAGCTAAAAAGGTAATAGATACAATGAAACTGGGCGGTATGAGTGAAGAAGAAAAAGTAAGGAAGATTGAAAGCCGCATGAAAACCAGCATTGCGTTGAAGGAAGATATTATGGATAAAGATGCCAATACGCTGCAGTCTATTTTAAAAAACCATGTTGCAAATGAATTGGGCTTGCTGAAGTTGTATGACCAGTTATTCAACAACGCCGGAATAAGCCATGAAATTGTGCTTACTACAAACCGCTTCGACAAACCTTTTGACGGTGATTTCGATTCGTGGACTTATTTGCAAAAATATCTGATTTATTTCCCGGGAACTGATAATTACATGGCTCCTATGGAACCCATGTCGCGCTACGGTTTCGTACCAGAAGATTGGATTTGTCAGCAAGGCTTATTTATGCATCCTGTTACGATTGGAAAGGATTTCCATACCGGTATTGGGCAGGTTCAGGAAATAACCTGCAACGACTGGAAACAAAGCATGAACGACATTTACGAAAACACCAAATTCGATTTGGATGCCGGGATTGCAAACATCCATTTAAAGGAAACATTTGCAGGCTATGAAGGATATGAAATACAACCTATTTATTCCTATCTGTCGGACCAGGATAAAAAGGACGTTATTGACCGCTTGATTAAAGTGATTTTTCAGGACGCAAAACCTACCAACGTGAACGTAAGCGGTTATTCTGAAAACGAATTGTTCCGCCAACCATTTGTTGTGGAAGCGGATTTAAGCACCAACAGTGTGCTGGAACAGGCAGGGAATAAATTCCTGTTTAAGGTAGGCCAGCTGATTGGCCCGCAGAGCCAGTTATATGATGATACTACCCGCCACACGCCTGTCGAAAACCATCATAACCATGGCTACCACCGTGTGCTGGAATTTGAAATTCCCGATGGATATACCGTTACCAATTTAAATGCCGTAAATATGGATGTATTCCACATGACAGGCGGAGAACGGGATATGGAATTTCATTCGTTTTACACTGCCGATGGAAATAAAATAACGGTAACAATCGATGAAGACTACCGGGAAATCCGTTATCCTATAAGCATGTATGAAGAATTCCGGAAAGTGATTAATGCCTCCGCCGATTTTAATAAAGTGGTGCTGTTTATAGAAAAGAAATCAAATCCCTAAAAACAACTGCCACAGATTTCACAGGTTAATTACGAATATGGAATTAATAGTTTGTGATTTAATCTTTGAAATCTGTGGCATATTTTAAAACCAAATGCCCCGTTCTAAAAACATTCCGTTTCCGTTTATATTGGATTATTTACTTCCTCTTGAACCCCGCATCAGTCCAATGTTTGGTTGCTACAGCATCTATGTGGGCGAGAAAATAGTTTTTATAATGCGTAACCGCGAAACTCATACTGATTGCAACGGACTTTGGATTGCCACTTCGCATGAACATCATAAAAGCCTTAAGAAATTGTTCCCATCCCTCACTTCAGTTTCTGTTTTGAACGAAGGTTCTCGCGAAACCGCCTGGCAAATGATTCCATCCGACAGCGATGATTTTGAAAGGGCTGCCATTGAAGCGTGCGAACTGGTTTTAAAAGGCGACAAACGTATCGGGAAAATACCCAAACCAAAAAAGAAGAAGAAAAAATCTTCTAATCCTGGTAAATAAAATCGCCAATATCGGCTGGCAGTTCAGGGGCAATGGGCAGCGAAGGATTGGAATAGGAATTCATGTTTTCAGTTCGGTCACCTTTAATTATTTTGAATACATGGTTCATGGAATCAATCAGAATCATTTTCGCTTTCGGGTTGGCTTCCTTTAGTTTTTTAGCATCATCTACGCTTACCTGTATATCATTTGTGCCCTGCAGAATTAAAACAGGAATAGTCAACTTTTTTATTTCTGCTGAAGGGTCATATTTAAACCAGGAAATCATATAAGGTTGCACACTTGGCCTAAAAAGTGCATAGTAACGTTGCGATACATTTGGAACCAGTTTTCCGGCAGCCAGGCTGTCAATAATAGGGAATGCAGTATCCTGAACCGATTTTGGCTGCGCGGCTAATTGAATTTTTAAAACCTTGTCAGCGCTCTCCCCAATGCCTGATATAGAAATGTATTCATCCGCGCCATTTTTAGAAATAAGCATGCCAATAAGCGAACCTTCGCTATGTCCAATAACAATCACTTTAGAAAAGCGTTTATCCGCTTTCAACATTTGCAGCCATCCATTGGCATCATCCACCAAATCTTCAAAATGCAAGACTGTTTCTTTTGTCATGGCAGCTTTACTTTCGGCAATTCCGCGTTTGTCGTAACGCAAAGTCGAAATGCCATTATCAGCCAGTCTATGCGCCAGCATTTTATATGCATCCGTTTTCATCATGGGGCTGTTGCAATCGCGGTCTGTTGGGCCGGAGCCTGCAATAATAAGCGCCACGGGTCCTTTTGTTAAACCTTTGGGTGTGCAAAGTGTCCCGAATAATTTCCCGGTTTTGGTTTCAAGCGCAACGGAAGACTCTGTCCAGGAAGTGTCTTTAGCCGGTTTGGAAGCACCCTTGCAACTATAAACCAATAAAATAACTGCTGCTAAAAATAGGTTTTTCATACTATGAATATTTAATTGAGGATGCAAAAATAGAAAATATTTTTGAATAATATTAATTTTTAGTTAAATAATATTGAAATTATATATACCTTTGTGCACTCAAAGATACAATATGTTAAAAAAATTACCTCATTTATGTCCATCCTGTTCCTCTCCGGTATACGTAAAAAGCCTTTCCTGCGGGAATTGCAAAACAGAAGTAACAGGAGAATTTGAATTGCCCCCTTTGGCCAGGCTTGAACAGCCCGACAGGGAATTCATTACCGATTTTGTAAAAAGCAGCGGGAGCCTAAAGTTGATGGCTGAAAAAATGAAGTTGAGCTACCCCACCGTCCGCAATATGCTGGATGATATTATAACAAGGTTGAATGAAACCGAAAAACCTCAAAAATCTTCCAAATGAAAACATGGTTGTTTAATCCGTTTAAATTTATTGCCGGTAACAAAGCCTTATTGCTTGGCATAGGTGCAATGCTTATTTCCGCCATTCTTGGCTACCTCGGAAAGGTTCACCAAGATGGAGTAATCGATGTGCATAAAGGTAGAATAACCGCACCCTATTTATATATTATCGAACCATTTACAGATTGGATATGTACGGTTATTCCACTTTATATCTTCGGGCGCCTTGCATCTGTTTCAACCATCCGTTTTATCGATATAGCAGGTACCGCTGCGCTTGCAAGGTATCCGGCAATTTTCGCGGTTATTATTAATATCCTTTTTGTTCCTTTTATTAATATTAAAGGGCTTGCCGATATTCAAAACATAAGTTCGGGCACCATGGCAGGGCTTGTTATTTCAGGCATTGCAGGACTTTTTATCATCATCTGGATAATTGCCCTTCTTTATAATGCCTATTCCATTTCAGCCAACTTAAAAGGCTCAAAAGCCATATGGACATTTATTGCTTCTATGCTGATAGCAGAAATATTTTCAAAAGTCATACTCATCTCACTTTTTAATTCATAAAAATATGGAAACCTACAAAGCAAGTTTAGATACATTAGCAAAAACCATAACCGGAATTGTCTTTTTATTAATAGTGACCGGAATTGTCTTTATGTTTACCCTCGAGCCTCGGTACGGTGGCATCGTTTTAGTTGTGATACCCATTTTTATTTTGGTTCCTACCTATTTGTATAGTGTAAAAGGTTATCAACTTACCAATGACAAATTAATCATACAAAGGGCTTTTTCAAAGCTTAACAAAGAAATTTCCATTTCGGAAATTGAAAGCGCGAGCCTTACAGAAACTGGTGATTTTAAATGGACCATACGCACTGCCGGTAATGGTGGCTTATTTGGATATACAGGGCTTTTCGCCAACCCAAAACTGGGAAGTTTCCGCATGTACTGCACAAGCCATCGCAACAGAATATTAATACTACTAATAGAAAAACACGAAAAAATTGTCATCTCGCCCGATGATGCCGGAATGGCAGATGCATTGCAAAAGAGGCTGAAAATAATGGCATAACTACCCTATGGGTTCGGGGCAGACAGTAAAAAGATGCGTAACTGCCCTATTTTAAGCAATTAACAGCCTTTTAACATGTAATTCCGTTGGGAAGTTTATTTTTGCATCATATTACGCCTGAATACTATGATGAAAGATTTGATACAACGATTTCCTGCCCAGCTGAAAAAAGCCGTAGAAATTGCAAACAATGCAAAGCTCTCTGCATTAAAAGTGCCGATAAACAAAGTTGTTATTTGCGGTTTGGGCGGCTCGGGCATTGGCGGCACCATAGCCAAAGAAATCCTGTTTGATGAAGCAACTGTACCAATTGAAGTGCTGAAAAGCTATACGCTCCCCTCCTATATCGATGAACATACCCTTGTTATTTGTTCCTCTTATTCCGGTAATACGGAAGAAACGCTGGAATGCTATCATCTTGCACAAAACTTAAAAGCCGGTCCGAACGGTTCATCCGGGCGGGCAAAGATAGTTTGCATTACCTCCGGCGGACAAATATTGGAACTGGCAAAAAAAGATGGCAATGACTACATAGTTGTTCCCGGCGGAAGCCCACCGCGCAGTTGTTTAGGCTACTCGCTTACACAAGTTTTGCATATTCTTTCGCATTATAAAATTGCTCCGCAAAAGTCAGTGGAAATTGCTGAAGCCGCGGAAATACTTGAAAAAACACAGGAGTCAATCATGCAGGAAGCACACCAGATAGTGCATAAACTGCATGGCAAAATGCCTGTAATATATTCTACCGCATTGCACGAAGGCATTGCCATCCGATTAAGACAACAACTGAATGAAAACGCCAAAATACTTTGCTGGCACCATGTAGTTCCGGAAATGAACCATAATGAACTGGTGGGTTGGAGCCATGCCTATCCGGAAATAGCCGTTATTTTATTCAACGAAAAGGATGAAAACCCTCGCAATAAATTACGTATGGATTTCTGCCGGAAAGTGTTTGGTAAGTATGCCGCTGAAATAATAGAAATACCGAGCAAAGGCGAAAATACAGTAGCGAAGAAACTCTATTGGATTCATTTAGGCGATTGGGTTTCCATGTTCCTTGCCGAAAAAAGAAATGTAGATGCCATGGATATAAAAGTAATAGATAATTTAAAATCGGAATTGGCAGGAAATTCAGGAAATACGATTTAAGAAATACGATTTCAAATGTCTTTCGCAAATCCTAAATCTCAAATCCTAAACCTTAAATCTGCTAAGTTCATTGACCTTGGCTTAATCGATTATAAAGAAGCCTGGGATTATCAGGAAAAACTTTTCAGGGAGGTAATCGGTAAAAAATTAGCGAACAGACACCTGCCGCCAGAAGAACAACAATTCACGGGCAACTATCTTATTTTTTGCGAACACCCTCATGTATTTACGTTGGGCAAAAGTGGAGCGGAAAGCAATTTGCTCATTAATAAAGAACAACTGGAAAAACGGAATATTGCTTATTACCGCATAAACCGCGGAGGAGATATAACCTACCATGGCCCCGGCCAATTGGTGGTTTATCCTATTTTTAACCTCGATTATTTTTTCACGGATATTCATAAATATATGCGCTTTCTGGAGGAGGCCGTTATCCTTACCCTTGCAGAATATGGAATAAAAGGGGAACGGCTGAATGGCTCTACCGGAGTATGGCTCGATGCCGACCATCCGGGCAAGGTGCGGAAGATATGCGCTATGGGTGTGCGTACAAGCCATTGGGTAACTATGCATGGATTGGCATTCAATGTAAACCCCGATTTAAATTATTTCTCTCTCATCATTCCCTGCGGAATTACAGACAAAGCAGTTACTTCCATGAGCAAGGAACTGAAATCGACACCGGATATGGAAGAGGTGAAAAATTGCCTGAAGAAGCATCTGGCAGAGGTGTTCGATATTGAACAGGAAGCATGATTCTATTTAATTACCAAAGCCTTGCACCGTTTTCACATAATTTAACAAATTGCTTTCTTCCCACTCTTTTAGAATTCCTTAGTTTTACTTAATATAAAATTTATTTCTCATGAAAAAAGCCTCTACTATTAGTTCTTTTGCCTGCATCGTAATTGGTTTTGCAGTAATGAATTCTTCCTGCAATAATGCCGATAAGTTGCCTGCGGGAATTACCAAAGCAAACTTTGACACAACCGTAAAACCCCAGCAAGATTTCTACAACTACGTAAACGGCACATGGCTGAAAAATAATCCTATTCCGCCCGACCAGGCTGAATGGGGAAGTTTCGATATACTATATTATAATGTATTGGACCAGCTGAAAACGATTTTGCAGGATGCCTCTTCGCAAAAAGCAGAACCCGGTTCATTGGAACAAAAACTGGGCGATTACTATGCAGTTGCGCTCGATTCCAACAAAGCCACCAAAGAAGGAATACATCCGCTGGATGGCGAACTGGCGAAAATTGATGCCATTAAAGACATGCACACCTTCTGGAGCGAAACAGCAAGGCTTATGAAAATGGGGCCTGATATAATGTTTTCATTCGATATAGAACCCGACCAGAAAATATCGACCAAGGAAGCGGCCACATTTGCCCAAGGCGGTATGTCATTGCCTAACAAAAACTACTACCTCGACAGCAGCAGCGCTATGCAAACCATTCGTACAAAATACATGGATTACCTGAAAAATATTTTCATGCAAATGCACGAAACCCCAGAGCAAGCAACCAATGATGCCGCTAAGGTGATGAAAATAGAAACGGCTTTGGCAAATGGTTCTATGACACCTATAGAAGAAAGAGATGTGCATGCCACCTATAATAAAATGACCTACGCGGCATTCACCTCCACTGCTCCTTCGGTAGATTGGAAAACCCTTTTCGACAGTGTCGACCTTCATAACATTGATACTGTTATCGTTAACATGCCTAAGTTCTTCACTAACCTGGAAGGAGTTATAAAATCAACCCCTGTGGATGACTGGAAAATTTATTTAAAATATCATTTGGTAAGCCACCTTGCAACCCACATGGGCGATACTCTGGCAAGGATAAGTTTCAACTTTTGGAACCGCACTTTTGGCGGAGCGCAAAAGATGGAACCTATGTGGAAACGGGCCATTTCAAGCACCAGCGGAAGTTTGGGAGAATTACTGGGACAATTATATGTAAAAAAATATTTCAGCCCGGAAGCCAAGCAAAAAGTGTATGATATGGTTCAACACCTCATTGCAGCATATAAAGAACGCATTAATACGCTCGACTGGATGGATGCAGCCACTAAAAAGGCAGCCATAGATAAACTCGACAAGGTGACTCTCAAACTCTGTTATCCTGATAAATGGAGAGATTATTCCAAACTGCAACTCAACAGGGATTCATGGGTTGCTAATTCCATTCGCGTGAACGAATTTGAAGTGGCATATAACATCAGCAAATATGGCAAACCTGTGGATAAAACTGAATGGGGGATGTCTCCTCAAACTGTAAATGCATATTACAACCCTACCAATAATGAAATAGTGTTTCCTGCCGCCATTTTGCAACCTCCGTTCTTCGACCCGAACAGGGATATACCAATGAATTATGGCGGTATCGGAGCTGTTATTGGCCACGAAATGACGCATGGTTTTGACGACCAAGGTTCACAATATGATGCAGCTGGCAATATGGTTAAATGGTGGACGCTTAAAGATTCGGTAAACTATTTTAAACACCTGGGTGTTTTGATTAAACAGTTCGATAATTATGTAATCGATTCCGTTCATGTACAAGGCGCATTAACCATTGGCGAAAATACTGCCGATTTGGGTGGCATTACAATTGCTTACTACGCCTTGCAAAATGAAATGAAGGAACATCCGGAAGAAGTGAAGGATGGATTTACACCTGAGCAAAGGTTCTTCATATCATTCGCACAAGTGTGGAGAGGCAATGAACGCCCTGAAAGTGTTAAGAGCCAGATTCAAAATGACCCGCACTCGCCGAATATGTTCAGGGCAAACGGGCCGCCATCCGACTTAAAGGAGTTTTATACCGCGTTTAATGTAAAACCCGGAGACGCCATGTACAGAGCCGATAGTTTAAGGGCTGTTATCTGGTAGATTGGCAGCCCGGGCAATACACCCCATAAATCTTATGGGGCTTTGAATGCTATTTTGCGTAATTGCGAGGCTCCGCGAAACAATATTACCCAAATGGAAACTAATTTGTTATGAACTTAGTAAGACAGCTTAGCGGAGCCTCGCAGTGACGAATACGACTAATCTTTTGGGGTTGGATACCTCCTTCCTTCCGGAAGATTCATATATTATCTGTTAATTTTTTTATCTTTGCGCCCCCGAAATTAAAAACCACATAAACCTATCATGAAAAAAATATCTTTTATGGGCATTTTAGCCAGCCTTGTATTGGTTATTGCCTTTACGTTTACATCTTGCAGCCAGCCTGATAATTTACCTACGGGTATTAACAAGGCAAACTTTGACACTACCGTAAAACCTCAACAGGATTTTTACGAGTATGTAAATGGAAACTGGCTGAAAAATAACCCTATTCCTGCTTCTGAAAGCTCTTGGGGAAGCTTCCTGATTTTAAGGGATTCCACCGTTACCCGCTTACGCCATTTATTGACAAATGCCGCAGCTCAGAAAGGACAAGCCGGCAGTTTAGAGCAAAAACTGGGTGATTATTATGGCTGTGCTACCGATTCAGTTGGCATGACTAAAGCCGGAATTGCGCCATTAATGGATGAGTTTAAAAAGATTGATGACATCAATACAATGAATGCTTTTTGGACAGAAACGGCCAACTTGCACAAAATGGGTGTAAATGTTATGTTCGGAATGGGAATAAGCCCTGATGATAAAATAAGCACAAAAGAAGCAGTCGAGTTCGGACAGGCCGGTTTATCACTGCCTAATAAAAACTATTATTTCGACCCGAATTTCCAACCTATCAGAGAAGCATTTTTGGGTTTTGCCGGTAAAATGTTTATGCAAATGCATGAAAACGCCGATGTAGCTAAAGCTAATGCCGATAAAATTCTGGCTATTGAAACAGCGATGGCTAAAGGAGCTATGACTCCTATTGAGGAAAGAGATGTACATGCTACTTATAATAAGATGACCTATGCACATTTCGTGGAAGGTATTCCATCCATTGACATGAAGACCTGTATGAATGTGTATGGATTGCATAATGTGGATACAGTAATTGTAGGTCAACCTAAATTCTTTACAAATTTGGATTCTGTTGCTAAAGCATTCTCGCTCGATGATTGGAAAACCTATTTAAAATTCCACCTTTTAGCAGGCCAGGCAAGCAAATTGGGTGATACCATTGCCGGAATAAATTTTGATTTTTATGGCAAAACCCTTTCCGGAGCAAAAGTTATGCGCCCGTTGTGGAAACGCGCTGTCGAATCTACCAGCGGAGCTTTAGGCGAATTGCTCGGACAATTATATGTAAAGAACTACTTTAGCCCTGAAGCCAAGCAAAAAGTTTATGACATGGTTCATAATATTATTGCTGCATACAGAGAACGTCTGAATACCGCTGCATGGATGGACACTGCTACCCGCCGTGCCGCCATTGCCAAGTTGGATAAAGTAACACTGAAACTTTGCTATCCTGACAAATGGAGAGATTATTCAGCATTGGACATTAAGAGAGATGCATGGGTGCTGAACTCTTTCCGTGCAAACGAATTCGAGTTTAACTATGAAATCAGTAAATACGGCAAACCGGTCGACAAAACTGAATGGGGTATGTCTCCACAAACTGTAAATGCTTATTACAATCCTACTGCAAACGAAATCGTATTCCCTGCAGCCATTATGCAATTGCCATTCTTCGATGCAAACAGAGATGTGGCTATGAACTATGGCGGAATGGGTGGTGTAATAGGCCACGAAATGACGCATGGTTTTGATGACCAAGGTTGCGAATATGATGCTGAAGGTAATATGCACAAATGGTGGACACCAAAGGACTCAGCTAATTACCATGCCCGTTTAGGAACCTTAATTAAGCAATTTGATAACTATGTAATAGATTCCGTTCATGTTCAAGGCGCATTAACCATTGGCGAAAACACTGCCGATTTGGGTGGATTAACCATTGCTTACTATGCTCTGCAAAACGAAATGAAAAAACATCCGGAACCGGTAAAAGACGGGTTCACTCCGGAGCAACGGTTGTTCATTTCATGGGAACAAGTATGGAGAGGCAATAACCGCCCGCAAAGAATTAAATTGCAAGTGCAAACCGACCCACACTCACCGAACATGTTCCGTGCTATGGGTCCTCCATCCGACATGAAAGAGTTTTACGCTGCGTTTGATGTAAAACAAGGCGATGGAATGTATAGGGATAGCGCTTCGAGAGCAGTTATCTGGTAGTTTTTAGTTAATAGAGTTATCAACTAATGGCTGATAGCTTGGTATAGGAGAGATGGCAGAGCGGTCTAATGCGGCGGTCTTGAAAACCGTTGAACCTTTACGGGTTCCGGGGGTTCGAATCCCTCTCTCTCCGCATACCTGCAAACACCAATGCTGACTGGGTTTTATTGTTCGAAAGATTCCCTTATGTATTGATTTTAAAAAACTGCCTATACCTTTTTAATTAAATCTATGGGGTGAAACCTTGTCCATTGGAGCTATCAAAATCCTTTTTTGATTCTTTGGTATTTAAATTATCTAATAATTTTTATGTTGTCCGTCTTTATTGAGTTTTGGTTATTGGAAATTATTCTATAATGGTAAATACCAACTGCAAGTGAGTATACCAGAATCGTTTTTATACCATTGTCAGTTGATAAGAAAGCACCAAGGCCCCTATTCGATTATATGTCCAGATATATTCGACTTTGTCCTGTAATAGAGTCTCCTGCCCAGGAAGAGTATATAAAGCTACATTAAGCATAGTATTGGGAGGGTTAGGATATATTAACGCACTTATCAACGTTTTATCTTTTTGGTGCGTTTTACTTGTTTTTCTTCCCTGATGGTGGTATTAATAGACACCTAAGGCTACATAGCTTTAGGTGCCTTTTTATTTATACTTACAAAAATACCTGCATTTCAAAATACGCTATTCATAATTGGCAGTCGTAAACTATTTCATTAAAATGACATTTTATTATACACATTTTAAAATTATTTATTATAAATAATTATTTCACAAATTGTATGTGTCACCTAGGCTATAATTAGGATACAGGACTGTTTTAAATTATTCATTTTTCCCTGTTCATTTTTTATTTGCCTCGAAGTTAGTTTAAAAAAATTGATAATCAA
>CAIWVW010000053.1 GCA_903916255.1 uncultured Bacteroidota bacterium
CCTATAACTGGACACCGAATGTAAGCAGCACATCAACTGCAAGCGGACTTTCAGCAGGTACTTATTCTGTAAATATTACAGATGCTAATGGATGCTCCGGTACATCAGTAAGTGTAACCATTACCCAGCCAAATATTATAGATGACAGTATTGTAACTGCGTCTGTTGTAAATGTAACCTGTAATGGGCTAAGCAACGGAAGTGCAACAGTAGGCGTAATTGGAGGAACTACTCCATATACCTATAACTGGACACCGAATGTAAGCAGCACATCAACTGCAAGCGGACTTTCAGCAGGTACTTATTCTGTAAATATTACAGATGCTAATGGATGTTCGGGTACATCAGTAAGTGTAACCATTACACAGCCAGGTGTATTGAATGACAGTATTGTTACAGCTTCAACTATTAATGTAATATGTAAAGGTGATTCTACAGGAAGTATTACCGTAGGCGTAATTGGAGGAACTACTCCATATACCTATAACTGGACACCAAATGTAAGCACCTCTGCGGTTGCTACTGGTTTATCAGCAGGTACTTATTCTGTAGATGTTACTGATGCCAATGGTTGTGTGGGTCAATTAGAAAGAGTTACTATTACCCAACCGGTATACAGGTTAATCGATAGTGTTGATTTTGTATATAATGTAGGATGTTACCAAGGTAACCAAGGTGAAATATCCATCGGTACCAGAGGTGGAGTTCCTCCTTACACATATGTATGGACTCCGAATGTAAGTACTATATATTATGCAACAGGACTTTCAGCCGGAACGTATACTATCAGTATTACAGATAATATTGGTTGTAACCATATGTTAGCCGTAACAGTTACCCAACCTTCAGCTACGCTTATTGATACTGTAACCAGTGCCGTAAGCCCACTCTGTAGCGGTGGTTTTGGAACAGCAACGATTGGTGTAACAGGCGGAACTGCTCCATATACATACTTATGGACTCCGAATGGGTATACAACAGCAACTGTTTCAACTTTACCTGCAGGTACATATACTGTTATTGTAAATGATAACCATGGATGTATGGCCACTTGTTCAGTTACTATTACACAAACACCAGCCTTGAGGGATAGTGTTGCTTCAGTAACTGAAGTGTCTTGTTACGCAGGCTCTAATGGTAGCGCAACGGTAGGTGTATCCGGAGGACTATCTCCTTATACCTATACATGGTCGCCAAATGTAAGTACAACTGCCACCGCTACAGGCCTGAGTGCAGGCACTTATTCGGTAACAGTTACAGATATGAATGGATGTTCCAGTTCAACTACTGTTATAAACATTATGCAACCACTTGCTCTAACGGATAATATTAACGTATTGTCCAATGTAGGATGTAATGGCGGAAATGGCGGTAGTGCAACTGCTACTGTAAGCGGTGGCACCTCTCCATATACTTACTTATGGAGCCCGGGCGGTCAAACCACTTATTCTGTATCTGGATTAGCAGCCGGAACTTATACTGTTTCAGTCACAGATAATAATGGATGCAATAACACCACTTCTGTTACAATTTCTCAACCTACTGTATTAAAGGATACTGTTACCAGTATTACAAACTTAGTATGTAGCGGATTGGGCAGCAGTGCAACAGTAGGAACAACAGGCGGAACACAGCCATATACATATTCCTGGAACCCGAATGTAAGTACTACTGCTTCCTGCTCAAGTTTAGGTGTAGGCGTGTATACAGTTACTGTAACCGATGCTAACGGATGTATGGCTTCATGTACAGTAGATATTTCGCAACCTTCGCCTATTTATGACAGTATTGTTTCAGCCCTTACAATTGAAGTTTCCTGTCAGGGAGGCAGCAACGGAAGTGCAACAGTTGGTGTATTGGGTGGTTTCTCACCATATACATATACATGGATGCCTAACGTAAGTTCTACTGCTACAGCTACAGGACTTTCGGCCGGAACTTATTCCGTAATAGTGAATGACAGCCATGGCTGTTCAGGAAACATTGCAACAGTAACCATTACACAACCTGCAAACGGCATTAAAGACAGTGCAGCCACAGTTGTTAATGTTGGTTGCTATGGAGGCGATGGTGGAAGTATTTCCATTGGAACCAGAGGCGGTGCAGCACCATATACATATCAATGGAGCCCGAACGTTAGTTCTGGTTATACAGCCACCGGACTTTCTGCCGGAACCTATTCTGTAACCGTAACCGACAAAAATGGTTGCAGTAATAGCCTTACTGTAACTATTACTCAACCAGCTTCTGCCCTGTCAGAAACAGTTGCATCTACCACTGACCCTATATGTTATGGTGGAACTGGAACGGCATCGGTTAATGTTGTTGGTGGAACCTCACCATATAATTATCAGTGGGGATATGGCTTAAGTACTACTTCATCAGCTTCAGGAATACCTGCCGGTACGTATACTGTTGTAGTTATTGATGCACATGGTTGCCGCGATACTACATCTGTAACAATTACACAACCAGCTCAAATAATTGTTAATATGGTTTATGATAACGTAACATCTCATGCAGGAGGCGGATGTAACGGTATTGCGGGTGTAACGTCTATTGTAGGCGGAACCCCACCATACACATACTTGTGGGCACCTGGCGGTCAAACAACAGACTCTATTACAAAACAATGTGCCGGAGAGTATTGTGTAACCGTTACCGATGCTAAAGGCTGTTCTGTGAATGGTTGTATAGTAGTGGGTACCACAGTAGGCATCCCAACCATTTCAGGAAGTTCTTCTATAAGTGTTTATCCTGACCCAACTAATGGTATGTTCACAGTTTCGGGCGTAACCATCGGTCAGATAGTAGAAGTGTATAACGCTATAGGACAACAAATAAGCAGTGCGGTTGCAGACGACACCACTATGCACTTTAACATCTCTGATAAAGCAGATGGTATTTATCTAGTAAGAATACTTTACAAAGATGGAACCGTTGCCGGACAAACAAAGATGATTAAAACGAAATAAGTTTTAATTGTACAGACAGAAAAGGAGGGTTTTTTAACCCTCCTTTTTTTGTGCCGCATTTTCGTTAATTTAGAAATGCCAATAGCTGAAACTCCATAGTTTGTATATGCTTTAAGAAGTTATTTCCTATTGTGAATCATTGTTTTTTCGAGTGGTTGAAAAATAATAATTGAAATATGGTATGTATTCCCTGAGTAGTATACAATTTTTTTTAAATTTGTGAGTTAATGATATTACCAAATACCACTAATTAAATTACCAATAATTCTTTTAATCTGAACCCCCTATTTATAGAAGAAAAATATGAAAAAATTATACTTTATTTTTATTCTTGCACTTTTGCCTTTATCCGGGATTTTAAAGGCGCAGATTACCGAAAATTGGACACCCTGTTCTGAGAATCCTGTCGATGGAACATTTGGTATTAATGGAGTTAGAGCCTATTACCAATTGAGTACATGCAATAATCTTGAAACGGTTTTACTTAAAGTGGAGAACCTGAACGGATATGCCGTGAAGGTAGGTTGGAACGATGTTGTTTATACCAATGACGATAAGAAGCTGCAATTAAGCGGCCCTCAGGATTCGCTTACCATTGCTCCCAACAGTTCTGCAATTGGTGAATGTAACAACATGAACAGTAAGTTGGCAATAAAATTAAATGATTTTGGAACAGATAAGTATAATTTTTTAACCTTCCGGGTTATAAACTTTGACTTTGTTCCGGTTCATTAATCATCGTTTTCTTGATACTAATAAATGTAAAAATAGTGCGCGTATAAAATAAAATTTCAAATGAAAAAAAAATACTTAACCCTTGTAGCCCTTGTATTTTTAAGCTATAGTTTCGTTTTTTCCCAGGCTGTTACTTTCAGCTATACCGGTGCTGCGCAAACTTATACTGTGCCATGTGGTGTTACAACCCTTTCTGTTACCGTTTATGGCGCAGAGGGAATGGGGAATACCAATAATGTTTTAGCAGGTGGACTGGGTGGGGAAGTTGTTGGGACCATTACAGTAGTCCCCTGCGAAGTTCTTCAAATTAATGTTGGCGGCGGCGGGGTTAATAATACAACTGCAGGCGGCTGGAATGGGGGTGGTTCCGGAGGTATTGCCGGATGTGCTTCGGCCAGTGGCGGCGGCGGCGGCGGCGCTTCAGATATACGTGTTTCTCCGTATGCATTGGCAAATCGTTTAGTAGTAGCCGGTGGCGGTGGCGGAACAAGTGGTGACAGAAGAGTAGGTTGCGGCCCCGGTGCGGGTAGCGGCGGCGGCGGCGGTTATTATGGCGGCGGCGGCGGCGGCGGATATAGTGGACATCCTGGTGCTGGTGGTTCGCAAGTGGCTGGCGGAGTAGGTGGGTTAGGTGGTAATTCATGCCCCCCCCCTGCAGCTGCAGGAACAAATGGCGCTTTAGGAGTTGGTGGCAATGGCGGAGCTGCTGTTGCAAATAACCAATTTGGAAGTGCAACGGGCTGCACAGGTGGTGCAGGCGGAGCTGCTACCGGAGCAACAGGTGTTATTTGTGGCGGTATGGATTGCTTGGGTACAGGTACGTGGAGAGGCGGAGCCGGCGGCGGTGGCAGTAACTATACGGGAGGACTGACCATTGTTACTTCCGATTTACAAGGCATACAATCCGGTAATGGACAAATAATTATTACACCTTCAGGCGCTTGTATTCCGTTGGCGGTAACTACTACAGTTACAAACCCAACCTGCGGCAATTGCAATGGCAGTATTATTGCTAACGTGGTTGGCGGAAGTTCACCATATACATACTTATGGACTCCTGGGAACCAAACAAATTCTACAATAACCGGTCTTTGTGCAAATACCTATACAGTAGTAGTAAATGATGCCTGTGGTAATTCTGTAACTTCAACTGTTACATTAACCTCCACAGCTCTTACACTATCGTTAAATGCAACAGGAAATGAACCATGCAACGGAAACTGTGTAGGCAGTGCAGCTACAGTTATTACGGGCGGAACCGCTCCATTTACATACAACTGGACACCAACAGGTGGAACCAATTCCACTGCTAATGGTTTGTGTGCCGGAACATATACCTGTGTAGTATCAGACATAAACGGATGTACCGGTACGGCAACAGTAACTATTACTGAACCGGCCTTGCTTACTGCAAACATAACCCCGGTAAACGAAAGTTGCTTCGGTGGAAATAATGCCACGGCTACCGTTACGGCGGCTGGTGGAACTATTCCATATACCTATTCATGGACACCAACTGCGCAAACAAATGCCACTGCTACGGGACTTAGTATTGGTTCATATACGGTCACGGTAACTGATAATAACGGTTGTACAACTACGGCCTCGGTAACCATTACCCAGCCTACACCTGTAACAGCAACAATGGGCATACCTACCAATGTGTCGTGTAACGCAGGCGCTAATGGAAGCGCTACCGTCACTCCCGGAGGCGGAACACCCAATTATACCTATTTATGGACACCTACTGGACAAACGAATGCAACAGCTACCGGATTATCTGCCGGTAATTATACCGTAACGGTAACTGATGCAAATGGATGTACGGCTACAACTTCGGTCACAATTACACAACCAACTCCACTGACTGCTACTATGGGTGTGCCCACAAATGTATTATGCAGCGGTGGAAATAATGGCAGTGTTACTGTAACAGCAGGAGGTGGTACACCCAACTATACCTATTTATGGACTCCAACAGGAGAGACTAATGCTACTGCAACAGGGTTAACAGCCGGGACATATACGGTAACTGTAACCGATGCCAACGGATGTACAGCAACAGCCACTGCTACAATAACAGAGCCAAACCCTATAAATACTACTATTACTTTTACCCAGGCTACATGTAATCAGCCCAATGGAACCTCAACGGTAGTTGTAACCGGCGGAACTCCTGCATACGCATATTTATGGAACCCGTCTGGGGAAACCACAGCTACAGCCACCGGATTATCTGCGGGTACTTATTCGGTTGTTATAACCGACAATAACGGGTGTACAGCTACCGCTACTGTTAACGTAACAGAACCTATTGCAGTTAATGCATCCATTACAGCCATTACCAATGTAAGTTGTTTCGGAGGCAGTAATGCAAGCCTTACTGTAACTGCAACTCCGGGTGCTCCACCGTATACATATTTATGGGCACCTACAGGGCAAACAAACGCAACAGCAACGGGATTATCTGCCGGAGTTTATACGGTAACTGTTACAGATAATAACGGATGTGTAGTAACTATTATACAAACAGTAACCCAGCCAACAGGTTTAACAGCCACTATAGGTGGGCCGACAAATGTGTTATGCTTTGGAGGAAATAATGGCAGCGCTACAGTAACAGGCAGTGGCGGTACACCTAGTTATACCTATTTATGGACACCTACAGGACAAACAAATGCAACCGCTACAGGATTAACGGCAGGGGCATATACAGTTATGGTTACAGATTCGAATGGGTGTTCGGCGACGGCTTCAGTAAGAATTACCGAGCCAACTCTTTTAACTGCCACATTGGGAAATCCAACCAATGTTTTATGCAATGGCGGAAATAATGGCTCCATTACTGTTACAGGTGGAGGCGGTACACCTAATTATACTTATTTATGGACTCCTTCGGCGCAAACAAATGCAACCGCTACAGGATTAATTGCAGGTTCATATACAGTTACCGTTACAGATAATAATGGGTGCACAGCCACGGCCTCCGTCACTATTACACAACCAACTGTTTTAACTGCTACCACAAGCTTTACACAGGCCAGTTGCAATTTAAGTAATGGAAGTGCTACTGTAGTGCCAGTTGGTGGGACTGGTCCGTATACGTATTCATGGAACCCAAGTGGCAATACGAATGCCACAGCCACTGGTTTAGCAGCGGGTAACTATACCGTTACCGTAACAGATAATGACGGGTGCGGTGTTACTGCGGCAGTTACAGTGACGCAGCCTTCAGCGGTTACTGCGACTATTACGTCCAGCACAAATATTTTATGTAACGGGGGAAATAATGGTTCTGCTACTGTAACAGCCGCCGGTGGAACAATGCCTTATGTATACTCATGGGCTCCAGGTGGACAGACAAACGCCATAGCCACCGGGCTTACTGCGGGCATTTATGTTGTAACGGTTACAGATGCTAATGGGTGTATAATTACAGCTTCTGTTACTATAACACAACCGTTGGCGTTAACAGCCACTATGGGTGCTCCGACACAAGTTCTTTGCAATGGCGGAAATAATGGAGCCGCTACTGTAACAGTAAGCGGCGGAACACTGAATTATTCTTACCTATGGACACCTGCCGGTGGAAATGGCGCGACAGGTACCGGGCTTACGGCGGGTTCATATACTGTTACAGTAACAGACGCAAATGGCTGCACAGCCACGGCATCTGTAGTAATAACTCAACCGACGCTGTTAACCGCTACAATGGGGACTATTGTTAATGTGAAATGCAGCGGACAAGCAGATGGAAGCGCCACTGTAAATGTTACAGGAGGTACTCCAATTTATGCCTATGTATGGACCCCGTCCGGAGGTTCAACTGCTACAGGAACCGGATTGTCAGCAGGTTCATACACAGTAACGGTGACCGATTTTGACGGATGCACCGCTACTGCTACAGCAACCATAAATCAACCGAACGTATTGGTAACCTCTGCCACATCTACCAATGTAAGTTGTTTTGGAGGAAATAACGGTACTGCCACCTCTACCACAACAGGCGGAACTACACCGTATGCGTATTTATGGAGTAATGGTAATATAACTGCCAATGCATCTAATCTTACCGCAGGTTCGTATACCCTTACTGTTACCGATGCCAATAATTGTACGGCTACAGCCTCAGTAACCATTACGGAGCCTACAAGGCTTACAGTTACAGCAACCGGACCTCAAATGGTATGCTCAGGTGCCCCTGCATTCTTAAGTGCCACAGCAACCGGCGGCACTCCTCCATATTTATACAATTGGACACCTGCCGGGGGAACGAGTTCATCAACTACGGTTAACCCCGTTTCTACAACTACGTATACCATTACCATAACCGATGCTAACGGATGCACGGCCCAGGCAACCGTATTAGTGGTTACAGGAGCACCGCTTGTATTAAATGTTTCCGGTAATGCCTCAGTATGCCCGGGTGCATCTATTACTTTAACAGCAACTGCTTCGGGAGGTGATGGAGCTTATAACTTTGTTTGGCTGCCAAGCAATCAAACCACGCAGTCTGTAACATTTACCCCTACGAAAGATTCCTCCGTTACCATAGAATTAACGGATGGATGTAAATCTGCTCTGCAGAGCATAACCATTCCGATAGCGGTTAATCCATTGCCAAGTATATCATTCAGTTCAGATGTTTATTCCGGATGTAAACCGCTCTGCATACAGTTCCATGATTTATCCACTATTGCATCGGGCAGTATTGCGCAATGGAAATGGGGTTTTGGTAATGGTGACAGCCTTAGCCAGAAAAACCCTATCTATTGTTATAATGATACGGGAAATTTTTCTGTGAGTTTAACTGAAATATCAGACAGTGGTTGCAGCAGTACCCTCAAGGTATTAAATTTGATTAACGTATATCCTACGCCAAATGCCGCCTTTAGCTATACTCCTCAATCAATCAGTATCATAAATCCGCAGGTTCAGTTTACCGATTTAAGTACTTCGAAATACCCTTTACAGCAATGGTATTGGAGGTTCTATCAAGGTTCTGATTCACTTGATTTGCAAGAAAACCCGCAACACACCTATACCGATACCGGCACTTTCTGCGCTACATTAGTGGTAGTTGATTTGCACGGTTGTTTAGATAGTGTTACCAATTGCCTCGTGATAAACCCGGCGTATGCATTATACATACCTTCCGGATTCTCTCCGAATGGAGATGGAATTAATGATGTGTTTATGCCGAAAGGTTCTTATGTTAAAACCTATGAAATGTACATTTTCGACAGGTGGGGAATGCAATTGTTCCACAGTACTGATATGAATAATGGTTGGGACGGAACCACAAAAGGCGGTTCGACACTTTGCCAGGAAGATACATATGTATATCTTATAAATGTTACAGATACACAGGGAAACAACCACTCTTATACAGGTGCTGTCAGCCTGATTAAGTAAGATTCAAATTAATTGAAAAGCCTCTCCTAATATAGACTCGGAGGGGCTTTTTTATTCATATTACTTTACTGAATACTTCCTTTTGCGGAGTATTTTTCCACAGGCGGGCATCAAATGCCATGCAGATATTCCGGATAAATTTTTTACCTTCTTCCGTAACAAGGAGTTTATAAGGGAGCCGTTCAATAAGGCCGTCCAGTTCCATTTCTTTTATCCTGTGTAATGCAGTATAAAGCCCGGGTGCTTGTTCTTCCTTATCCAGCCAGGATGTTTCGAACTTGCACATAATATTAAGAATATGCCTCCTTAAAATAAGGTCTTCACCCGTAAGCACATGCCCGCGAAAAACAGGCAATTCGTTTTTATTTAGAAGGTCATAATATTCTTCCACCACTTTTACATTTTGTGCAAATGCATACCATGTATCGCTTATTGAGGATACACCCAATCCCAACATGAACTCTGTATAATTATGGGTATACCCCATGAAATTACGGTGTAGCTTTTGTTGTTGTGACGCCTTGTAAAGTGAATCGGTTTTAAGCGCAAAATGGTCCATGCCTATTTCAACATATCCGGCTTCTTCCAGCATGGCACGGCCGATTTCGTATAGTTCCCGCTTTTCTTCGTCTTTGGGTAAATCCAGCTCTGTAAATTTTCGTTGCCCGGGTTTTATCCATGGAACATGCGCATAACTGTATAAAGCAATACGGTCGGGTTTCAGGAAATTAACTTTCGTAATAGTGTTGACCACGCTTGATTTCTTTTGAAGCGGTAATCCATAAATCAAATCAAAGTTAATAGATGTATATCCCAATTCCCGGGCTTCATTGGTTACCCTTTCAACATTTACAAATGGTTGAATGCGGTTTACAATTTCCTGTACAGTTGGGTCGAAATCCTGTATACCTAAACTTAACCTTGTGAACCCGATTTCACGCAACGTTTTAAGGTGTTCGTAAGAGGTATTGTTAGGGTGTGCTTCAAAACTGAATTCATGGTTTTCGCATACTTCAGCTTTTGATAGGATTCCATTTAGCAGTTCCTTCAAATGTTCAGGGCTGAAGAAAGTGGGAGTTCCTCCTCCCAAATGAATTTCTTTTATTCTCGGCACCCCTTGAAATAAAGTAACGTACATTTCCCATTCTTTTAAAACTGCATTTAAATAAGGCTGTTCAACTGCATGGTTCGTTGTAATTCGGGTTGTGCAACCGCAATAGGTGCAAAGACTTTGACAAAAAGGCAAATGCAAATACAGGCTTATTCCATCATTCGAATTTGTTTTATCGAATGACTTTTTTACCTCCAGTTTCCATTGGTCAATGGTCAGGTTATTTTCCCAATAAGGGACAGTCGGGAAGCTGGTGTATCTTGGCGCTTGTACGTTATATTTTTTAATTAAATTTTCGTTCATATCAAATATTGTCTTTAGAAAACCATTCCGCATAAGAGGTGGCAGTTTCCCGGAGTTTGAGGTGATGCAGGTTTATATTTTCAGGTAAATTATTTTGAATTCTTTTTACGAATTCAATAAGCAGGTTCTCGCAGGTAGGCTGGAATTCCACAAGCAATAGCCTGCCGGAAATTGAATTCAATCCTTCCAGTTTGCCTTGCTCCACTTCTTTATTCAAAACCAGCGCATGGTCGAAATGCTCAATGATGCAGGTTTTTATAATATTTTTTAAAATGGAAAAATCAATAACCATTCCTAAAACGGGTGAATTTTTATCTCTGACAGGAACTCCGCTGGCGGTAACCGATAGCTTGTAGGAGTGCCCGTGAATATCTTTGCACGGACCGTCATAGCCTAGCAATGCATGAGCCATTTCAAAATTAAATTCTTTCGTTACTCTGATAATACTCATTGAACAATGGGGTAGGGCGGGATATTAATGGCAAAAATAAATGCAGTTGAACAGGTGAAATATGACTATTCTCATTATGAATAGCATACATTTATCATACAGAAAGAAACCCGTTTGGTTGTTTAAAACCAATCTTTGGTAACCGGCCGTAGTTTATGGTAAAGTTTGGTTTTACTGTCTTTTGTTTTCGGAATAAATTTTCCGCAAATGGCAGGTATGTACATAACGCGCCGCCTGCTTTTTTCTCCTATATAGGGCGATTCGGCCACGCGGTGCCATAAATGTCCGTGGTGAACTACCACATCACCTGCTTTGGCCACAACCAACTTTTCATTTTTATCTGCTTTTCCATTAAGGAAATAAGCTTTTTTAAATAATAACTGAAATAATTTTTGATTGTGTGTGCCCGGTAATACGCGCAGCCCGCCGTTGGTTTCCGAAGAGTCATCTAAATAGACGCCTATATTAAGCATAGGCAGAACTTTGCCATCATAAAACAAATCGCGGATGCTGTCTGTATGCCAACCCATCTGTTTAAATTTACTTCCGGGTGTGTTTACGTAATGATTAAAAACAACACCATCTTTTTCGTTTTCTACAATCCTGGGTTTATAGCTGCCTAAAAGAGACAGCAGGGGTTTCAGTTTGCCACTCGTAATAAATTCGTGCATTGGTTTGCTATGCAATGAAAAGAAAGGGAAACGGTGAATTATTTTGCTTCCGTCAATATCTTTCCCTAAAAAAAGCGGAACGCCATTTATTTGGGTGGCGCCTTCCGCCATAAGTTTGTTAGTGGCTTCGTAATAAGAATCTATGATTGCTTTTACTCCTTCCGGAGATAATACGCCCGGAAAGTGCAGGAATCCGTATTTATTAAAAAAAGCCACCTGCTCCTCCGTTAACTTATCACCCAAATGAAATTTCCGATATTGAAAATTTACATTATACCCCATGAAAAAGTGATTAGATTTTAGATTTACAGGTGACTTTTTTTAATTATTGGATTTATTTATTTTTACTTGTTCAGTAAGTGTTTTTACGGCAAGCGCCAATACCCAGATTACTATTAAAAGTATACCAATAAGGAATAATACCAAATAATTGGCAAATCCAAGTGAAGCAATAAAGGATGGTCCGGCTTTTTCATCGTCGGCTACTTTTTGAGTAGCTACGGTAATGTTATCCGGTCCGTTGGATGTCGAAGCAACTGTCGTGTTGGCTACAGGTGCAGCAGCAACTACAGGCTCACCTCCGGTCTTTACGAAAGCCAAAATGGTTTTAATATCATTGTCAGATAAAGCCTGGTCAGGCATTGGAATTTGATTGTTGTCGTTAAATAACTTCACGGCATCTTTATCGCCTGCTTTTACCAAAGTTTGCGAACTGTGAACCCATTTCAATATCCATTCTTCGGAATGCCTGTCCTGAACTCCTTTCAAATCAGGGCCCACCAATTTACCTTTACCAACGGTATGGCAAGCTCCGCAATTGGTGCGGAACATTTGAGCGCCATCTTGGGAATATGTTTTAGAAAAAGGAATTGCAACGACGGCAATTATTGCGATTATAAGTTTTGTTTTCATGGTTATAGTATGAAAGTATGAGGTTATTTTTTTGTAAAAGTATTTTGAACTTGTAGCCTGCGTTATGATAATTGTCACATTACTTTTTGATTCTTCTCATGTATGTGGGGTGAAGCTCTGTAATGTGCTGTGAATACTACCATTTCGTACCGGGATAAGCCCGTGGTAAAAACTGCATTTCTGCTAAAATATGTCCCAGATGTTCGGAATGTTTTCCTTTTTTTATTCCTTGCACCAGATAATGATTTGACGGTAAAGGGAAACTTATTTTATCCAGATGCGCTTTTATGGTTTCCAGCCAGAGCGGATGTATGGTTTTCATATCAACGGCAATTCCTTTTTTTACCAATAAATCATCTGATTCATCTGTATCGAATAGTTCTGCTGTGTACATCCATAAATCTTCAAATGCATTGAAAAGCCTTCTTTTGCTTTCTTCGGTCCCGTCTCCCATGCGTAAAATCCATTCTCCGGAATGCCTTACGTGATAGGTGCATTCTTTAAGTGATTTTACTGCAATAGCGGCAAGGGTACTGTCTTTGCCCTTACCTAATTCAGTTAGCAAATGATAATTGAAAACAGAGAATAAGTATTGCCTTACGATAGTATGCGCAAAGTCGCCATTGGGTTGCTCCACTAATAATGCATTGCGGAATTCGTTCGCATCGCGCAAAAATGCCAGGTCATCTTCTGCGCGGCCTTTCTTTTCAATTTCGCCTGCATAGGTTAAAAACTCCCGCGCTTGCCCAATCAGGTCAAGCGCCAGATTTGCCAATGCAATATCTTCTTCCAGAATTGGCGCATGTGAACACCATTCGGTGATGCGTTGCCCAAGTATAAGGCTGTTATCGCCTAAGCGGAGGCAATAATTAAATAAAGCATGTTGATTCTTATCCATACTACTTACATGTGTATTCCTTTCGGAAATTTATAAAATTGGGGGTGCCTGTAAATTTTGTCATCTGCCGGGTCAAACAATGATGCCGCTTCTGTGGGTTGGGTAGCTACAATATCCTCCGCCGGAAGAACCCAGATACTGCGGCCTTCGCTGCGGCGGGTGTATAAATCGCGGGCATATTGAGTTGCCATTTCCTTGTCAGGTGCGTGAACACTGCCGCAATGGGTAAATGAGGCACCGGTTTTCGACTGCACAAAAACCTCCCATACTTTCCATTGCGAATCTTTTTTTTGATTTGTTTCCATTATATAAATAATTACAATTGTTTGTGTTTGGATGCGTATGCTTCAGCAGCTTCCCTTACCCATTTGCCTTCTTCATGCGCCTGGATATGGTTATGCATCCTTTGTTTATTGCAAGGGCCTTTACCACGGATTACATTAAAGAACTCGTCCCAGTTAATATCACTTGTTTCATAATGCCCTGTTTCTTTATTGAATTTGAGGTTTGGGTCAGGTATGGTTAATCCAATAATTTCCGCCTGTGGAATGGTGCGGTCAATAAACTGCTGGCGCAAATCGTCGTTGCTTTCCAGTTTTATTCTGTACTTCATAAGTTCAATCGTATTGGAAGAGTTTTTATCATGCGGGCCGAACATCATAAGGGCGGGCCACCACCAACGGTTCATGGCATCCTGTGCCATTTCTTGCTGCTCTTTAGTTCCGCGCATCATGGCAATCATCAGGTCATAGCCCTGGCGGTTATGGAAACCTTCTTCTTTGCAAATGCGAAGCATTGCGCGGGAATAAGGGCCGTAAGATGTTTTTGCAAGCATGGTTTGGTTTACAATAGCGGCACCATCCACCAGCCAACCAATAGCTCCAATATCGGCCCAGTTAAGTGTAGGATAATTGAATACACTCGAATATTTTGCTTTGCCCTCATGCAATTGCTCAATCAATTCACTGCGGTCGGTGCCGAGTGTTTCAGTACTGCCATAAAGATAGAGGCCATGTCCGCCTTCATCCTGAATTTTGGCAAGCAAAATTACTTTTCTCAACAGGCTTGGGGCACGGGTAATCCAGTTTGCCTCCGGTTGCATTCCTATCACTTCCGAATGTGCATGCTGCGACATCATACGGGTTAATTGTTTGCGGTAATTTTCAGGCATCCATTCTTTAGGCTCAATTTTTTCGCCATTCAAAAGCCTTGTCATAAAGGCTTCTTCTAGAATGGGGTCTTCCGCAACTGATTTTTTTTCTAATGTTTCCATTATTAAAATATTAATATGTTATAACGTACCTCTCTTCGCCTGTTCAGCTTCTATTGATTCAAACAGTGCCTGGAAGTTTCCTTTGCCAAATGACTTTGCGCCTACGCGTTCTATTATTTCGAAGAAGAGTGTCGGCCTGTCTTCAACAGGCTTGGTGAATATTTGCAGCAGGTAACCTTCATCGTCACGGTCAACCATTATGCCCAGGCTTTTTAAAACATTCAAGTCTTCTTTTATTTTTCCTACCCTTTCGGTAACGGTATCATAATAAGTTCCGGGTACGAAAAGGAATTCAACTCCGCGCTTGTGCATTTCGCTAACCGTGAAAACTATATCATCCGTAGCCACTGCTATATGCTGACAGCCGGGGCTGTGGTAAAAATCAAGGAACTCCTCTATCTGCGATTTTTTCTTTCCCTTGGCAGGCTCATTTATCGGGAATTTAATCCGCATGTTTCCATTCGCCATCACTTTACTCATAAGGGCGGTATATTCTGTGGAGATGTCTTTATCATCAAAGGTGATAAGGTTTTTAAAGCCTAAAACATCTTCGTAAAACTTGGCGTATTTATTCATTTCACCCACATTCACATTCCCTACGCAATGGTCAACGTATTCCAATCCGGTAGAAGTTGGGTTGTAGTTCGATTCCCATTTCACAAACCCCGGCAGGAACACACCTTCATAGTTTTTGCGCTCTACAAACATGTGTATGGTTTCACCATAGGTATGGATACCTGCCATTTTTACTGAGCCATTTGCATCAGTTTCGCTGATAGGTTTCAAGTATGATTTTGCGCCTCTTTTTACGGTTTCATTGTATGATTTTTCTGCATCATCCACCCAAAAGGCAATTACCTTAACGCCGTCTCCATGTTGTTTGATGTGCTCTGCAATGGGGGAATCGGGGTGCAATGGTGTCGTTAATACCAACTTGATTTTCCCTTGCTGGATAACATACGACGAGCGGTCCTTCAAGCCTGTTTCCAACCCTGCATAGGCAAGCGATTGAAAGCCGAAAGCAGTTTTATAATAATGCGCTGCTTGTTTTGCATTTCCTACATACAGTTCAATATAATCTGTACCATTGATGGGAAGGAATTCTTCGTTTTTTTGTTTTTGTTCGGGCAATACTTCGAGTTGTGTTTCCATTTTATTTTTTTGTGAATTGTTCAAATACTACAAGAATTAAACATGCGCCGGATGCTATCCATAAAAGGTTTTCAAGCAGCAAAAGTGGGATTGGTTTTTTATCGCGTGCCATTTTCAAGAATTGTTTCAGGGTTAGTGATCCATGATTTATAGTAATCCTTAATTTCCAGTTTCAATGCTTCTTCCGTTAACATCAATGGTTTGAAAGGGTCTATCATAACCGCCAGTTCGTTGGTTTCTTTTTTACCGATGCTGCGTTCAATTGCACCCGGATGTGGCCCGTGTGGTATTCCGCCCGGGTGGAGTGTGATTTGGCCCTTTTCAATATTGTTGCGGCTCATGAAGTCACCGTCTACGTAATAGAGTATTTCATCCGAATCTATATTGCTATGGTGATAAGGCGCAGGAATTGCCTGTGGGTGGTAGTCATACATTCGTGGAACAAAGGAACAAACTACAAATCCCGCCCCTTCAAATGTTTGGTGGATAGGGGGTGGCATGTGCAGCCTTCCGGTGATAGGTTCGAAGTTGTGGATGTTGAAGGCGTACGGATACTGGTACCCATCCCAACCCACAGCATCAAAAGGATGTGTGCCGTAAACATAATGATAAAGTATACCTTGTTTTTTTATCATCACCTCAAATTCTCCACGTTCATCATGGGTTTCAAGGTCGGTTGGAATTTTAAAATCGCGTTCGCAAAAAGGGGAGTGTTCCAATAATTGCCCATAATCATTCCTGTACCTGCGCGGCAGCGCAATGGGGCTGAATGATTCCATTACCAAATGCTTATTGTCTTCAGTGTCAAAATCCATTTGGTAAATGGTCCCCCTTGGAATAATAAGGTAGTCGCCATATTCAAAAGGAATGTTTCCATAAAGCGTTTTAAGCGAACCTGAACCTTTATGAATAAAAATCATTTCATCCGCATCGGCATTTTTATAAAAGTAACTTGTTGATTTTTGCGGAGCAGCAATACTTATGTATAAATCACTGTTTACCAAAAGTGTTTTCCTGCTTTTAATATAGTCAGGATGCCCTTCTACATTAAAGGTTTTGAAACTACGGGCCTTCAGTCCTTTTTTTACCGCAATTTTCGGTTCCATGGATACGGAACTTTCTATGCGTGTTACAATGGTAGGGGGGTAAAGGTGATATACTAATGAAGAATTGCCGGCAAATCCCTGCGTGCCCACCAACTCTTCCTGATACAGAGAATTATCTTTTTTGCGGAAGACTACGTGCCTTTTACTGGGTATTTTTCCGGCTTTTGAGTAGTATGGCATTTTGGATATTTTTTATTGAATTCTTATATATTGTCACTATCAGTTTCGCAATAATAGACACGGATACAGCCTTATTCTATGACTTTCATCACAGACTAAAAATGCTAGTCAAATATGTTGGCGAGTCTTAGTAGCTTTCCCTGGTCCACAATTTTTATTTTCTTTCCATCGAGGTGAATTACCCCTTCCCGGTCGAGTTCAAAAAGCAGACGGATAACTGTTTCCCTTGCCGTTCCTACAATATTGGCAATATCTTCACGCGTCATGGCGACATTTAAGGTTGCATTGTCGCTTTCAAAACCATAGCTCTCCTTTAATAGTAACAAACCTTGTGCAAGCCTTTCTTTTACGGATTTTTGTGCGATATCTGTAATGCCTCTTTCAGCCACTTTCAATTCATTCGATAGTAAGTGGATAATTTTAAATGCCAGCTTCGGGTCCTTCTCTACCATACTTACAAATACTTTGGTAGGAATAAAACATACCGATGAATTTTCAAGCGCCACAGCAGAACAGGAATACTTATCTCCGCTAAGGACAGCACGGTAGCCCATCACATCGCCATCTTTGCTGAGGTGAACTATATGTTCACGGCCATCAGACCCTGTTTGTGTAACCTTTACTTTTCCGTTGCTTATACAATATAAGCCATGCGGATAGGTGCCTTCTTCAAATATGGTTTCACCTTTTTTAAATTGCTGGCAGGTTTTTGCCGAGTCCATTACTTCTAAATCCATGGAGCCTACACTATCAAAAATGGAGCGCATCCGGGAATTGCATTGAAGGCAGGAAATATGTGCTGTTTGATTCATGGGGTGTGTTTTTTCTGTTACAAAGTTGGAACTGATGCAGGTTTCCAAACATGAGCGATGTATGTAAAAGATTGTGAGAAAAATCATATTTCGAGTGTGACCGGAGTCACACTTTTTTGCCGTTTGCAGGCACAATTTTGCAGCATAAAATTTATACCACATGGAAACATTAACTCATTCGAAACACAAAGGCAGCAATACCTTGATGTACTATTGCCAAATGTACACTGTACTATTTACCATCCTTGGAATTATAGTAGTCATCTGCGAAAAGACTTTTATAAAGTAGTTTTTTTCCGAGGTTTTTCTGAAACTGAAATGTCACGGTTTTATACGTATTTGAAAATGGAAAAACGTCCCGTATCCTAATATGGGTATGGCTTTGAAACATGTCACGATTTTTTAATATTTTGTGACATATTTCTTATCTGGCAAATGCGTGACACAGAAGACTCTTATTATGTGTTGATTATAATACGGTTATGGGGTTATTTTTAATAACTTCCTGATTTTCTTTGTTTGCTTGTATTGTTGTTAAAGCAATACTCTAATTGAGTATTTCGGAACATGATAAATAAACGATATAGGGAAATGCAGGGCTCGCAAAGACGCTAATAATTTGTTTCTTGCAATAAGACACAAAAGGCACTAAGAAAATAAATTTCATTTTAAATTGCGGCCTGAAGTCATCCCCATCTTTTATATTAGCCAGTCTGGCTCGGACTACTCTCCTTTCCCGTATTTGCCTTTCAGCCAGAAGAAAAGTATTCCGCCGCTGATGATAGGCACGGACATTAGGAGAACGGTTGTGTTCAGATAAGCAGATTGGGTGCGTTTAGTGGCACCGGCTTGGCAGAGAGGGCAAGCAGCAACTTTATAGCTGATGGCTAATAGCTGATAGCTAAGAACTGCGAGAAATAGTAATACCTTAGTTTTCATGTTACAAAAATTTAGCGAGCACAAGCACCATCAGCACAAAGGGCAGATAGGCAAAAGAACTGAACATTAAACGCAGGGCGTTTTTATTGGTGCGGTCGGTATATAATTTATATGCGAAGCCTGAAAACCCTACACCTGCCAATACAAGCAGCCAGGTTACATTCACTCCGGCAGATTGGTACATGTAAAGCAATAATCCGGCAGGGATAATGAGGAACGTGGAAAGTAAAATAATGATGGCAGACGCTTTATTTCTTCCTCCTGCTGTCGGCAACATGCGGATACCTGCTTTGTGGTATTCATCATCCAACAACCATGCAATGGACCATGTGTGCGGAAACTGCCAAATAAACTGTATGGCAAAAAGTATTACGGCTCCAACGGTAATGCTGCCTGTTGCGGCAACACAACCAATCACCACCGGTAAAGAACCTGCCACTGCTCCGGGGACAATGGTTAGCGGGGTAACTTTTTTCAAGGGAGTATAAATGAATGCGTATATCAGCATGGCAGAAAGGCCAAGCAATCCGCAAAGCATGTTTATTTTGAAAAGGCACAATGCGCCTGCACTACCAATTACTATTCCAAAAATGAGGGCTTCGGTAACACCCATTCGTCCGTCAGGCAAAGGGCGGGTAAGTGTGCGTTTCATCAGTTTGTCGGAATCTTTTTCAATCACCTGGTTAAAGGTATTGGCCGCGCCTGTAATCAGGAAGCCTCCGATAGATAAAAGCCAGATAGTGAGCGGGTCGACATGGCGCTGGGTTGCCCACAGGTAAGCCATAGAGGCAGAAAACACCACGAGGAAGGATAACCTCAACTTAATGAGCTGGGTATAATCGGCTAAGCGAGATTGGATCGTTTTCACGGGGTGCAAAGATATACTACTTAACGAATCCACCTTAATTAAAATAAACTAAACGGTAAAGAATGGGCCAAATTGCTACAACAAAGTACCAATACAATATGCAGGCGGCAATTTTGTTTTTGGCTATTTCAAAGTTGGCGGCCTTTTTCACTGCAAAATAGAGATAGAGCAAAATGCTTAATCCAACCATTACGTGCAATCCGTGAGCACCAATAAGGGTGTAGAAAAATGCCCCGTAAATGCTGGAATGGGTAGTTAAACCATACCCAATTAACCTTGCCCATTCTGTACCTTGAACTGTAACAAATGTTACACCTAACAAAATAGTAACAAGCAACAGGTTGGTCGATTTGGCATCAATTGCCATTGTGTTCTTAACTCTTCTTGTAAAGAGATAAAGCACTACGGCACTTGATATAAGGATAAGGGTATTAATACCTGTAACTTCAACAGGCAGCCTGGGCTGGTCGGCAGGAGGCCAAACCATGGCCCCGGCACGGTTAACGATATAAGCACTTATGAGTCCGGCGAATAACATACCCTCGGTAAAGAGTATGAATATCATTGCCAGCACTCCGTCAGGCACTGCCTTGCTTATGTTGGGTTTTGATGTTGTTAAGGTTGCGTCCATGGGATTTGTTATAATTAGTAATTAAAAATTAGAAAGTTGTTCGTCACTGCGAGGAACGAAGCAGTCTCTGTCAAAAAACTGCTATATAATTGAGATTGCTTCGTTCCTCGCAATGACGTAGGTTACTTAAAACGCCATTCATTCTTTAATTAATGTGGAAAAGTTACGTCTCTTGGCACAGCGGTAATATCAGGATATACGCCGAAAAAGAAAGCGTAGATGATAAGCGCTACGGCTGCTATTGCAATATAGATGAAAAGTGGTTCATACTTCAGGTGCATGAAATTCCGCACAACCAATGTTACTTTCCATAAGGCTGTTAAAAATATTAATGCGATTGCAATGCCTGGGGAGAAAACATACCCCACCGTTAAACTTACGCCTAATAATAAAAGCAAGGTGATCAGAACACGGCCGTAGTGCGGGTGCCCGTGGTAGTCGGTTGCTTCATTCGGGTATACCACATTATCATGGTCGGGGCTGCTATGAATTGGTTGGAAAGATACCGGTCCGTGAGAATCTTCAAGACCAACGTGAATGCCTGGGGTTACAATTGTTGATGTCATAATTTTTAGTTTTAAAGAAATTAAATTACTTAGCGATATATAATAATGGGAACAAGAAAATCCAGATTAAATCGACCATGTGCCAGTACATACCGACCAACTCCACACGATGTAGGTTATTGCCTTTGCGAATCTGCATCATTACGATAAAAATGGCGGTCATACCTGCCAGAACGTGCGCTCCGTGCAGTCCTGTCATAATGTAATAGAAGGACCAGAAAAGTGAACCAACATGGTCTCCGGCTGCCACCAGCTTAGGGCTGGTAAATGTGAACCCTTCCGAAATTTCATGGGCATACTCAATGCTTTTATCTACAAGGAACATTACACCACCAAGCAGCGTGCAGGTCATCCATAAACGGGCTTTTGCAACGTCCAGTTTTACGGCTGCCCCGTGAGCCCTTACAATGGTATAACTGCTCAAAAGCAAAACCACTGTATTAAGCGCGCCAATAAAGGTATTGGTGTGTGCCGCCATTGCGCCCCAATGCGGGTAACGGATGCGGAATAGCAGGTAACAGCATATCAATCCGCCGAAGATTACTAATTCACCGGCTATCAGTACCCACGTTCCAAGCCTGCCTTGCGGGATTTTAATGATTGGGATGGTGAGGTGGTTTTGTTTTGTTTCCATTTTTCTTTATTTTTATTTTTTACTATTTGACCACTTAGGCTTTTGGTGTATTTTGAGGGGTAAAATCAACTTCCGCGTCAGGAAGGCTATAATCATAGGCGCCTCTGAACACTTCAGGGTATGGATTGAAGTTTCCGTGCGGTGGAGGGGAATCAGAAACCCATTCCAGCGTGGTGGCTTCCCAAGGATTCTTAACCCCAGTCTTCACTTTCCGCAAACTCTTCACCACATTGAAGATGAAAATGAATTGTGTCAGCATAAGCCCGATGGCACATATTGTTGCAATCTGTTCAAAGGTTTGGTAAGGCTCCCTTGAAATAAGGCTGAAAGAAGAGTAATCGTTTATCCTCCTGTGCTGTCCGGCAAGGCCGTTGAAGAACAATAAGAAGAACACGCCATTGAAGAATATAAAAGTCAGCCAAAAATGCCATTTACCCATAGATGAATTCAATTGCTTGCCGCTGAATTTTGGAAACCAATAATAGAAAGCTGCAAAGAACCCGAAGAAGATATCAGGGAACAAGGTGTAGTGGAAGTGGGCAACTACAAAGTAAGTATCGTGCGCATAAATATCGAATGTGTTAGAACCGAGGAACAAGCCTGTCAGTCCACCAACCAGGAATAAGCCGATAAACCCGATGGCCCACATCATAGGCACTTTCATGCGGATTGCACCACCCCATAAAGTTGCCATGAATGCGAGGAAAATACCTGCAAAGGGAATGGATATTAATATGGTTCCAATACTGAAGAAGGTAGCCATACGTGGGTCGATACCTGCTACAAATTGGTGGTGGGCCCACACTAATACCGATAAGAAAGCGGAAGCCAATGCGAGGTAGATAATGGTTTTATAGGCAAACAATGGTTTGCGTGAGAATACCGGAAGGATTTCTGCCAATACACCAAGAGAAGGCAAGAGCAACACATATACTTCAGGGTGGCCGAAGAACCAGAACAAGTGTTCCCAAAGCATTGGGTCGCCACCGCGGTGCGGGTCATAGAAGCCGGTGCCAAGTACATTATCAAAGAGAAGCATGAATGCACCTGCCACCAGCGGACCTACCGAGAACATGAATATTACTGCGGCAATATTCAAAAACCAAACAATAATTGGGATCCTCCATGCGGTCATTCCTTTTGCACGTTTGTTAATAGTTGTTACCAGGAAGTTGATACCACCCATTAACATGGCTACTAATTCAAGTGCTACTGCTAATATCAATAGACTGGTACCGGAAAAAAGCGCTTTGAAGAAATTAGGGTTAGGGTCGAGGTAGCCGCCTGCTGAAAATGGAGGGTACATTGTCCAACCACCGCCGAAAGCGCCGCCCGGAACAAAAAAAGATGCGATCAGCACCAATGCGCTAACAGCGAAAATCCAAAACGACATCATGTTTACCGTAGGGAATGCCATATCGTCAGAACCTATCATTAAAGGGATTAGGTAATTGCCGAACGCGGAAAGAAGGACAGGCATACCAACCCAAAACACCATAATCATTCCGTGGATGGTTACAAATGCGTTATAGGCTTGTGGGCCAAGCATGCCATAAAACGGAATGCTTTTGCCGGGGAAGGCTAAATTATACCTGAATACGTAAGCGAGGTAACCGCCTACTCCGGCCATTATCATACCCATAATCATGTATTGGGTACCGATGGTTTTATGGTCGGTGGAGAAAACGTATTTACTCCAGAAGCTTTGTTTGTGATGCGTGTTTTCCATATCTTATAATTGTTTATTGCGTGACGAACTTATTTTTTAGTGGTATCTGCTGCTGCCGCTGCTACCGGAGCAGGTTTGTTGGCGGCATATAATGAATCGGTGAAATGCTTGTATTGTTCAGGCGTTTCAGCCAAAACAAAGTTTCTCATTTTAGAGTGCAGTATGCCGCAAATTTGCGTGCAGGATATATCATACTTGCCCGGTTTGGTAATATTGAACCAGCGCATAACCGTTCTGCCCGGCAACGCATCTTGTTTCAAACGCGCATTGGCAAGGAAGAAACTATGGATAACGTCTTGCGAGCGCAATTCAAAAATCACATTTGCATTAACAGGCACATGCAGTGAACTGTTCATTTCATCTACATATACATCATCACTGGTGCCCAACACACCATCAGGGCCGGGATAAACAAATATCCAGTTCCACTGGCGGGCGATGATGCCTACATGCACATCATTTTTTGAAATAGCCGGAACGCTTTCTATATTTCCCCATGTGTCGTGTTCCACATAAAGAATTACAAAATCGCTTAATAGCAGAGCTACCAATGCATACGTAACCCATTTGAAGTGTTTCTTCTTCTCTCCGGTAATATAATCCGCTCTCCGGCCATTGCCGGCGCGGTATTTTACTAAAGGATAAAGTAGGACAAAGAGGCTAATCACGAAGGCTATTGCTGCAAACACCAGAATTAGCCAAAAGAGATTGTCAATGTCTTGTCCGTAAGTGCTGACGTTTTCAGGGAATATTGTCATGTGTTTTTTAATTTGATAATGCAAAATAACAGCCTATCAAAAAGAGCCGTTATGACTTTCATCACATTAAATTTTGCTTTTTATCATGTTTCGGAAAGCACTCTTGCTCACATTGTTTAAAAATCGCATAACACATTGATATTAAACAAAAATCACAATTTAAACTACACTACTGTGTCAAAGAAATCACACCGAAAATAATTTACAAAAAAGAATTAAGGTGAGACTAAAGTCACAGAATTTAGAACGCTTATTCTTTATAAGCAAACACCCAAATCCGGAGAAAATAGAAATTCTTATTTTACCGTTCCGACAAAATATTCTGAACCGCATCCTTCATATCAGGAAGAATAAATTGATATCCGGCTTTACTAATTCTTTCAGGCAAAACCCAGCGGCTTTTTAAAATCAATTCTGTTTCGGTTCCAATAAGGAATGCGCCCAGTTCAAGAACCGCAACCGGAGCAGGTAATCCAAAGGGCATACTCATGACTTTGCGGATAATCCGCATCATTTCCTTGTTTGTAATGGGGAATGGCGAAGTGCAATTGAATGCACCTTCCAATTCAGGGTGTTCCATAATCCATTCCACAATGCCCGCCACATCCTTTTCATGAATCCAGCTTACCATTTGCCGGCCATTACCCTGTTTGCCTCCAAGCCCGAATTTTACAAGATTCCGCAGCCGCGGGAATACGCCCTCTTTCGACCCCATTACCAAACTTATGCGCAATATCGCTTTGCGCATTCCGGTGAATTGTTTTGTTTTTTCCAAAAATGAGCCTTCCCATTTCTTGCAAACTTCCACCGAGAAACCGTCGCCTATTTCTTTGTCTTGCTCGGTCATAGGCCTGTCCTCCGCATGGCGGTATATAGTGGCAGATGCACTTTGTATGTAGAGTTCCGGTGGGGTTGTACATTGTGCAATTGCATCTGCCAAGGCATTAATCGAGTTTACCCTCGAATTAATTATCCCTTCCTTATTTTTTTCATTATAGCGACAGTTAACATTTTTTCCGGCAAGATTAATAAGCATATCTGCGCCATCCAATTCTTTTGCCCAAGTACCGACTGTTTTTCCATCCCAATTTAAAACATGCACATTCCCGTCATATTTTTCCGGTGCACGGCTTAAAATAATTATGCTTTCTGCTTTGTCTTTAAAATGTGTAACAAGGGCAGTTCCAATTTGTCCGCTACCGCCCGCCAATACTATTTTAGAATATCTCTTCATGATTATATGATTATCCACAATACAATTAAACGGTAAATTACCCATCCGGCAGATGCGCCCCAATGGATACCCAGCAGTTTTACCCGGCGTAAATGCTCGAGCAGCATTAAGCCGACAACGAACATAAACGCTCCTGCATATATATATGGGTTATGTATCCCGATAATTTTTCCGGCTAAAAGAAACATGGATAAGAAGATTGCCCCGGCAAATGAAATGGTCATCATGTTGCCTAAATAGTCCAGTATCTTATTTTTGGCAAGCAAATAAATTACCCCCGACTGGAAAATAATTTGCCCCCCGCAGATGATAAACTCCCTGAAAAACCTGCTGGGTGGCAGCAACCCGATTAAATGAAAAGAGAAATGGGTAAGTACAAGTGAAGTGCAAAGCCATGTAAATACTATATATATCCAGCGGTATTTCAAGTTCACATCCGGTACGCAAGTGTCCATTTTATCATTTCCTGGAACGATAACTTTGCGGTTGTATGCAATAAATGAATACACCTTTTTCATGAACCAATGAAAAGGCTTGAAATTAAAGATGGGTGCAAAAACGGGGAACGCGTTTGCCAGTAATTTAAAAATACTGTCGATGCCGTAAACCACTTCTCCGGTTGTGTTATTTACCAACGCAATTTCATTGCGCGCCCTGTCAGTATCAATATTAGCCGCTGTTTCAGCACTCATCTGCTGGTAGGCCTCCCGTCCTTTTTCATCCAGAATTTTAGCTTTTACAAACGCTCCGCTATATGCCCTGCACATGGGGCAGGCATTATCGAAAAGGAGCTTATAATTTTTCAGCGTTTTCATTTTACATAATTTTAATGAGCGTTCCGAAGAACCAGTTTTCCTCGGCTTTCATCATTGCATCCACTGTTTTATCCATCTTATTTATAAAGTTGCTAAGCTGCCCCATCATTTTAATAAATTCCTTCACTTCTGCATTTTTACTGTCGGCTTCTGTTTCTTTTAATTTTAACAATGCTTGTTTGGCCGGTTCTATTTCCCTTTTCTTGCGTTCGCCGGCTATGCGGCGCGCCACCTCCCAAATATTTTTTTCGGCTACGAAATATTCCATCCGGTCGCCGGGCACCAGTTCTTTTGAAACCAAGGCCCAGTTGATGAGTTCGCGCAAATTCATATTCGCATTACCCCTCGATATTTGGAGTTCCTGCATGATATCCTCGGTAGATAATGGTTTCGGCGCGATTAATAAAAGTGCGTGAACCTGCGCCATAGTGCGGTTTATGCCCCATTCGCCGCCAAGCTTCCCCCAGGTCTGGATAAATTGTTGTTTTGCTTCTTTGTATTTCATGGCACAAAGATATATATAATTATTGAACTTTCAGTAATTATTGAAAGATAAAATTATAAGTAATTATTAAACAGGTTAATAGGCTGAATAATAAATTATGAACAGGGCTTAATCAGGAGAACTTTACCACCTTTTCCAGCCCTTTAGGGTCATGGATAACAATTTCCCTTCCTTCAATATCGATAATCTTATCTGCTTTGAAGTCGGACAGTGTGCGGATGAGCGATTCGGTGGAGGTACCTACCATTCCGGCTAAATCTTCACGCGAGGTGCGGATATTTTCACCGGGCTTTGCTTTCTTTTGTAAATCAAGAAGAACGTTTGCCGTGCGTGCCTTAACTGAATTGTAGGCCAGGCTGAGCAGGCGTTTTTCGTTTTCATTAATATTATTGGCGAGCATTTTAATAAAACGTGCCGATATTTCATGTTCGGAATAAACGAGCGAGAGAAAATCATTTTGCGGCATAAGCGCTAATTCGCATTCTTCCATAACTGCAGCCGAGTCGTTGTAATTGCCACCTTCCAATACAGGCAAATGCCCGAAGAAATCACCTTTTTCATAGGTTCCGGTAATAAATTCTTTTCCATCCAGATTTATCCGCCATGTTTTTACTTTTCCTTTATTTATAAAGTAAACAAAGTTGGGGGAATCACCCTCGTGGTAAACGGAATCTTTTTTCTTGTAGGTGCGAACTTTGTATTCGGATGTGATTTTATCAGGTAAGCTGAATTCCTTAGCTTCATTAATAAATGAAATAAGGCCGCTCAAATCGCGGGTATAATTCTTTTTAAAAAAATCATTTCGTTTAAGGCGCATTTCCACTGCGTTCAGCAGTTCGGTATCATCGAAAGGTTTGGTTAAATAATCATCGGCACCCATATTCATTCCTTTGCGCATATCGCTTTTTTCAGCTTTTGCTGTAAGAAAGATGAATGGTATTCCGGCGGTTTCTATATCCTTGCTTAAAATGTGCAGGACACCATAGCCGTCCAAATCGGGCATCATAATATCGCAAATTATAAGGTCTGGTTTTTCTTTTTTAGCATAATCGACACCTACTTTTCCATTTTCGGCGGTAATTACGGCATAGTTGGCAAGGCTTAGAATTTCTGAGGTGTTTTCCCTCATTTCGTTGTTGTCTTCTATTAAAAGTATTTTTTTCATGGGTAGGTGGGTTACTTTTATACTATTTTAGGTTCTGAAATATGCTCTTTACTGATATGTAAAATAAAGGTGGTGCCTTTACTTTCGGCACTGCTGAATGAGATGGTTCCATTCAACAGGTCGGTGTATCGTTTTACTATGTTAAGGCCAAGGCCGGTTCCTTGTATGTTTGTGACATTCTTGGCCCTGAAAAACCTTTCGAACATGTGCGCCTGGTCAGTATCGGGTATTCCCATTCCGTGGTCTGTAACCACAAGGCTCAGGCCGGTTTTATCGATATTGCTGGTAAATTCGATAAGCGAATCTTCATCGGAGTATTTACTGGCATTTGAGATAAGATTATAAACTATATTTTTCAGCATTTGCTTGTCCAGATATATGCTTGTTTCTCCTGTATGCTTATAATCGATTTTTTGGTTCCGTTTCAAGGTTCCTTGTATTTCCTCTACAAGTTCTTCTGCAAACTTGTCGATATATATATGGCTTGGCTTAATTTCCACTTTGCCTTGTTCCAATTTATCGAGCGACAGAAAATCATTCAGTATGCTGGTAAGGTTTCCAACCGATGATTTAATCCTTTTAATATGTCGGGTAGTATTTTCTTTTACCGATGCAGGGTCGTCGACATCTGCTTTTGCCAGATATTTTTCCACCAGTGAGGAGGAGGATAGAATAGTGCTTAACGGTGTCCTGAATTCGTGCGATGCCATGGAAACGAATCGTGATTTTAATTCATTCAGCTGTTTTTCTTTTTCCAGGGCCCTTTTCATATCTTCCTCGGCTTTCTTTTTCCGGGTTATGTTTTGTTCCACCATTAATATCTGGTCTGTTTTGCCCTCTGTATCCGGAAGGGCAACCACACTGATAAGGTATATATTATTGCGGACCTGCAATTCAAAAGTTGTATTGGTTCCTTTAAATACGGCCAGTAGTTTTTCACGCACTTCATCGCGTACTTCTGCCGGAAGGCGGGTAATGTAATCAGTACCGACCAGTTTTTCGCTGGTAATTCCATATTTGAATAATTCCGAACCTTCTGCAAAGACATATTTTAAATCCTTATCGAAAACATTAATTGTTCCATCCGGAAAATTACGGGCCACAATCTGGTACAGGCGCCTGCTTTCTTCCAGTTCTTTGGTACGTTCTTCCACAAGGTTTTCGAGGTCCTCATTCATTTTCCTTATTTGCTGTTCGGCTTTGTACCTGTCTGTAATGTCGGTTACAAGGCCCATTACAAATGTTTTACCTTCCGTTTTAAAATAGTTCAGGCTCACTTCTACTGGGAACTCTGTCATGTCTTTTCGTTGGGCCCACAAATCCATGCCAATTCCCATAGAGCGTTGTTTGGGCGAATGATTATAGTCTTCCCTGTGTTTAACGTGCTCTTTGCGGTATTTTTGCGGGAGTAAAATTTCCAACTTTTGCCCTACCAGCTCATTGGTGGTATATCCAAACATTTCATTTGTTCTTGCATTAACAAGAACTATAGAGCCTTTTTCATCCGTTACAACCAAACTTTCGGCTGCGGTTTCAAATAATACTTTGTAAACAGGGCTTAGATTCTCTTCCTTAGTGAACATGAAGTGACTTATTAAGTCAGGGGAGGCCAAAGGTATATTATTTATTTTATTATCCAAATGATTTAAGTTTTTTATTTAGATTTGAATAGAAAATCAATAACTTAAAATATTTGAAACAATATCGCATAGTTCCTGAAACTGGCAATCAAGCAGCGCTTTGTCTAGTTTATCGCCAGCAGAAGGAATAAAGATAATAATGTCTTTTTTAGCGGATGATATTTTACTTTCAATGGATGCGACCGTAGCTTTATCCTGTTTCTTTTCATTTATCTGAATAACCTGGCTTGTAATATGGTCATGATTAAAAATTTTTTCTAATTTTTTATCTACTGCCGGCAACTGAGCGTTCAAGTTTAGAATGAGTATATTCTTAAGGGTTTTTGGTTTGCTGTTTTCAGGTACAAGAAGAACGGGGTACTTGCTTTGACCCATAAACAAAAGGGGCGTATTTTCCAAATGGGTTACAGGTTTTTTAGCAGGTACAATACCGGCAACAATTAAATTTATACTGTTGGCTTGTGAAATGGAGGGTATTGCCTTTTTTAGGTTGCCTGCCACTCCATAGGTAGAAATATTGGCAGTGTTTTTTAAAGCCTCTGCTAATTCTTCCGATTGCTTTTTTAATCCGGTTTCTGAATCTTTTGCCAGAATATCTTCTACGGATATTAGTAGCGGGGCTTTGTCCGAAGGGTTTTCAAATACGTTAACAAGTTTAAGTTCCAGGCTTGTATCTTTAAATAAATGCGTGGCATATAATGCGGCATTTGTCGAGCTTTTAGTAAAGTCGGTAATTGCCAAAATGGTTCGCTCTTCTCTAATATTTGCCTTTTTAGCTTGCACAGGTAACAGGAATAATTTGCAAAAAAGCACTTTGTTGGCATTTTGCAGCAGAATAGTTGTCATAAAATAGTATGACTTTTATCATATAGCGCTTCTTTATAAATCCATTAGTTTTATTTAAGTGAGAAACTGAGCATTTTTAAGAGGAGTAGTAGTGGAAAAGAGACTTTATCATAAAGTAAGTAAGTCTTTTCTTGTTGCAGTTAATATTTTTCTTACTTTTGCGCCTCCTAAAAAATTAGGCCCGTTCGTCTAGGGGTTAGGACGTCAGGTTTTCATCCTGGAAACAGGGGTTCGATTCCCCTACGGGCTACTAATTGATTATCAAATGCTTGCCTTTTAATTGAGGCAGGCATTTTTTGTTTGTCGGAGGTGTATTTTGCACAATACTATGCTTGCTTTATGATTTATGTTGCAAAACTTTCTATCTTTGAATAATATTAAAACCTTCCCGTTATGAAAAGGAATATGAAATCTTATCAAAGAATAGCAGCTAAAGTATTATCGGCCGGATTCATAGCTTTTGTGTTACTGTGGGGTGCAGGTTGCGGTAAGGATGAGTGCTGCAGGCCAAGGTGTGACCATCACAATGGCGGACAAAACAACCAAAATAATCCGGCACCGACCAATTCCACCACCACCACCACTGCGACTACCAATACCAATACTGTTAGCGGTACTGCTACCAATCCCGATAACGGAGTTCAGAAATAAGGTAAAGGGGAATTGCCTTTCGTACAGTATTAAATGTTCGCTATTTCTACAATATCCTTCACTTCCAGAATTTGTTTTTCATAGCCTACCGTAACGGTGTGGATCATGGCTACACCCAATTCTTTCAGGGTGCATACATGTCCCGGAAAAGCAAAACGCAATACAGGATAGAGCCAGCTTATGTACTTGTAAGGTTTCAGTGTATTCTTTAATCCGGGTGTTGGTTGCATGTAGCCGGGCCGGAACATATAGGCTTTTTTAAAGGGCAATTTCATCAAATCGTTTTCTGTTTTCCCTTTCACCCTTGCCCACATCATCCGTCCTTTCTCCGTACTGTCGGTACTTCCACCTGAAACATATGTGAATACCATGCCCTGGTTTTGTTCTGAAAGTGTTTGCGCCACATGCATGGTCAATTCGTATGTGAGGTGATAATATTCAGGTTCTTTCATCCCAACGGAAGATACGCCCAAACAGAAAAAACAAGCATTATAATTTATTAAGTATTCTTTGATAGGGGAGAGGTCAAAGAAGTTATCGTGGATAATTTCGTGCAGTTTTGGGTGTGAAACCCCGCAGGGCTTGCGGTTTATAACAAGCACATGTTCCACATCGGGGTGCATAAGGCATTCATGCAATACGCCTTCTCCTACCATCCCGGTGCTGCCGGTAATTATTACTCTTGCTTTCATAGTTAGCGCAAGGTACTATTTTCTAATTAAATAGCCATGCCACAGATTTCACACATTATGATTATTGAAGGTGCTTTAAATAAAGCATTTTCAATCTGTGGAATCTGTGGCATGTTTTTTAAAATGACTGCCTCCCCCTATTTCACATTGTCATTATCCGCGCTAAAGCGGAATCCCAATCGCTTGCCTGTTTGGAATTGCATACGGTTAGTTTCCTCTTCCATAGCCGAAACACTTACTTCTTTAACATTATCGAACGGGGGGACATAGAGATTAAATGCGAGGGTATAAATGATAGCCGAATTGATTATTTCAGTTATGGCTTTTTTATCTAAAATGGAGTTTGCAAAATCATTATAAAGGAAACCCAATTGGCGCTTCCCTTCCAAAAAGTAATGCATCTCGTGGTTCACAAAAATGCGTGCTATAAGGTAGCCGGCATCATTGGCACGGTTGTATGTGAATGAATCGGACAGGAAATTATAAATACTGATCATTCCGCAATACGCGTTGCCCTCATTGTTTTTTACATATGAATTCATCCAAACCTGGTGGCTCTGGTCAAACAGATATACATTGCTTTGCATATAAAACACCAGCACATCTTCAGCAATTGTCAGGTTAGCCTCAAACTCACCTTTGTCTTTATAACTTACATTAATGCGCTTATCCACAGAACCGGCTTTTTGTGAAAGCGATTTTGCAATATCTGAAAGGGTTTCTTTCATCAGTGCAAATGCGTCGGTCATGTTTTTGCGCACATTCAACTGGAGGCTGGTCTTCTCCTTGAGCAGCTTTAGTATCAGTTCTTCCGGTGTAAGCTTGTCCGCCATGATTTTTAGTTTACAAACTTTCAGCTTATCAGTACGCTCTCGCAAATATAACCCTTTGTTTGGAAGGTTTGCCGGAATAAATGCATTTCCCTTCTTCCATTTCCCCGTTCATTGGTATACAACGAATAGTGGCTTTGGTTTCTTCTTTTATTTTTTCTTCAGTTTCCGAAGTGCCATCCCAATGGGCTAAAATAAACCCGCTTTTTTTATCCAGAATTTCTTTAAAAGTGGCGTAGTCATCCACTTTATGTGTATTCTCTGCACGGAATGAAATAGCTTTTTCGTAAAGGCTTTTTTGCACTTCAGCCAACAGGTTTTTTATATAGTTTGTGATACCGTCAATAGGTACAAATTCTTTTTTCTTTAAATCACGGCGATACACTTCCACCGTCCCTTTTTCCAAATCTTTAGGGCCTATTGCCAAACGGACCGGCACACCTTTTAATTCATATTCGGCAAACTTCCAGCCGGGGCTGCGGTTGTCCGCTTCGTCATATAAAACACGGATACCTTCTGCTTTAAATTCCTTTTTCAGTTTAGACACAACTTCGTTAATTTTTTGGTGTTGCTCTTCATCCCTGTATATAGGAATAATCACCACTTGGTGTGGTGCAAGCATAGGTGGAAGCACCAGCCCGTCATCATCGGAATGGGTCATTACCAAAGCACCCATCAGCCTTGTGGATACACCCCATGAGGTGGCCCACACAAAATCGGATTTACCTTCTTTATTCAAAAATTTCACATCGAAAGCTTTTGCGAAATTTTGACCGAGGAAGTGCGAAGTGCCCGATTGCAGTGCCTTTCCATCCTGCATCATCGATTCGATGCAATAGGTATCTACTGCTCCGGCAAAACGCTCATTGGCGGTTTTAACACCTTTTATCACGGGCATCGACATCCATTTTTCGGCAAACTCTGCATACACATTCAGCATTTGCAAGGTTTCTGCAATGGCTTCTTCGGCCGTCGCATGTGCCGTATGGCCTTCCTGCCACAAAAATTCGGTGGTGCGTAAAAGCAGGCGGGTACGCATTTCCCAGCGCACCACGTTGGCCCATTGGTTTATTAGCAATGGCAAATCGCGGTACGATTGAATCCAGCCTTTGTATGTGTTCCAGATAATAGTTTCGGATGTAGGGCGGATTATCAGTTCTTCTTCCAGTTTGGCGGTTTCATCCACCACAATCCCTTCCGGGGAGTTTTTCAGGCGGTAATGGGTAACCACAGCGCATTCTTTTGCAAAGCCTTCCACGTGTGATGCTTCCTTGGAGAAAAAAGATTTTGGAATTAATAACGGAAAATAGGCATTAGAGTGCCCTGTTTCTTTAAACATGTCGTCTAATGCTCTTTGCATGCGCTCCCAAATGGCATAACCATAGGGTTTGATTACCATGCAGCCCTTCACTGCAGAGTAATCGGCCAGTCCGGCCTTAATGACGATTTCGTTATACCATTGGGAATAATCCTGCTCTTTTGATACTATTGCTTTGCTCATAATGATTAGAAAATGTTAAAATCAAATTGCCTCCTGTATTCTTCACCTTAAATTCATTTTA
>CAIWVW010000054.1 GCA_903916255.1 uncultured Bacteroidota bacterium
GGCTCGCTTCTGCAAACCGAATTTATTATAGACGGCCAGCAAATGCGCTCCATCCATACCGGTAATCATATCAAAGATTGCAGACTGATTAATTGGCGTATGCAAATCAGCCAGCAAATTTGCAACATCACCAGTCGGGTCATATGAACCCACAGAAGAACCATCCTTAACGGCTGATGGCTTCGTGTTAGCATTCAATTCCCCATTTCCAGCCAATGCATTGGCCGCAGCCTGTATAACGCCTCCAGCTGTTGGACTATTGCCAGCAGCTGAGGGCGTAGAAGAATTAAAAAATCCCTTTACACCCTGGAACGCATTCCAAAAAATATATATGATAAAACCTATAACGCACAACCAAAAGAAACTCATAACACCTGAAAACGAAAAGCGCGGCATTCGGAAACCGCCACCGCTATTATGATTATACCCCATGCGAGAAGTTTTACTGCGTGAATTAAAATAGGCTTGATTTTCCCGGCGCTGCCTGTCAATCTGTGCCTGTGTTACATTAGGATAATGCGCCATATTACCATCTGTCTTTTTGCTGGTTATTGAAAGACTGATTCTGTTGAGGATTATTAACCTCATTCATCCAGCCACCAATCACCCGGACACCAAACATAAAGACATAACACAAAAGCAATTTTACATACCACATAGCCGAATATTTCCGATAAAGAACTTTCCAATTCAAAAATCCTTTCTCATCGGAAGCCATTATTTTATCGTGCCATATATTCGCCTCTTTTCTCATTTCCGCCATGTCTTGTTCAGACACCGGACTAAACCTTTGCGCAAGCGCAAAAATAAATGCAATAAAATTCATATGTATTACCTTTTACCTCCAAACATGAATAAAACAATTACCACAAACACCGCAACAACAGCCATTATCATGTTGTTATTGCTCTTAGGTTTAGTCGTGTCCTCATGCCCATGGGCGCCCCCATCACCTCCAGCAGCGGCACCGGGTGCAGCCTTACCGCCAAATACGCTTGCAGCGTCCCCGGCTATATTAGACACCGAAGAAGCCCAAGCCTTAGCCTTTTCGGCCTTGTATTGGTTCGGGTCTATACCATGCGCATAAGCAACACTGTTGGCCGCATCGAGAGCTTCTTTGGCTTTCTCTCTTGCAGCAATTCTAGCTAATTTAACCTGCCATGCATGTCCCATATATTTAAAGTTTTAGTAACAATGGACAGGGGGCTACGCTTCAAGGATTACCCCCCGCCATTGTTCATGAATAAAAAAATTATACGCCCTTTATCGCAAGGGTAGCGGACTGTAACTGTTTAGAAACAGTATTAAGCGCATGAGTACCGGCATTACTCAAAACACCTGCATGGTGGTCAGCCAACAAATGCTTATGCTGCAACTTCAAACCATGCAACTTTTTACTGTGTTCAGTATGATGCTCTTTAAGAGTAACAATATAATTGTTACCCGCTGTAACCTGAGTAGTATTAAGCGTGAGAACAATATTTACATCATGCACGTCCTCATTAGTATCATGCAGCATAAAATCTTGTCCCCTCCAATCATCATAATAAGGGAACTCATTAGAACGCACCGCTAACAACTCTGTATACAACCGGGTATAACCCATTTTCATTGACCGGTATGTCATTTGAGAAATGATAGCAGTTGATGCATTAATACTGCTGTTATCAGTATTAACATACAGTATGCGTTTAGTTCCAGGACCCGGAGCAATGTTAACAGTTACTTGTTGCTGCTGGATAGCTTGTACTTCCATTTTAAATAAGCCCTCCTCGATACCTACACCCGGTATCACATCGAAACCAAAGAAAGTAGCAGAACCAGCAGAAGCATTACTACCGGTAACAAGTGTACCTGTAGAAGCATTGACCGTAATCATTAACTCATCTTTATGCTCCAACTCCAACACTGATGGAAAATAAATAGGTGCAGCAATTAAAATCTGCTGAATTGAACCAGCAGCAGCCGGATTTATAATACCATCAAAAGCAGCCTGAGCAAGTAAATTACTCTGAGCAGTTAAAGCCGTATTATAAGCCCATGAGGCTTTTATAGGCTCATTCTGATAGTGTGCAGTTTTCAATAACACATCAAACGTTGTACCTAACAAAGATTCGGTTTTCCCGCCTCTTTTCAAGTCCACGTTTATTTTCGTATTACGAAAAAGAAAATCTGTGTTCTTTAAAGCCTGATTAACAACTAATGCCTGAGCGGTAAACAAAACATAAAACCCGGCTATGGTTTTATTTTTGTATTCGTCAGATTGAGATTGTCCAATTGGTACGGTCTTCATATTTAAAAAAATTTAAATAATTAAAAAATATTCAACATTTAAAAGGCTCTGAATTATCGCCCATAACACCCTGCCAAGCCGTTACAGCTGCTTTATAAGCAGCCGGGCAATTAGCTTTTTGCGCTGGTGTCATTTTACGTTCACGCCACCATTTCATGACCATAGGGCCACCAAAAACGCCAGCAGTAAACATTACCAACCACATTAAGTACTTCATCATACGTTTGAAGATTTAAATTGTTTAATAAAAAATTTCATGATACCTCTCCAAACTAAGTGCAGAACCAAAGGAAAGAGGAGTGGTAATCTCAGGGTTATTATAACCCAACTTCCGAAGTAAGGACAAATAACGATAATATGTGCTTCGCCCATATAACCGCTGGTAAAAAATTTCATTTTTACCATACCTTGAATTATCTTCGATAAACCTGCGTAACGCATTAAAATTTACTTTTTTATCTCTCTTATCAATTGACTGCTTACAATAGGAATTGTGCCTATCAACTTTAGCACGTAGTTCGGTGCCGTTATCTATGGAGAGCGCGGACATTTCATAAAGAAAGTCCCTGAAGCGATTAGCTGCTAATATAAACAATTTTTGATTAAAAAAATTTATCTTCTGAGAATCGAAACAAAGAGCCGGACGGCCATGCCAGAAGTCTAATAATTCCCTCTGTACTACACGCTCAGTCCATTTATCACACAAATACTTTTTATACCTCGAAGAATAAGGAGCAACACACAATTCGTTATGCACGTAATCTTTGAAAAAACCTATCTTAAATTCCATCTCATAGCGGAGTATCCTATCCGCTACTTTCTGTAATTTATTCACGTTTTCATCAGAATAACGATTTAACTTCTTGTAATCGTTTTTAGCAAACTCAATCCCTTTATCATACACTTTTCTTGTAATGTGTTTACCTACACTATACAAGTCTTGACCATAAACCGGAGCATTTTTTTTCTCAGCAACATAGCGGAATCTTTTCTTAGATATCACGCTTTGGTACAAACGCTTCAAATACAAATTATCAAA
>CAIWVW010000055.1 GCA_903916255.1 uncultured Bacteroidota bacterium
TAAGGAAAAACCAAGTAAAACTATAACTGCAATTTTTGTCAGCCCCAAACCCCTAAAGTGGCTTCGAATGCGAAATGACTTTAAGAGCCCCCTTAGGGGTTTGGGGCTAATGTGGGTATGGCTGTTTTTTTTCATACGTTTCGTTACACAAAATTCATCATTTCAAACTTTTTACCAAGCACTTTTTGAGAATCTACGCCTAATACTTTATCGAGCATAGTAGCATACACCTGCCTGAAATCGACATTGTAAATTAAATCGCCTTCATCCAGGTTTTGCAGGTCGGCCATGGGGTTGTAAAGGCCGGGCTTGGCCAGTTTTCCGCTAATTACATAAATGTTGTTGGCGGTTCCATGGTCGGTTCCACCGCTGGCATTTTGGGCAACCCTTCTGCCAAATTCCGAGAAGGTCATTACAACAGTATCATCAAATTTATTGTTCTCTTTCAAGTCCTGGCAAAAGGCAGCCAGCCCGTCCGATAAGGTTTTTAATGCTCTTTTTTGCTGGCCTTTTTGCAGAACATGTGTGTCGAAACCGGACAATGAGAGATAGTAAACCGACGAATTACAATCCGAACAAATCAACTCGGCAATAGTTTTTAAATGATTGCCAAAATTGTTGGCCGGATAGGTGCGTTGCGATTTGAATGTTTTGGAATGCGCATAAATATAATCTGCCGATTCCATCGTTTCCGCCAACGTTTTTTGCAAATACTCTACTTCGGGGTGGTCGTTGTTGGGCCTATATTCATTGGCAACGCCTCTGATAATTGGGTTCTGCGAACTGTTGTGCAAAATAGATGCCCGGCTGAAAGCAAGGCCTTTCATAGTATCGCCTTTTAAAGCAAGGCTAAGGGTATCATCTATTTCAATAGCATTGTATGGTTTGGCGCAAGTGCCATTACAGGTAGCATCTAAATACCTGCCCACCCAACCCGAATATAAATATTGGTTTTCATCGCTGGCCGATTGCCATATATCCATACTGCGGAAATGTGAGCGATTAGGATTTGGATACCCCACAGAATTAATAATGGATAAATTCCCGCTGTTGAATAAATCGGCCAAACCTTGCAAATTGCTGTTTAACGCCACTTCATCAGTAATCTTGATAATATCATCATCTTTCAACCCGAGTGAAGGGCGAGCCTGGTAATACAAATCATTACGGAAAGGAACCACACAGTTCAATCCGTCATTTCCGCCCGATAGCTGGATTACTACAAGCCTTTTGCCGGTTGTATTTGCGGCAGGCATAAATAATTCATTCCTGCCTATGCCAAAAGCTTTTAAAAAGCTTGGTACCATCATGGATGCTGATGCAAGCGCAGAGTTCCGTATAAAATCTCTTCTGTCCATAGCTTATATTAATTGAAATTCGGGCAATGACATAATGGCAGCCATACTGAGCGTTAAATTATCCTTATCGGAGTTGGTCCAGCTTGTTTTTAAAAGGTTGCGGTCTATTCTCGATGTATCGCATTGTATAAAGTAATCGAGCATAGCTTGCATTTGTTTATCGGCAGGGATGTCTTTAAAGGCATTATTTAAATCAGTCCAGTCTGATGTTATTTTTCCTCTTTCCGAATCATCATCTTTTGGCGCATCTTCCGGGTTTTCTTCCGGATGCGGTTTTGCTTTCAGTATTAAACCTTCCCCGCGAATGACATATAATGGAATACTTAAACGCAGCAAAAGTGAAGAGCTGTCAATCCATGTGTTGCCGCCTTTCCAGCCTGCCACATTAGGCGGGAAAAACAAAACCTGCCCCAATGCTTTTTGCAAATCGACAAGTGTTTTTTTATTGCTGGTATCCACATTCACTAGTTTCTTGTAGCGCACAAGCAGTTCAACGGGCGAACAAATTTTTGCTCCAATGTTTTCATCATCGTAAAACCAATCGGATTTGAAAATCGTTTTCATCAGTGCGCTTATGTCATAACCTGAATTGAAAAAACCTTCAGCCAATTCGTTTACCCGTTCTGTATTCACATTTTGGTTCACAAATTCCTTGTATATTTTCGTGGTTATAAAAACAGCCGTTTGTTTGTTTGCTAAAATAATATTCAGAATATCCTCACCGGTAAAGTTTCCTTTTTGCCCCAAAAACTCTTTCTCGTCAAAGTCGTGCTGTTTGTCATTAAACTGGTATTCACCTTTCGCATTAACGGTCCATCCGGTAAAAGCCCTTGCCGATTCTTTAATATCTTTTTCAGTATAGTTGCCAACGCCCAGTGTGAACAGTTCCATTACCTCGCGGGCGAAGTTCTCATTGGGATGCGCTTTTTTATTTTGCTGATTGTTAAGGTAAAGAATCATGGCCGGGTCCTTGGCAACGGCATGAAGCAAATCGCCAAACTTGCCCATGGCATATTGCCGCAGTGTGTTGTTCTGCACCTGCATTAAGTAGGCTAATGGAGTAGATGTTGAAAAATGATTATGCCAGAAGAAAGTCATTTTTTCCCGCAAAACGGCAGGCGTGTAAGTCATTTTGAAGAGCCACTCGCCATTCAGTTCTTCCATTTCCCCGTATGATTTAAGGAACATCTTGAGAATCTTAAATGCGCCTACGCCATTTTTCTCTTCATTTTCGGGAATCGGGTAGGGGAGGTAGTTAATGTCTTTATATTCCTGCGAAGCAGCAAATAAGCCATCTACAACGGAAGAAAGAGGTGCATTTACCAATGAATTGATACGGCTGGGAGTTTCACCGAAACCGGCCCTTAAAAACAAATGCTGTATTTTCTTTTGTGCGGAAGCCATTTTTATGTTTTAGACTATAATCGGCGGTAAAGGTAAAAATGGAATATGAATGTTGAATGAATTCATAAAAAAACCCGGCATTAAATGCCGGGTTTTTCACAATAACGGTGAAGCTATTTTTTAATTCACTACAATCTTTTTCTCTATAGATTGACCTTGTCCGTTTAATATAAATAGGTAAACGCCCTTTCCATACTGGGAAATATCGAGTGATGAAGAATAATGCCCGGAAATGTTAACTGTATTCGAATACACTTTTTGTCCGAGCATGTTATAAATAAAGAGGTTGTAATCTCCTTGTTTGGTAACATCAGCGCTTACAGTAACGTTTCCGTTGCTTGGGTTAGGATATACATTAAAACCTCCATTATTGTTGGATACCGCATCTATACCCGAACTGGATGAGTTAACATAGGTGGGTGATGACCATACCCCCCTGCCATAGGTAGCAGCCAAAAGGGTGTTAGTAGGATAGAATATTTGCAAGTCATTCACTATTACATTTGGTAACCCTGTGCTATACGGAATCCATGCATTCAATAGGGTGTCCCTGTAGTATACTCCGGCATCAGTTCCTATGTAAATGCTTTCGTTCGGGCTTCCCTTTTGGAAAATGATACACTGAACAGGAATGTTTGGCAAGCCTGTAGAAATATCGGTCCATGTTACCCCTTTGTCGATAGATTGATAAACCTTATCAGGTGCAGAATAACCTGAGAAAGCAACCCAAACCCTGTTTGGCGCTTTAGGGTCACATGCAATACTGCTGATACCTGCATTTCCTACAGGAAGTGTTCCTGTAATGTCGGTCCATGTAGTATCGTTAATAGTGGTAACCTCGATAATACCGGGTTGTGCGGCATATATGATATTGCTGTCGCGGGCATCTACACAAATTGCGCTAATATCATCACCGCTGGTTCCCCAACGACTAATCTGGCTCCAACTGGTACCCTGATTAACAGTTTTCTGCACATTGCCAAAACCACCATATAAGGTATTTGGATTTTGCGGATTCTGGCACCATTTTGTAATCCAGGGCCCACCGGGCAGGCCGGAATAAATGTTGCTCCAGGTAGCGCCGCCGTCCGTCGAAATCTGGAAATCGCCGCCATAGTTTTCACTGTACATGGTATTGTCGTTGGAATAATCTATAAATGAAACCATGCCATCACCTCCGTTAACTTCTGCCCATGATGGTGATGATAGATTTACCCCATTATCTTGCCAGCCGGAAAGCCATAATCCTGCTGTGCTTGATGATGGGCCTATGTTATAAAGTGCGCCAATTTCAAGGTTGTTGCTGATATCAACCCATGAATCGGTACTTGGGTTATTTAATTCGAACATACCTCCGTCATCGGCTTCAAAGTATGCCGAGCCGCTTCCGGGAATAGGTGCAAGGCAATGCACGTCGGCATGTACATATGGAAATCCGCTTCCTGTCCAACTGGAAATCTGGGTCCATGTTACACCGCCGTCGGCAGAAGCATAACAATCCAGTCCTCCTTCCAAAACAGAATCAGCATCTGTAGGAGAAACGCACATAGACATGGTGTACCAGGCCTGATAACCTATTTGGTCGCTGGTGGATGTTTGTGCAAATGTTTGCCCCCTGTCTGTCGAGCGATAGGTTCCAGTATTTCCAACTACTACATAAACAGTGTTTGAATCAGCAGGAGTAACGGCAATTTTAACCCTGTTTGCAGATGTTGCCGCAGGCAATCCGGTTGTAATATTGGTCCAGGTGGTTCCGGCATCAGTCGAGCGGTAAAACTGGCCATTATAAGTGGAAGCATAAACTACGCTGGAATGGAAAGGTTCAGATTCAAGCGACCTGAAATCGCCGGTATCAACCTGGTTCCATGTAACACCTGCATCCAATGTCTGATAAAGCCCGAAGGATGTTCCTGCAAGTAGGTTCGCAGTATTGGTAGGGTTTAAAAGCAGTTGATTAACTGTTGAGAATGCCGGGCCTGTAGTGGCCTGTGTATAGGTAAATCCGGTAGGCAGCCATGTAGTTCCGCCATCTGTAGATTTTAATACCCCAACTGTCGAAAGGGTTGTGTATCCGCCATAAATACCATCGCCATCTCCCGTAGAAATATACATAACATTGGTATTGGTCGGGTCAATAGCTATATCGCTAACAGACATATCCACCAAATTATCTGTCTTGGTAGACCATGTAGTGCCGCCATTGGTGCTTTCCCATAATCCTCCGGTTGGGCCGCAGGCAAAAATAGTTTGACTGTTGCCGGGCATAAAACGCAGATAATTTACCCGTCCGTCGCCACCGTTACTGGGCACATTTGTATTTCCCGAATAGGTCCAGTTTGCCGCCGAAGATGGGGCATGTTTCACGGCATTTTTAGCCGCTGTTTGTTTTAAATAATCGGCATATTGCTTAGCAATACTGCCCGGTGCAGGCCTGTTACCCGACGGATAAGTGCGGATATTCATAAGCCATTCCCAACTTTTAAATTGTACATAGGGCCCGTCCTTTCCTTCATCTTCTTTTCCCGAAGCTGAATTGCCATTCGGGTGGGCTGCGTACCATTTATAAAATGCTTTTTGCACATCGTGTACATTGGCATTCTGGTCCTTCATCATGCTTGTCCAATCTTGCGAAATGGCAGGCGAAGCCAGCAATGATAACACTGCAAGCGGGTAGAAATACTTTTTCATGGTTGGTAAGGTTAAATTAGTATTTGGTATGTTATGCAATATTAGTAAATAATTTATCACAAAAAATGATATAAAGCCCTAATTTGCGTTTTTCTCCTATTTTCGCATCAATTCTGTACTATGCCCGGGAAAAATAAATGGAAATATTCAGTACTGCTGACTGCTGTCGGGTTGATGCCGTTTTGTTTTGCTTTTACTAAAAAAACTGCGACTGCCCCGCACCCGTTTATTGTGGTATTAGGAACGGCACAGGATGGCGGTTATCCTCATGCGGGTTGCAAAAAGCAATGCTGCGCAAAATATTATGAAGGAAAAGAAAAACGCCATTTTGTTTCCTGCCTTGCATTAGTTGACCCTGTTACTAATCAGCGCTGGTTTTTCGATTGTACAACCGATTTTACTTTTCAATTACATGCATTGGATAGTATTTATCCTGTTGCCGGAGCCGGAATAAGCGGAATATTCCTTACCCATGCGCATATTGGGCATTATACAGGCCTAATGTACTTGGGGCGCGAGGCAATGAATACCAAAAATATACCTGTATATGCTATGCCCCGCATGCGCAATTTTCTCAGTAACAATGGCCCCTGGAGCCAATTGGTGAATATCCATAATATCGAGATTCATAAGTTGGAAAAGGATAGTACCATTCATTTAAATGAACGTATATCAGTTACACCTTTTCGTGTTCCGCACCGCGATGAATATTCTGAAACGGTAGGTTTCCGTATTTCTACCCCAACCATGAATGTGATTTTTATTCCTGATATCGACAAATGGGAAAAGTGGGATAGGGATATTGCTAAAACTGTTCAGCAGAATGATTTGGTATTTATCGACGGTACCTTTTTTAAAGATGGTGAACTATCGGGCATGAAGATGGCTGAAGTGCCGCATCCATTTATAGAAGAAACGATGAAACAACTCATATCGCTTACCGATAAAGACAAATCAAAGGTTTATTTTATACACATGAATCATACTAATCCTGCGCTTACCGGGGATTCCGCGGCTGTCAAAGAAATTGAAAATAATAAGTATCATATTGCAAAAGAGCTCGAAGAATTTGAGTTATAGAATATGATAAAACTCCTCATTAAAGTAAAGCCCAATTCATCGAAAGATGAAATTTCGGCAGATGCGGAAAATAATATATCGGTTAAAATCCGCGCCAAGCCCGTGGACGGAGAAGCCAATGAATACCTTGTGAAATATCTGGCAAAAGAATTTAATATCAGCCGCAGCATGGTTCAGCTTGAAAAAGGTGCTACAAGCAGACTAAAGAGGATTGTGATAAATATCGGGCAAGTTGAATTCGACACGATTATTAAAAAATGGAAGCGGTAATATTATTGTTAAATAAAAATTCTATTTTTGAATCAGAAACCTAAACCAATTAAAACAATAACCCTATGAAAAAACTACTTCCTCTGCTTGCAGTTGCCTCCTTATTTGCAGCCTGCAATTGCAGTACAAATAAAAGCGCAGCAATGGATGGCCGTGCCGCACAAAACAAAACAGATATGGCATTTTATTATGAGCAGCTGATGAATAAGCACAACTTGGCAATAATCGATTCGATGGTTTCCCCTGATTATACATCCGACCAGGCAGAGCCGGGATATACGCCCAGCCGCGACGGGTATAAAAAAATTATGGGAGAGTTTTTTAAATCTTTTCCCGACCTTAATGAAAAAGTGAATTTTATGGTGGCAGATTCTAATACGGTTGTGGTGCAATACACCCTAATGGGGACAAACACTGCGCCTATGATGGGAATGCCTGCTACCGGCAAAAAGATAAACATAGGCGGGGTGGATATAGTGCTTATTAAAAATCATAAAATTGTTAAGCAATGGGACTATGATGAAGAAATGAAAATGATGACCCAATTGGGAATGATGCCCGGCAGTGGTGGCGATAGCACGAAAAGCCAGGCACCGGCGGGCGGAGATGCTGCAAAAGATAAAAAATAAAAGAACCCTTTATTGATTTTTGAAATTCCCCGGTTTTTCCGGGGAATTTTTGTTTTATGTACCCTGCTTTTCCTGATTTAAATCAAAAATGGAACGTGTTTAAATTATTTTTTTACTTTTGAAAAACAGTAATGCTCCGATATTTGAATAACTAAAACAAAAACAACATGAATACATTCGACACTGGAAGTACCGGGTTTATGCTTATTGCAACTGCGCTGGTAATGTTAATGACCCCCGGCCTTGCTTTTTTTTATGGCGGCCTTGCCGGAAAACGCAATGTGGTAGGCATCATTTTTCAAAGCTTTGTTTCCCTTGGAATTACAACCGTAATGTGGTATTGCGTGGGCTATTCCCTGTGTTTTAGCGGCGGAGTGGGCGGCGTTATCGGCGACCTTCATAAAGCTTTTTTGAATGGAGTAGGCCCCAATAATCCTTTTGCAGATAACCCTAAAATTCCTGAATTTGTTTTTATAGCCTATCAATTAATGTTTGCCATTATTACCCCGGCTCTTATTACAGGCGCATTTAAAAAACGGGTAACCTTCAAAGCCTATCTGATATTTTTAGTGATGTGGCAGGTGCTGGTCTATTATCCTTTTGCTCATATGATTTGGGGCCATGGGTTGCTGGCACAATGGGGTGTTCTCGACTTTGCAGGTGGTATTGTGGTTCATGCCACAGCCGGTTTTGCAGCACTGGCATCAGTTTTATATGTGGGCCGCCGGAATGTTGCAACACATACACCACACAGTCTTCCTTTAATAGCTATTGGTACAGGTTTATTATGGTTCGGTTGGTTCGGGTTCAACGCCGGAAGCGAATTAAATGTGGATTCCGTTACCGGGCTTGCATTTTTGAATACCCATACAGCTGCCGCTTTCGCAGGCGTAACCTGGATGATTATTGACTGGATACGTGAAAAGAAACCAAAACTGGTAGGCTTCCTTACGGGCGCCGTTGCCGGACTTGCGACAGTTACTCCCGCTTCGGGTTTTGTTCCTTTAAAAGGGGCAATTATAATCGGCATTCTTGCTTCCATAATTTGCTATGGCGCAGTAATGTTCAAAAACAAAATGAAATGGGATGATGCCCTTGATGTTTGGGGCGTGCATGGTATGGGCGGTGCATTCGGAACCATTATGCTCGGCGTATTTGCCTGCAAAGCATTAAACCCTGCCGGAGCTGACGGACTCTGGTTTGGTGGAAGTACATTCTTCTTTAAGCAATGTGCAGCTGTCGGAATTGCTTGCGTGTATGGTTTTGTATTTACTTACGTGATGCTTGCGCTTATTAATTTAATTACGCCTGTGCGTGTTACACCGGAACATGAAGAAGCAATGGACGATGCCCTGCATGGTGAGAATGCATACGATGAAGGGGTGGTATAAGATTTTAAACTCTTGAAAGAAGAACAAGTCAGGCTAACTGACGAGATTGTTGAAACAGCATATGGATTGCTGATAAAAAAACTTGCATTTGGCGGGCTAACTGCAAAGAATGAACCTGCATTTCAGTTGGAGTTTGGTGCTATATTAAAAACAGTTGGACAATTATATGAATTTCGGCTAATCGACAAATTCAACCTTGAGTTTGAAACATACATTAGTTTAAACGAAAAGAGTATAAAAAGTAAATCAAACAGAGCGAGAGTTGATATATTAATAAAATATCAAGATGATAAAACTTTGACCCAAGCGGTAATTGAATTAAAATTCTTTAAAAAACATAACCATAGAGAGCCCAATAATCGGTATGATGTTTTTGAGGATATATCAAATCTTGAAAAATATCGGAAACATAATATAGACCTTTGTTATTTCATTCTTGCTACTGATCACTCACATTATGTCAATCAAGAACAGTATTCTGAAGATACAGGAGACTTTGATTTTCGACATGCCAAAGAATATAAGTCTGGAAATGTTTTAAAATATAAAACAGATAAGCCTTATGGAGATGATTTGATATTAAATGGAGACTATAGATTTAACTGGGAGAAGATAGAGGATTTATATTTTCTTAAAGTAAAAGTATGAACTCACTTCTTACTTCCCCGTAATCTTAAACTCTGTTCTACGGTTCATTTGCCTGCCTTCATCGGTGGCATTGGTAGCCACAGGGCTATCAGCGCCATAGCCTCTCGATGTCATACGGGTGGCTTTAATACCGTGTTCGGTGAGATATGTAACCACCGATTTTGCACGGGCAGTCGAAAGTTTTAAATTATATGCCTGTGTTCCTTTATTGTCTGTGTAGCCTGAAATTTCAATAGTAAGGGTAGGATATTTGTTCAGCAAATCGATTACGCGTTGCAATTCCGGGTCCGATTCTTTCCGTAAAGTAGATTTGTTAAAGTCGAAGAATATATTGCGCAATGCAATGTGGCTGCCCACTTCCAGCGGTTGCAGGGCAACGTCTTTTTCAATTTCGCGGTAGTGCGATGAATCCGTTAAATCGATATTAGCCGAATAGAATAGATATTTGTCTGCTGTAACTGCTATGCCATAATTAATGCCCGATGAAAGCGAAACCACATATTGGCCTGTGGTGCTATCCGTAGTAAATAAGGCAATGGGTTTGTTCCGTTTATTATCTACCAGTTTAATGGTTGCATAAAGCGGCTTGTGCGTTTCTGAATCGACCACGGTACCTCTCAGCAATGCCTTGTTGGATGCAGCAATAGTCACGGCTCCGGTCATCATTACATCGCCTAAATTGGAAGTGAAACCCGATAACGTATTGGGTGAAGTGCTAATCAGCATAGGCTTTTCAGAACCCAGGAAGGTGACCATATAAATATCCATATCGCCCATGCCGTTATTTTGGTTGGATGAATAGTAGGCATGTTTTTTATTGGTTGGCGCTACATAAAATACATCATCGCCCGTTGTGTTGATAGGGTACCCCATATTTTCCGGTGCGCCCCATGTTCCGTTGGTAAAAGTAGATTTGAAAATATCGTATCCGCCCATTGTGTTATGCCCCGTTGAACTGAAGTATAGCGTACTTCCATCGGAAGAAAGGAATACGCCTGCTTCGTCATATTGTGTGTTAATAGTAGCTCCAAGGTTTTGCGGGTCGCTCCATTTCCCAGCACCATCGGTAGTAATTTTCCAAATATCGCCCATGCCGTATCCGCCTGTGCGGTCGCTTACAAAGTAAATTACTTTTCCATCGGAAGATATGGTGAGCGCAGATTCCTTTGCGGTGGTATTTATTTTTACATTCATGGGTTCGGGTTTGCTCCATGCATTATTTGCAAAATGCGTTTGGTAAAGGTCACCGTTATCGTTTGTACGATATATATATAACGTTTGTCCGTCGGGCGACAAGCCTGCCGCGGCATCATGCGATTTGGTGTTTACCGGCGCACCCAAATCCTGCGATGTGCTCCAGGCCCCATTTTTATTATAGGAAACAAAAATATTTTCAAAATTTTCGCCATCCAGCATATCTGTTTTGTTTTTTGATGCTATTGGCATACGGCTGGTATAAATCAGCCGCGACTCGTCGGCGCTTACCAGCGGTCGGTATTCCGGGTATTTGGTATTTACATTTGCACCCAAGTTATCGATGAACGCCCTTACCGGCGACTGGCAAAGCAGTTTACCATTATCGCATTCTTCTATTTTCTTTCTTACATCGGCAATGTCGGCAGTTTTTTCAGGTGCCAGTGTTTGCAGGTAAGTGTTGTATTCCATCCTGGCACTATCCCAGTTCATGGCTAAATGGTAGGCCCTGCCCAAATAATAATGCGCATCACCGCGAAGCGAAGGATTTAGTTTTATGGATTTTTTCAGGTAAATACCTGCCATGTTTTTCATGGAGGAATACAACATGCACCTGCCTATTTTAAAATTCAGCATGGCATTATCCGGGTTGAATTTTTCTGCGCTCAGGTAATATGGAATAGCATAACGGAAGTAATGCGAACCCTGCGCATAATACGTATCTCCTTTCTTTATAGAGTCGACAGCCTTTTTATATCCTCTTATATTATCCCTGAAATTCTTTTTTACAAAGTCTTTGTTCAGGCTTTGGCCAACGCCTGCTTGAATCACCAGTGTAAAAACAATAATAAGCAAGATTGTCATTCTGAGTGAAGCGAAAAATCTCAGCGGTGCCGCGATGTTCCGTTCCTTAATATGACGAATACTGTACTTGTTCATAACACTACAACTCAGTTTCATTTGCAATCTTTTAAATAATCGTTTGCAGCAGCCATACCATACCCAGCAGCCTTCTGCCAATCGGCGCAGGCATCCCTATCTTTCCGCTGCGCTTCCTCTATAATTCCCCGGTTCAGGTAAGCAGTTGCATAATCAGCCTTCAGCATAATAGCTTTGTCGCAATCGGCTTTTGCTTTATCCAGATTGTTCATTTTAAATTCTGTAAGAGCCCTGTTGCAATAGGCAAAAACATTGGTAGAATCTTGCTGAACAGCTTTAGAAAAATCATTCAGTGCATCTGTATAGTTTTTTTTATCCATGTAAACGGTACCTCTGTTAATATAGGCATCTGTATAGGCAGGCTTTAACGTAATAGCCTGTGAATAGGCTCCAATGGCTCCATCCAAATCACTGTCCTTGTGTTCGGCATTGCCGAGATTATTATATGATTCCGGAGTTTTGGCTATGGTTATTGCTTGCCTGTAATCGGCTTCCGCCGCTTTGTAATTACCCGTCATATAATTGCAGGTACCACGGTCATTATATGCTTCGGCAAAATTCGGTTTAGATGAAATTGCCAGGCTGAAATCAGCCACGGCATCTTTATAATTCAATATCATAGCCTGTAATTCGCCTATGCAATACCACGCATCTCCATTGTTGTTATTTTTTCTGACTACGCGTGTAAATGCAGTTATAGCCTGCCCTTTATTGCCGAGCATTATTTGCGCCAAGCCTAATCCGTACCATACTTTTTCATCATTGGAATCAAGTGCCAGCGCCGATTTGTAATCTTCCACCGCATTGCGGTAATCTTTTTGTTTGTAGCGTGTATTGGCGCGGGCTAAATAGGCAGGTTCAAACTTTGTATTACCATTTATGGCCTGTGTAAAATTGGTGTATGCAGTTTGGTAATCTCCTTTCGCATAATCGTTGAGCCCGTTATTATAATTCACCTTTGCACTTTGGTCGGGGGAAACCTGAATCGTTTTAACCGTATCGTGCGCCGTTTTCTTAGGTGCAGGGGCCTGCGCCTTTAAAACTCCGATGGAGAAGCAAAGAACAGCTATGGATATAATTCTGCACATCATATTAAAAACCTATTAACCGTATACCTACATTTAAAGATATTACGTGGTCGTCTCTGTTACCTATAAAAGCTAATACATCATTCGAGCCTACAAACAATTCGGAGCCTCCGATAAAGTCTAAAACAACGCCCGCCGGCACAACATAACCGAATTGTTTTTCGGTAGCAATACCAACGCCTAAGTCAAAATAGTTGAACACATTAATTTGGGTGCTGAGTGATACATAAGGATTAATAATATTGCCTTCGACTGTGTTGAGCGGCGCAACAAAATCGGAAGCCAATAAAATGCCTTTAGTAAGTTGATAACTTAAGCCGGTTCTGAATTTAGAAGGTAATTGGGTAGTATAGTTAGGCCCGTCGCCTGATTGTACAAGGTACTTGAATATCGATTCTTTATTAATTAAACCATAACTGCTATCCGAAATTATGTTGTTCATTGCATCCGGAATATTAATGCTTACAATTTGATTGTTTTGCCAGTTAATAACACCCAAATCGATGGCAGAAGCGCCGAATTTCCAATTGCGGTAGGTTGCGCTTAATCCAATATCGACTCCATAGCCGCGGCCTACGCTATGAAAGATATCTCCCAATGGGCTGTAAAGCGATTTCGGTGTTTTAACTTCACTTACGTAAGTTGCATTGGTTGTTAAAATGCCATTGGTAATGCTGGAGTTCATATCTGCAAGGCCAAAAACCGGTTTAAATCCGATGCCGCCATAAAAAGTTAAATAGTTTTTAATGGTATCGGAGTTTTTCTTGCTGTAATCAAGATATTCCGAATTTTCAAAAGAAGCGCCGCCTTTTATAGCGCTTGGAATATTAATGGCAAATAATTTGCGCCCGTAATCGATATTCAATTCCCTGTAATAATAACCGCCTGCAACACTTCCGTTAAACCGTTGAACCAGTTGGTTGAGGTAACTCGAATTGCCAAGGTATTTTGTGGTGCCTCCGCCTAATTCTGCTGATTGCAGCCCGGAATCGACCACATTGGCAAAGGGTGTTGCCAAAAATGCATGCGAATATTCCTTATCGGTTAAGCTTATTGCCAAACCTCCTATTTTAGGAATGTGGAAAGAAAGTGCAAACCAGGTAATATTGGTATTAAGGTTAAAGCCCCCGGGAGTAGTGGTGGCATTATACATTTGCTGCCTGTTGGCAGGAGTTAAGCTATCATAGGTGGCATTTTTAATTTCATTCAGGGTAAGCTGGTTATCCTGCAAGTTGATACCTACGTTTAAAATAGTTAAGGTAAATTTCTTGTTAGAACTGTAGCCAAGGTTGGCAGGATTAATTTCAATAGCTTCCCAATCTTTGGCAGAAGATGTTACTGAACCACCCCGTGCGGTAGCCGATGGCGAGCCAAAATCAATCTGTGCCGATGCCAGTAACGGGGAAATAAGAAAAGCAAGAAAAGTAATTTTCCTCATGCGAAATTTTTGAATGCCATTCTTACTATTGACGCTTCTAAACTAAGAAATTTATTAATTGGGCAACCCGGTTTACTTTTTCAATATTTATTAACAAAATAAATACTGACTTTCTGTTCTACGGTAAAGATTTAAAAAAGTTATAACATGCACTGTGATAGCCGTCATTGGGATGAAATAAAATCCTTTTTTTAATTAATGGAAATGTTTAATTATTTGTTTGTCAGTAATATATGATTTAATTTGGTGTTTTCTATAAAGGTGCGCTACTTCAAATTACAGGTGCATTATGGTGCGTTATACACATAACACGATGCCTTCCGTGAAAATGGAATGTTCATAGAAACCGTAATTTGAAATTCCACAGTCTCTGCAAAAATTTTACTTTTGCGTCCCTTAAAGAAAAAACGGTGACACTTATTAAATCTATATCAGGCATCAGAGGTACTATTGGAAGCAATGGAGATGACGGTTTATCGCCTACCGAAATAGTAAAGTTTGCATCTGCTTATGGTACCTGGGTAAAAAGGAATCAGAAAGAAAAGGGCAAAAAGAAACCTAAAATTGTAATAGGCCGCGATGCCCGTTTATCTGGCCCGTTTGTGCGGAATATTATTGCAGGAACGCTGCAAGGTTTAGGCATCGATGTTACCGACTTAGGGCTTGCTTCAACCCCAACAGTAGAAATAGCCGTTACAGGCGAAAGTGCCGACGGTGGCATTATTATTACTGCCAGCCACAATCCTAAAAACTGGAACGCGTTGAAACTTCTGAATTCAAAAGGGGAATTTATTTCGGAAGCGGAAGGCAAGGATGTACTGAACATTGCCAGAATCGGAAAGTTTGAATGGGCTACCGTTAACCAACTCGGCATAATAAAGGAAGATGATACGTATCTTCAAAAACATATTGACCTTATTCTTGCCCTTCCTTTGGTGGATGTGAAAGCAATTAAAGAAAGGAAGTTTAAAATAGTGCTGGATGCCGTAAACTCTGTAGGCGGCATCATTGTGCCAGCCTTATTAAAGCAATTGGGTGTGGCTGAAATTGTGCCCTTGTTTTGCGAACCCACCGGCGATTTTAAGCACGAGGCGGAACCATTACCCGAAAACCTGACCGAACTTTCCAAAACAGTGGAGCGCAACAATGCCCACTTAGGGTTTGCCGTTGACCCGGATGTAGACAGGCTTGCCATTGTTTGTGAAGACGGCGAAATGTTTGGCGAAGAATACACGCTTGTGGCAGTTGCCGATTACATATTGAAGAATAAAAAAGGAAGCACCGTTTCCAATCTGTCTTCTACACGCGCACTAAAAGAAATTACCGTAAAAGCCGGTTGCGAATATTTTCCTTCTGCCGTAGGCGAAGTGAATGTAGTGGAGGCAATGAAGGAGCATAACGCCGTAATTGGCGGTGAAGGCAATGGCGGAATCATTTATCCTGAATTGCATTACGGACGCGATGCGCTTGTTGGAATCGCATTGTTCTTAACGCATTTATCAAAGTTTGGCAAAAGTTGCTCCATGCTTCGTTCACAATATCCTAATTACTATATCACAAAAAATAAAATCGAGTTATCACCCGATTTGAATGTGGATAAGGTTTTAATTGGGATTAAAGACAAGTACAAAAAATATATTGCCGATACCCGCGACGGAATAAAACTTCAATTCGATAAAGACTGGATTCACTTGCGCCGTTCCAATACCGAGCCTATCATCCGCATTATTGCCGAAGGCGATTCACGAACCACTGCCGATAATCTTGCTGAAAAACTGATGCAGGATATCAGTGAGGTTATGAAGAACAGGTAAGGAAAAGCAAACAACGAATTATTGTTTTATAACCTTCGCTTCACCTTCCAATTGGCCTGTTTTGCTGATACCCCTTATGAAATAAACACCTGAGGGTTTTTGAGAAAGGTCAATTGGGTTCTCAATACCACTTTTAAAGTTAGCTGTCAAAATTTTTTCGCCAAGCACATTGTAAACTTCAACTAATAACGGCCCAGTGGCAACTGACGACTCAACTGTAAACTTTCCATTGCCTGGGTTTGGGTAAACTTCTATTTCCTGCTCATCTGCCGTGGCATTTGTTAGTCCGGTAGAAACATTGGAACAGGCGACAGTGTCAAAAGGGGTGAAATAAATAAAACCAAGAGAAATATTTTGATATGCATCATAAATGGTAGCCTGTATATGCGCGGAGTCAGGCAAACACCAATAATTACCGTTTATAAGTTCATTGGTAGACATTTCTGAAACAACATTATAACTGGAATTATTACAAATGGAATTACACATAATGGTATCATAAGAAGTTTTAATACCAACATTATTATTGGAAATGTTATTCATTGAGATATTGCTAACGGAGCTGAAAATTCCAACTGCATTGTCTGAAATATCATTATAATGAATTCCCGCATAGGAGGATGAAATAGCTGTTCCATTATATTTCATAATACAATGGCTTATTTCAGATCCTAGGATAAATATTCCAGTGTTGGCATTGGAATCTATCAGGCAATTCGATGCAAACCCACAATAAGCACCTACATTATTACTTACAAAAACACAATTTATAATTGAATCAGCACCATTTCCTACGCAATCTATACCTGCGTTACTGTTATTTCTAAACTCACACCAGTATACGGGACCTGAATTGCCGCTACCGCCGAATATGCCATCGTAGTTATTCGTAAACATGCATGAATCAACGGTTATTTTATACGCCCCCTCCGCAATACCGGTAACACAAAAAGTGAATTTGCAATGTACTATAGTAAAAGTGGTACTCCCTACAATTCCATTATTACCAAACGAAAACCTGCAATACCTGAATGCAATTGTATCACCACCCTCATCGTTTATTCCCTTATAGATGCCGGGATATGGATTAGATGAATCACTAGTGAAAATGATGGAGTCGTTCGCCGTACCGTTTGCCAGTATACTTCCTTCAACAATAAGTAAAGCACTGGTATCAAATTTTACTACAACCCCTGGCTGAATGGTTAGGTTTATGTTTTGAAAAACTACGACCGAATCTTCTATTATATAAGGACTGCCGGCGGGGGTCCATGTTGTATTGGAATAAATACCGCCATGAACAATGGTTTGAGCTTTTAACACAGCAAATGAGAATACGAACGCTAATAAAATTGCAAGTTTTTTCATACGTTAAAATCTATCGTTATTTACTTTTGCCAAGTTGGGCTTTAATAAAATAGGAAGGTAAAGATAATAGAATTATTAATATGCAAACCAATTTTTTAAGATAGTTGGTTTATATATTTTATATTAAAGTGATTATTTCTATTTCAATTGCGCCAGCAATTTTTGGCAACTTGCTTTTACGGCGGCGGCATCATCGCCTGCATAAGTAGAGTTGATGGCATTTTGCAGCCATAATTTGGCATCAGCATCTTTCCCCATTTTGTGGTAGGTAGATGCCAATTCATATTTATGCAACGGATAATCGGGTTCATAGATAACGGACTTTTCATAAGCCGCTGCCGCTTGTGCATACGTGCCTTCGGGCAGGGTGGCGCCATACAATACTTTTACGGCCAGTTTCTCCATCGAATTAAAACTTGCCAGTTTGTCGAACCAGCGGCCTAACAAGTGATAGGCCCCTGCATGGTGAGGGTTGCGCTGCAAGCATTCATCCAGTTCATGTTTCATAATTCCGGCAATATCAATCTGTTGCTTGTGGCTGGCATATTCGCTTATTACGCCTATGGAAAATGCATATGCATAGTGCGATTCGGGATTATTGGTATCCAGTTTCAACGATTTTTTTGCCAGGTATTCGCAATGCTTGTAGGCATCTATGGGAACATTATCCGGTTTTGAATCGTCATGCAATGTTTTGCATGTAAGTGTAGAAACGTAATCTAAATAACTGGTATTATTAGAGTCTTTGCTTAATAACAACTTGAATATAGCCAGCGAATTATGATATTGTCCTTTGGTTCGCAGGTTTACAGCTGTTTTATACAGTTCGGCATTGCTTTGTGCAGAAGCATTTAGCGATAATAAAACTGCAACCGTTGAAATAAATAGGCTCCTCCTGATTTTCATTTTATAAATGTATAACTTCTCCGTAGGCAGCGGCGGCTGCTTCCATTATCGCTTCACTCATGGTAGGGTGTGGGTGAACCGATTTAATAATTTCATGGCCCGTAGTTTCAAGTTTGCGGGCAACTACTATTTCGGCAATCATTTCGGTTACATTCATACCAATCATGTGTGCACCTAAGAGTTCACCATATTTCGCATCGAAAATCAGTTTCACAAATCCGTCTTTAGCCCCGGCAGCACTTGCCTTGCCCGATGCGGAGAATGGAAACTTCCCGATTTTTAATTCATAACCGGCCGCTTTGGCTTGTTTTTCGGTATATCCAACCGATGCAACTTCAGGCTGGCAATAGGTACAGCCCGGAATATTATTATAGTTGAGCGGCTCCGGATTTTGTCCCGCCATTTTTTCTACACATATAATTCCTTCGGCACTTGCTACGTGAGCCAATGCTTGTCCGCCAACGCAATCGCCTATGGCATGTATGCCCGGTATATTGGTTTGGTAAAAAGCATTTACCACTATTTTGCCTTTATCGGTAATAATACCTAAATCTTCCAGCCCAATATTTTCAAGGTTGGAAGCAATACCTACTGCTGATAACACTACATCGCAGTCTACAGTAGTTTCCGCTTTGGCGTCTTTTATTTTCACTTTGCAGCCAGTGCCGCTAATATCCACACTTTGCACCGATGCTTCCAGGCGCACATCTATACCCAGTTTGGTAAATGATTTCAATAATGTTTTCGATACTTCTTCGTCTTCCACAGGAACAATATTCGGCAACATTTCCACCAAGGTAACCTTGGTTCCCATTGTTGCATAAAAATAGGCAAACTCTGAACCGATAGCCCCAGAACCTACTATCACCATTGATTTTGGCAGGGTTGGCAATACCATCGCTTCGCGGTACCCGATAATTTTTTTGCCATCTATTTTCAAATTTGGCAACTCGCGCGACCTTGCACCAACGGCTACTATTATATTATTTGCTTCATAAACAGTAGCTTTTCCGTCAGTGGTAACCTCCACTTTTTTACCTGCTACCAGTTTGCCCGTGCCTTTAATAACTTCAATTTTGTTTTTGCGCATTAAAAACTGTACGCCCTTGCTCATTCCATCGGCTACGCCACGGCTGCGTTTCACCACAGCCGCAAAGTCGGCTTCGCCACCGTTTACCTTTATGCCATAGTCGGCAGCATGTTTCAAATATTCGAATACCTGTGCGCTTTTAAGCAATGCCTTTGTTGGAATACATCCCCAGTTGAGGCATATACCGCCCAGTTCCGAGCGTTCCACAATAGCCACTTTCATTCCCAGTTGCGATGCCCTTATGGCAGCTACATATCCGCCGGGGCCGCTGCCTATTACTATCAAGTCGTATGTCATAATTCAGGTAAAAGTTTTTAAAGTTCGTAAAGTTCAAAGTATGAGTTTGCGAAAATAGTAAAAAAATAAGCTATCTAATCGTGTGTTCATCATTGCGAGGCTCTGCGAAGCAATCTCTGGTATCATATAAAAAATCCAAGCCATTACCTGAGCCCAATCTTATAACTTTGCCGAATTCTAAAAAGAGAGATGCGCAAGATAATATTGGGGATAGTAATTTTAATGGCTATAAGCTTGGTTGTTACCTATCGGTTGTTTTTTGGCCCAAGCGTTAAATTAGATAAGAAGTCTGAGTTAATTTATATCCGCACGGGTTGGAATTTTAACCAGGTTCAGCAAATGCTGAAAGAGAAGCACATTATTAACAGTTCGCTCGGGTTTCGGTTGTTTGCTAAATATAAAAAGTTTGACGGTGCCGTAATTCCCGGGCGTTATCGCATAATGAACGGTATGAGCAATGCCGAGCTTATCAACATGCTGATAAAAGGTAAGCAGGAGCCGGAGAGTATAAGTCTGCATAACATTATTTTTAAAGGCGATTTGGCAGGAATTGTAGGCTCTAAAATGGAATCGGATTCCGCGGCTGTGATGACAGCCCTTAACAACGGCCCGTTTTTAAAACAGTTCGGTGTTACCCCGGCGAATGTATTGGCTATTTTCATACCCGGTACCTATAAAATGTATTGGACCGATTCTCCGGAAGTATTTATTGCTCAAATGGATTCCAATTATAAAAAATTCTGGACTCCCGAAAGACGAACTAAAGCTTCCAAGGCCGGACTCAGCCCTATGCAGGTAACTATATTGGCATCGATAGTTCAGGCCGAACAATGCCTCCACATGGATGAAAAGCCAATTATTGCCGGTTTGTATATAAACCGACTGAAACGCGGAATGCCGCTGCAAAGCGACCCTACGTTGGTTTATGCGCGGGGCGATTTCTCTATTGCCCGTGTTAGGAATGGAGATAAGGAACAGGATTCTCCCTATAACACCTATAAACACACAGGCTTGCCTCCCGGCCCCATCAATATGCCGGAACCTTCATCGATTGATGCGGTGCTGGATTATAATGTTAATAATTACCTCTACATGTGCGCCGAGGCTGATGGCACAGGCAGGCATCACTTTAGCACCAACTTAGATGAACAGAATAAATATGCGGCTAAATACCGGGAGTATCTTAACAAACACCAAATAGAGCGTTAGTGAATTTATTTGTATTTCGCAAAGACGCTAAGTCGCAAAGCCTTTAAAACAATTCCAAACTTCTTTGCGACTTAGCGTCTTTGCGAGAGATTACCTATTTCTGAATTATCAACTTGCCTTCTCCTATTAATTGTCCTGAATTAGAAACTATCCTGTAAAAATAAACACCTGCGGGTTGGTTAGAAAAGTCAAGCTCATAATTACGCTGAACTTGATTCAACATATCAATTGTGACTTTTTCACCCAATACATTATAAATTTCGACTTCGGGCACAAAATTTTGTGCCCCCACAAGTGCAATTGTAAATAAGCCTTTCGACGGGTTGGGATAAACTTCAATTAATGGTGCAACCTGCTTAACCGGGTCAACTCCAGCAATTACCACTTCGTTGCCGCAAATAGTATCATGTTTTTTAGAATAGATGAGGGAATAATAATCCGAATATGGAGTATCGTTAATGAAATCAAAAGCGTACATAATGTAATAAGGCCCTCCGCAGCCTTCCACAAGCCATGATTGCGTTGAATATGTATTCATAGACTCTTGCGTACTATCTATACAAACCTGTGAGGGGCTTTCTTCCCAAACTTTACGGTCGCAGTATGGGTAAGTTGAGTCATAATATATCGTATCGCTCAAAGGGCAAGGGCTGTTACCTGTGTCCTGGGAAGCCCTCGAAGATAAATGTGTGTAGTAAACAGTCGAAACATGCGAACTGAATGAACCAACACATGGTGGCGGGCAAGCAGGCGGAGTATAATATACTACGCTGTCTTTATAAAAAACTGTATCGGAAAGTGAAGAGTACCATTCACCTAAAATGATGGTTAATCCATAGGTAGGAGGGCCGCCCTCGCTACTGCCTGATTGGGTTTCAAAAACATCTCCCACATTAAAATTATAAACTTGTCCGTTAGTAAGGTAGTTTTGGGAAAAAGAAGTAAATACCCCACAACCCGCAAAAATCATACTGAAAAGTAGTTTTTTCATAGTTCCATGAATTGAGTTTGATTAGTTAATGCCTTGTAAATCAATATTCAAATATAAGAATATTTATTACACCTATATTTGCAAAAAAACAGAACATGGAACAGCTTATTGAATGCGTGCCGAACTTTAGTGAAGGGAACGATATGTCGCTTATTAAAAGCATAACCGACGAAATTGAAAAGATAGATGGAGTAAAGCTATTGGATGTTGACCCGGGGAAAGCCACCAACCGCACCGTGGTTACCTTTGTCGGCTCCCCGGATGCCGTTGTGGAAGCGGCTTTTCATGCCATAAAAAAAGCTTCGGAGTTAATTGATATGACCAAGCACAAAGGGGAACATCCCCGCATGGGAGCTACCGATGTTTGCCCACTTATACCGCTATCGGGCATTTCGTTGGAAGAAACCGTGAAGTATGCAAAAAAATTATCAGAAAGGGTAGGGAAGGAATTAGCCATACCTGTTTATCTGTATGAATATGCCCAGCCCATTAAAGAAAGAAGTAACCTGTCTGTAATACGGGAAGGGGAGTATGAAGGTTTTGCTAAAAAGATTAAGAAGCCTGGATGGAAACCCGATTATGGCCCGACTGAACTGAATATCCGCTCCGGCGCCAGTGTAATAGGTGTGCGTGATTTTCTGGTGGCGTATAATGTAAACCTCAATACCACGTCCGTCCGCAAGGCAAACTCCATTGCGTTTGATATTCGCGAACGGGGCCGTGTGGTAAAAGATGAAAAAGGAAATGATGTGCATGTTCCCGGTACACTGAAATCGGTGAAGGCTATTGGTTGGTATATTGAAGAATATGGACAGGCGCAGGTTTCCATCAACCTTACCAATATAAATATCGCTCCTGTGCATATCGCTTTTGAAGAATGTTGTAAAAGCGCTGAAAAAAGAGGGATGCGTGTTACAGGTTCTGAATTGGTGGGACTTATCCCGTTACAATCTATGTTAGCTGCGGGCAAGTATTTTCTCAAAAAACAAGACCGTTCAACCGGAGTTTCAGAAAGTGAGCTGATACATATTGCGGTCAAATCTTTAGGGTTGGATGACCTTACTGAATTCCATCCCGACAAAAAGATTATTGAATACAGAATGAAAAAAGATTCGGAATCGGCTTTGCAAAACCTTACGGTAAAAGCCTTTGCCGATTTAACTGCCTCTGAATCGCCTGCACCGGGCGGTGGTTCTATTTCAGCCTACATGGGCGCATTAGGCGCAGCATTGGGAACAATGGTTGCTAATCTTTCAGCCGTGAAAAAAGGGTGGGAGCCCCGTATAAATGAATTCTCCGATTGGGCCGAAAAAGGACAGGTTATAAAAGATAAATTACTCAAGGCAGTAGATGAAGACACAGCTGCTTTTAACCGTATTATGGCTGCTTTCGGGCTTCCCAAAAATACGGATGCTGAAAAGCAGGCAAGGAAAGAAGCGATTGCAAATGCCACTATTTCAGCAATAGAAGTTCCTTATAAGGTAATGCGGCTTTCACATGAATCTATGCAGCTTATTAAGTGTATGGCAGAAATTGGCAATCCAAATTCGGTAAGCGATGCCGGTGTGGCTGCGCTTTGTGCCCGTTCGGCAGTTATTGGCGCGCATTTGAATGTGAAAATAAACGCCGCAGGGTTGGCTGATAAAAGTTCGGTAGAAGAATGGTTAAAGGATGCCGGCCGTATTGAAAACGAAGCAATGACGCTTGAAAGCGAGATATTGGGAATCGTAAATAAGGTGATTGAAAAGAGTTAAAAAAGGTTAAGTAAAGAAAAAGCACCCGCTGCCCCGCTAATTTCAATAAATTTGCACACTTTCCGATAAATTATTCCAATGAAAAAGGTATTTCACATTTTATTTTCCCTTATACTCTTAGTGTCCCTGCAATCTGCATTGAAGGCCCAGCAAGCTATCGACCAAAATTCTCAGTTGGTGGATAAAGTTGTGGCTGTGATAGGTGGAAAGATAATACTGCAATCGGAAGTGAATGAACGGGTGCAGGAATATTTGAATGACAAGGTAGGCGACACCAACAACATTCACTGCAAGGTTATAGAAGATTTGATGTATGAAAAGCTGTTGCTTATTGAAGCGGAAAAGGATACCACCATTACAGTAACCGATGCCCAGGTGGCACAGGAATTCGATAAAAGAATGAATTATTACATTACCCAGCTTGGCTCGAAAGAGGCCTTTGAAAAATGGTATGGCAAATCTGTAGAGCAATATAAGGAAGAACTGAAACCCGATGTAAGAGACCTGTTGATGGCCCAGCAAATGCGCAGCAAGGTGGTCGATAACCTTACGGTAAGCCCTGAAGATGTGCGGAAATATTATGAATCGATACCAAAGGACAGCATACCCGGAATAAACGCCCAGGAAGAAATTGCGCAAATAACCAAAATGCCCACGTTAACAGTGGAAGAAAAGCAAATAGCGAAAGCAAAATGCGAAGAATTAAGGGAGCGTGTTGTAAAAGGTGAAGATATGGCTCCGCTTGCTATCTTATACTCGGCCGACCCCGGTTCTGCCCCTAAAGGTGGCGTATATATGAATGTGCGGAAAAAGGAATTCGACCCCGAATTCGAGCGGGTGGCCTTTAGTTTGAAAGACAGCGAAGTTTCACAGGTATTTGAAACACAGTTCGGGTTCCATTTTATCCAGTTGATACACCGCCACGGCGAATTGGTCGACCTCCGCCATATTCTAATTATTCCGAATGTTTCCGATGGCGACATGGAAAAATGCAGAGACCAGTTAGATACAATCGAAAAGCTGATAAAGAAAGATTCCATTAGTTTTTCGGATGCCGCCGCCCGATATTCTGATGATAAACTTACCAAATACAATGGCGGCGTAATTACCAATCCGCAAACAGGAACATCCAAGTGGGACATGAGCCAGTTGGGCGAATTGGAACTTTCCTACACCATAAATATGAATCCCGGAGATATTTCAGACCCTGAAATATATTCTACTCCGGATGCTAAAAAGGGCTACCGGATTGTACTTTTGAAAAACAGAACTAAACCGCACAAGGCTAACCTGAAAGACGATTACCAAGAAATTCAGACTGCAGCCATGTCGAGAAAACAGTTAAAAATTATCGGCGATTGGATAAACCGCAAACTGAAAGAGGGTGTGTATGTCCATATCGACAAGGATTATCAAACCTGTAAATTCCAAAACCACTGGCTTAGCACGGGTAATTACCAGCAATAACTCCTACTCCCTTTCCTTATCGGAATGTGTAGGGTGAGGTCATGACTTTTTCCTCTCCTCGAAGGAAAGGGCAGCCTGCCTGTTTTTAAATACGTGTAAAACCTTGACATTTCATTGGAAGAAAATTGACACCAACTTGTTCATAGCTTATGGTGGGTAGTGGATAGTGAATAGTGAATAGGAAGTACTTTTGGATTTTAATTCCTAATTCGCAATTAATGAAATATATAGTTTCTTATTCGCCCCATCATCAGCATTTTATAGATATTGAAATAGTAATACGGGTAAGTTCCGCGCAAACCCAGGTACAATGCCCCGCCTGGCGGCCGGGCAGGTATGAAATTGGGAACTTCTCAGGCAATGTGCGCAGTTGGAGGGCTATGAATGAAAAAGGGGAAGCCCTTAAATTTCATAAAGTGACGAAGGATTTATGGCAAGTGGAAACAGCTAACTGCAAGGAGTTGCATGTGTTTTATAACTACTATGCCGCCGACCTGAATGCAGGTTCAACGTATTTAGATGACCGCCAACTATACATGAATCCCGTAAACTGTTGCATGTATGTGCCCGACTTGCGCCATGAGCCTGTAATTATGGAGATGCTGCTGCCCGAAGGGTATCGCATAGCATCCAGTATGCGAATGGGCGTTCCGGAGAAGGCGGAAACACACTACAAGCACACGTTAACAGCGGATACCTACGATGAACTTGCCGACAGCCCTCTAATTGCCAGTCCATCGCTGCAAATGGAAACTATACAGGTAGATAAGCTGAAAGTAAATATTTGGTTTCAGGGAGAAATTAAACCGGATTGGGCAAAAATTAAGAGCGACTTTTTTGTTTTTATCCGTGAGCAAATTCAAATGATGGGTGGCTGCCCGGTGGATGAATACCATTTCATTTATCAGGCTTTGCCCTATAAGTTTCATCACGGGGTGGAGCATCTAAGCTCTACAGTTATTGCGGTTGGCCCTTGCTACAACCTTATGAAGTATGACCCGTTTAATAATTTCCTGGGGGTTTCCTGCCACGAATTGTTTCATTGCTGGAACATCAAAACTATCCGTCCTGTTGAAATGTTTCCCTATGATTACACCAAAGAAAACTATTCCCGATTAGGCTATGTGTATGAGGGGGTGACCGATTATTATGGTGATTATCTATTGCTTCGTTCAGGCGTATTTACCGAATTCGATTATTTGAAAGCCGTTCAGCAGCAAATTCAAAAGCATTTTGATAATTATGGCCGTTATAATCTTGGTGTGGCCGATTCTTCCTTCGATACATGGCTTGATGGCTATGTTTCCGGGGCTCCGTACCGCAAAGTCTCTATATATACAGAGGGTGCGTTGCTTGCTTTTATTGTAGACACATTTATTCGCAGCCATACTCAAAATGCCAAATCGTTGGATGATGTAATGCGCACCCTGTATCATGATTATGCCATGCAAGGCAAGCCATATAGCGAAGCCGATTATTGGAACATCATTGAAAAAGTCGCCGGACAGTCCTGCCAATATATTTTTGATAATTATGTAAATAAAGCTGCAGACCTTGACACTCCCTTGGATGAAGCCTTGCTTTATATCGGGCTTATGATGCAGACCTCCCCCTCTAAAAAGCATTACGAGCGCTATTATGGTATGAAAGTTGTGGAGGAAGACGGGCGTCATAAAGTGGCTGCGGTAGTTCCGGGCTCTCCCGCTGAACTGGCAGGCATTTGCGTGAATGACGAAATCCATTCGATTAACGGACATGCATTAAAAGGAAATTTTAATGACTGGTGCGCATACTATGGAAAAGAGCAGGTTAAATTAAGCCTTATCTCGCAAAGCTTCCGCAGGTATGTCGATGTCAAACCGTTTGAAGAGAAAGAATACTTTCCTTCCTTTTTTGTAGTGAAGAAAAAAGATGCAACACCAGAGCAGAAAGAGGCTTACAGAGCCTGGTGTCACCACATGTTTTAGGTTTTTGTCCCAAACCCCTAAAGAGGCTTTGAATAGTGCTACTTAAAGCCCCTTTAGGTGTTTGGGGCAGAATATATTTATTCAGCCGCTGCAATTACCGAAATCTCAATATTTACATTAAGCGGCAAGCGTGAAACTTGCACTGTTTCCCTTGCAGGATAATTGCCTGTGAAGTAGGAGCCATATATTTCATTCACTTGTGCGAAATCATCCATGCTGGTAAGGAATATGGTGGTTTTTACAATGTTTGCCATCGTAAGTCCGGCGGTTTCAAGTATGCTTTTAACGTTTGCCATAACTTGCAGCGTTTCCGCTTTAATATTTTCATTATGCATTACTCCGGCAGCATCTTTAGCAACCTGTCCGGAAACAAATACAAAGTTACCAGCCTGAACAGCATGGCTATAAGGGCCGATTGGTTCAGGTGCATTTTTTGAAGTTATAATTTTCATATAAAAGGGTTTAGTTTTTCGAAAGTAGTCTTTTCCGGTGTTGGGTGCCCCATGTGCGAAGTTCTTCAATAACCTTATGCAGCGATTTACCGTAAGTGGTAAGCGAATATTCTACCGTAACCGGAAGCGTATCGTAAACCGTGCGTTTCACAAGTTGGTTTACTTCCAGTTCTTTTAGCTCTTTCGACAGCATTTTCGGAGTAATATCGCCCAGATGGCGTTGCATTTCCTTGAAACGCTTGGTGCCGAAAGTAAGGGTAATGATAATCGGAATTTTCCATTTGCCGCTGAGGATATCCAGGGCATCCTGAACAGGCAGCAGCTTTTTGTTGCACTGGCTATGGTCGACTTCCGTACCATTAATTAGTTTTGTCTTGATTTCCTTTTCTAATACAGTTGCCATGGTAAGGTCATTTAGATTAGTGGCTGCAAAGATACTGTTTTTGTAAATAATATAGGTAGTATATCAAAGTATACTGGTATCTTTTGGTATAGTGGTAACTTTTGTATAGTAACTATGTTGTATCTTTGCGCTCCTAAACCAATAAAAACTATAACCATGAAAGCAATTCCACTTATCGGACGAATTCTTTTCTCGCTCATCTTTCTTATGTCGGGACTTATGGGCCACTTAGCAATGGCTTCCCAAACCGCAGCCTATGCCGCCTCGGCAGGTTTGCCTGCTCCAATGGCGCTTGTTGTAATATCCGGAATTGTCGCCCTATTAGGCGCATTAAGCATTATACTTGGGTATAAAGCAAAATTAGGCGCATGGTTAATCGTGCTGTTCCTTATTCCGGTAACATTTACCATGCATAAATTCTGGACCGTTACAGACCCTATGCAAAACCAAATGCAAATGTCATTATTCATGAAGAATATTGCATTAATTGGCGGCGCGCTGATGATTAGCTATTTCGGTGCAGGCCCTTTAAGCATCGACGCTAAGAACGCAGGCAAGTAAGGGAAGGGACTCTATTCAGTTATTAAAAATTTACCGTCCGGGGTATATCCCGATTCCGGCGCGGGTAAGAATATTTTGGGATAATTTTAAACAAAACAAACAACATGGAAACAACAGAAAAAACAGCAAAACCAAGAGTGTGGACATTAGACAAAGCGCATGCAAAAATCGGATTCGGCATTACACACATGCTTGTATCGGAAATCGAAGGTTCTTTCAAGAATTTCAGTATTAACTTAAATGTACCGAGTGATGATTTCACCGGAACTGAAATCGATTTTACTGCCGATGTTCATAGTATCGATACAGCCAATGAAATGAGAGACAATCATTTGAAACAAGCAGACTTCTTCCACGCAGAAAAGCACCCGAACCTTACATTTAAAAGCAAATCGTTTGTGAAAGTAGCCGATAAAAAGTATGCCTTAAATGGAGATTTAACCTTTAACGGAGTTACCAAAAACGTTAACCTGGATGTGAAAGGCAATGTGGTGAAAAGCCCACGGGACCCTGCTATGACTATTGCAGGATTTAAAGTTACCGGCGAAGTAAAACGCAGCGATTTCAATTTTGGCGGAAGCTTTCCTACACTTGCCCTTAGCGATGAAGTTAACATTACTTGTAATGTTGAGTTTACAACAAAAGACTAAGTAAAATAGTAAATTAGTTTAATCCTTCCGGCTGGAAATGCCGGGAGGATTTTTTGTTTGGAACCACTTGCCATAACAAGTAAAAGTAAATAGGCATGCTGAATTAAGTTCCGTATAACTTAGTAACACGACGGCGCTGTCAGCACTTCTCCTCTTCACAAGACTCATTCCCATATTCCGATTCAAGGGTAATGTGGTGAATATTGTTGTGCTCCAGTTCGTGTTTCAGATTATGTTTTATTTTTTGCTCCTCTTCATTGGTTGTACCTTGCGGAAAAACAAGGTGGGCAGTCAATGCGTTTTCCGTGGTGCTGATGGCCCAAATATGGATATGGTGCAAATCCTTTACGCCTTTTATTTTCATAGCGGCAGCCCGTATTTTTTCAATGCTGATACCTTCCGGAACGGCATCTAATGAAAGCCTAAGGCTGTCGCGCAACAGGCTCCAGGTGCTGCTTAGAATAAAAGCCGCAATTACCAAACTCAAAATACTGTCGATAATATACCAGCCGGTATAAATTATCACAATTCCCCCCACCACTATTCCAAAAGAGACAATAGCATCAGATAACAGATGCAGGTAAGCGCTTTTAATATTCAGGTCCTTTTCTTTGTTTCGCATAAAAAGCATGGCCGATATGCCATTTACGGCTATACCGATTCCGGCAACAATAGAGATGGTGGCGCCTTGAATAGGCTCCGGATGGAAAAGCCTGTGAATGGCTTCAAAAACAATGGCTCCTATGGATACAAGTAAGATAACCGCATTTAGCAAGGCCACAAAAACGGAGGTCTTTTTATACCCGTAGGTATAGCGTTCATTCGATTTTATTTTCATCATCCGGAAGGCCAGCAGTGATAATGCCAGCATACCTACATCGGCCAGGTTATGGCCCGCATCAGATAATAATGACAAGGAGTTGATGACAAATCCAACGATAACTTCAATAATCACAAATGAAAAATTGAGGATAATACCAATAATAAAAGCGGTATTCACCTCCTCTGCATGAACTGTGTGGTGATGGTGATGCCCGTGGTGGTCGTGCCCGTCGTGATTATGTCCGTGGTCGTGCGCCATAAATTACCGATAGTTTTTAATTTCTTCGGCTAAGGCAATTTGCACTTTCTTATTTACATTTACCAACGGTAGCTTTACATAATCCTGGCATAAGCCCATAGTTTCTAATGCGGATTTAACACCTGCGGGGCTGCCATCGGCAAACATCAGGTTGGTAATGGAAAGTAATTTGTAATGCAACTTCCGAGCTGCCTCAAAATTGCCTGCTAAACATTGTCTGGTCATTTCAGAAAAATCTTTCGGAAAAGCGTTGGCAACAACCGAGATTACACCATCGCCTCCGGCTGCAATAATAGGCAGTGTAATAGAATCGTCGCCCGAGATAACCATAAATCCTTTTGGCCGTTTTTGAATAATATTCATAATTTGAGCCATGTTGCCCGATGCTTCTTTAATGCCAATTATTTCTTCAAAGTCATTGGCAAGGCGCAAGGTTGTTTCATCGGTCATGTTGCAGGCTGTTCTTCCCGGCACGTTATAAAGTATAACAGGCAGGGGCGATGCGTTGGCAACAGATTTGAAATGCTGGTATAAACCTTCCTGTGTTGGGCGGTTATAATACGGGCAAACAGAAAGAATAGCCGAAATACCGGAAAGCTCGGTTGAATCAAGAGCATGAACAATATCTGCGGTGTTGTTGCCGCCAATGCCTAATACTATCGGAATTCTGCCATCGGCAACATCAACTATATGCTGCGTTACTGCCGATTTTTCATCCTTCCTAAGGGTCACCGATTCACCGGTGGTGCCTAACGCAACAATATATTCCACCTTACCTTTTATAAGGTGCTCCGCTATATTTTCCAATGCTTTAAAATCGACACTGCCATCTTTTTTGAACGGAGTAACAATGGCTACGCCCGTTCCTTTTCCGATGGCTTGCGGTTTGCTTTTCATATCTTTTTTGGCTGACATGCTTTTTTTATTTTAAGAATGTAAAGGTACGATTTATTAAAATTTGTACTTTTAGAACTTTAAGTCACAAGAAAACATACATGGTTATCACATTTTTCAGGGGTGCAATTTTAGGTTTCTCGATGTCTGTTATTTTCATTGGGCCTGCTTTGTTTGCCCTCATACAAACCAGTATTAAAAATGGCTTTCGTTCGGCTGCCGCTATGGCATTGGGAATTGCCATGAGTGATGCCTTTTTTGTTTTTCTGGCTTATTTGGGCGCTGCCCAGTTTCTCAACAATCCTGATATGAAGAAATATGAGGGCATTGGAGGCAGTATTATCTTGTTTGCGTTCGGTATTTATACGCTCTTCCAAAAGCATGAAGATGAAAAAGATGAACAAAAGGGGCTTGAAGTAGCCGCCAAGCTCAATAAAAATAAGCGATTACCCTGGATGCTTGTAAAAGGATTTATTTTAAACCTGCTGAACCCTCTTGTGCTGTTTATGTGGATTGGGGTAATGGCGAATGTCAGTTCCCGTTATAGTACCAGGGAGGATATTCTTTTCTTTTTTGCGGGAACCCTCGGAACTATCCTGGCCTTGGATATATTAAAATCGTTAGCGGCAAACAGGCTTAAAAAGCTACTCACCCACAAATTAATGGTATTTATCCATTTTGTAATGGCAATAGCCCTTATTATTTCAGGAATTGTATTGCTCTATGATGTGTTTTCCGGGAAGAGCGCTAGTGCTTAGCGCCGGTATTTACCTTTTGCAGGCTGTCTTTATACTGTGCGTTAAGCCCCGATACAATAGGCTTTGTTATATCTAAGCTGTCATTGCCATAAAGCAGAGAGCCACCAATGTTTTCATAGCCCAATACATAGTCGAATTTGGCTTTCTTATTGTATTCCACAATAAAATGCTGGATTTTCTTTTGCAGCTCAAAGTTCCTTTCCTGAACGTCTTTCAATAGTTCATCACGTTGTTGCTGCATACCATCCAGTTCATTCTTTTTCTCCTGCAGGCTTTTTTGCGCTTTTTCATCATCCAATTCGGAAATATTGCCCGATTGTTTCTTTACCATATACGCCTGGTATTCATCTTGCAGCTTTTTAGCTTTCATATTGTACTCTTCCTGAAATTGCGCCTCTTTAGCCTGTATTTCTGCATTAAAATCTTTCATTAACTGGTAATTCGAATTGATGCTGTCGGCATTAACGTATGCAATTCGCAGCAACTTGTTTTTTCCTACCGATTCCCCGTTGCCCATATTGCTGCTGTCGCTACCCATACCTTTTTTCAGGTTGTTCACCATTACAAACAAGATAATTACCAGAATCAGCAGTATGCCATTAAGCGCAATCGAAAGGTTTTTCATTTTTAGTTTTTTTTAATTATTGGGGTGCAAATGTAAAGATTCTTTTTATCCCGATTTTTCCTGAATTAAATTAGCCAGCCTTTCGGGGGTAAGGTCATATTCCAGTTCACCATTATGGGCCAATGATATGGAGCCTGTTTGTTCAGATACCACTATAGCCAATGCGTCCGACTTCTCGGTAATACCAACTGCTGCCCGGTGCCGCATACCCAGGTGTCCCGGAAAGTCAGTCTTTTCCGTGCTGGGCAATACACAGCGCACTGCATGTATTTTATTATTTTCAATGATTATGGAGCCATCATGCAAGGGGCTGTTTTTGTAGAAAATGCTCTCCAAAATAGATTCTGTTATGTTCGAGTCTATTATATCACCCGTCTGGCTGTAAAAAGAAAGGTCGGTATCATGGGCAATAACTATTAATGCTCCCGTTTTCTTCTCGCTCATGTTGCGGCATGCTCTTATGATGGGCTGTATATCCAGTAACCTTTTGTCGGTTGTTTGAAGCATCAGGAAGTTTTTGGCAAAATTGCGCCGGTTTAAAAAGTCGGTTTTGCCAATTAATAAGAGAAACCTCCTTAACTCTTGCTGAAAAACTATAATAATGGCAATTATCCCCGCATTGATAAAGCCGCCCAGTATGCTGCTGAAAAGGGTCATATTAAGGGCTTTTACTATAAGCCATATTACATACAGCAATATCATACCCATTAGGATATTGATGGCCGTTGTACCTTTTACCAAATTATACAATTCATACAATAACACCGCCACCAGCAGAATATCTACCGCATCAATAAAATGGAATGTGATAAACAAGGTTAACATTATTCTGCTTTTCTGTATTGGTTTACTAACGCAATTACTTGTTTGGCTTCTTTCACATCATGCACCCGTAAAATATTCGCTCCGTTTAACAGCGCAATGGTATTTAGGGAAATGGTTCCCGTTAATGCATTTTCCGGTTTTGTTTTCAGCACTTTATTAATCATCGATTTGCGGGAAAGCCCTGCCAGTATGGGAAGCCCCAGTTTTTTAAACCTGTCGAGGTGCCGTAATAATGCAAAGTTGTGGTCAACTGTTTTGCCAAAACCAAATCCGGGGTCAAGTATAATTTCCGCTGCTCCCGCAGATTTTAACTGGGCAATCCTTTTTTCAAAGAATTGATATACTTCTTCCACCACATTTGTATAATGCGGTTCAACCTGCATGGTTTTCGGCGTGCCTTGTATATGCATCAATATATAAGGCACCTTTAATTCTCCAATGGTTTTATACATCTGTTCATCCATTGTGCCGCCCGAAATATCATTAATTATGGAAGCCCCGTGTGCAACCACTTTTTTTGCTACCGCAGAATGATAGGTATCTATTGAAACCGGAATTTGCGGGTGATGCTTTACAAGGAAATCTAATACGGGTAATAACCTTTTCAGTTCTTCTTCCGGAGCCACATCCTCGGCCCCCGGACGGGTAGAAACAGCCCCAAGGTCAATAATATCTACTACTTCGGCTATTAGGCGTTCGGCATGAGCAATAGCTTCCTGTTCGGAAATATAGCGGCCGCCATCATAAAATGAATCAGGCGTAATATTTACAATGCCCATTACCAAAGCACGGTCAGTTGTAAGTACATTTCTGACAGCATTTTGAAAGGCGGGTTTTTTTATTTCTTTGGCCGGAGTATCCATAGGTTAGTTACAAACTTACAAAAAATGGAATAAGTTGCAAGTGTTAATTATACTTAAATCCGGTTGGTTCAGATTTATTACATATACCCAAAGGTATAATTCAGGCTGATAATGCCGAAAATACCGCCAACATTGAATGCATCTTTGTAACGCACTTTTAAATACTCGGAACCTACTTCGGGCGTATATATATAAGAGGCGGGATGGGTGGCTAATGGCATATCATAAAAAACTTCCAATGTCCAATCGAAGTGGCGCGACATGCGATAATGCTCTCCAACACCCAAATCAAGCCAGGGTGTTTTATTTCCATATTGAGCCGTATTAATTCGGTAGGAATATATCACATTCGTTTCATAACTGATTCCTCCTAATAGAAAACGGGTGAATTTATGCACCCTTAAGGGCCTGTAGGCCCAATAGTATAATGCATTGATACCATAACGTGCATCGGTATGATACCCTAAACGCAGAATTTCGGTTTTAAAACGGTCGCCATAACCCTCCAGGCTCCATTGTTTGGCAAGCCTGTAACGTATACAAAGGCCAAGGCCGAAACCAATACTTGCCGGGTCGAACAGCGTGCATGCCCCGGCCCTTAGTCCGACAGTTAGTTGTCCAAAACCTTCATCTCCTCCAAAATTTGGGCAGGCCGCTATTCTCGGGTCGTGGCCGCCAGAATCTTCAATGTCGTTACATACAGTGTCGGCAGGGTTAAGTAAGCGAAAAGATTCGGCATTTACCCTGAATGCGGCAACGCATGGAATGAAAAAAACCACTAAAAGGGTAATAAATATTTTTTTTGCCGGGGTCAAGCTTTTTAAAAGATTGTTATTTATGGGACGAAGATACAAACTATATGCGGAGTTTTACCATGAAATAAATCAGTAATTTATCCCATTAGGCAAACAGGTTACTATTGCAGTTCCTGCAAAAACTCCATTACATCTGCACCATCTGCATAATCGGTTATAGCAGGACTTTGGGTTTCGCCTATTTTTACAAACGGCAGGTTGGCAGGGCCGAGTTTATTCTCTACCGAATCTGAACAGGCAACACACTGTATTTGTTCTTTTATATCCGTCAACTGTGGGGGCAGTTTTTTGAGGTCGGAATATTCCTCAAAGTTAAGCACAGCAATAGGGGATGAGAGTTGCGGATTATGTATAACGGCCAGAAAGCCATTGTCGGTAAACTTTTTTCCGTCCATCAGGTAAATGGTACGGTTATACATGTAATTGGAATGGTATTTACTGTGGTTAATAACATCTTTATAGGACTCGATATTCAGAAAGAAGTTATCGAATACATAGCCTTCCGGAACATATAGTTTCGCCACATTACGGCATCCCAACCCGAAATAGCTGAATATATCTTTACCTAATGTATATAATTCCAAATTGGTTTCTGTCCCATCTAAAACGGCAATGCCATTGCGGTTCCTGCGGATAATGTTCGGAATATTTTTAAAATAATGTTCGAAGTGCTTTGCCGTATTATTGCTGCCAGTGGCTATTACTGCATCAATACCGTTATTCAGTTTGTCAACAAAATGGATGCTGTTTTTCCATTCAGGTTCTGTTTCAATCAGCCTATCGGCAAGAAATTTCAACAACCTGGAATCGGAGCTTGAAAGTTTGGCATGAAGGATATTGCCGCTCATCAAAACGCATAAAAAATCGTGAAAGCCCACCAATGGAATATTGCCAGCCATCACTACGCCAATAGTTAAAGGCTTGGGGTTTTCAATATTCAAATCTGGGTAGGAGGAGAGCCACTTGGTTAATACATCCTTATCCAGCCATAATTGAATACCACGCAATGATTCAATAATGTTTTTCTGTGTAAACCATGGATTTTCCTGTTCGGCTATTAACATGGTTTTCTGCCATTCTTCTTGCCGGGAGTCGTTACTATTCAGGAAACTTCTGATTTCTTCTCCTAAAGAATGAAAACTATTTATGGCTTTGTCGGGATGCATGGTGTAATTTGTAGAAGGCGCAAAGGTAGATAATTGTTGAAAGTGAAAAGTTGAAAGTAGAAAGTGGGGAGGAGGGAAAGGGCATAATTATCCAGTTTAAAATACTCTTTTATATTTGCACGTCAAAACCCTTATGAAATGAATCATTTACTATTCTTAGAAGCAATAAAGCCTGGTGAAATTACTTTGATTCTTCTAATTATTGCTATTGTTATTATTTACAGATTAACCAGAAAAAAATATAATGATGTTGTTACGTTGAAAAATGGTTCTGTTATTCATTGTAAGATAGTTGAACAAAATCCCAATGTTTCAATTAAAGTTGAGACAAAGGATAAGAATTTGATGGTTTATAAGAACGAAGAAATTGAGAAAATAACAAAGAGTTAATGAAAGGTACTAAATTTGCTTTGGCTTTCTACTTTCCACTTTTCACTTTTCACTCATTGTAATGCAGGTATTAAAATTCGGAGGTACGTCGGTAGGTTCTGCGGAACGCATGAAGGAAGTTGCCAAACTGGTAAATTATCCCGGTAAAAAAATCGTTGTATTATCGGCCATGTCAGGTACAACCGACCAGTTAGTGAAAGTTACCAAAGCCCTTTACGCGCACAATTCCGAAGAAGCATCTAAACTTTTAAAGGCGCTGGAACCTAAGTACAGGGAGACGGTAGAAAAACTTTTTACCTCGGAAGAATATAAAAAGAAAGGAAACGAACTGATAACACAGCATTTCAATTTATTGTGGTCGTTTACGTTAGATATGTTTACCCACAATGAAGAGAAAACTATTCTGGCCGAAGGGGAATTGCTTTCTACTGCCTTGTTTCATTACTATTTAGAAGAACAGAAAATCCCTTCCATATTAATGCCGGCCCTCAATTTTATGCGCATAGATGAAGATGGGGAACCTGATATTGAATATATAGAAGAGCATTTAAAAAGAGAACTTTCAAAAGACCCTCACAGCCAATTGTTTATTACACAAGGATATATTTGCCGTAACCCTTTCGGGCAGATAGATAATTTGAAAAGAGGCGGAAGCGATTACACAGCTTGTTTGGTTGGGGCGGCCATCAATGCCGAAGAAATTCAAATATGGACCGACATAGACGGGATGCATAACAACGACCCGCGCATTGTTCCCAATACCTTCCCCATAGCCGAATTGTCCTTTGATGAAGCAGCCGAGTTGGCCTATTTCGGGGCGAAAATATTGCACCCCTATTGTATCCGTCCCGCAAAAAAAAGGAATGTGCCCGTGCGCTTGCTAAATACGATGCAGCCGGAAGCTAAAGGAACCTTAATAAGCCGTAATGCATCGGGCGATGCCATAAAGGCGGTAGCAGCTAAATATAAAATTACAGTTATTAAAATTAAGTCCGACCGGATGTTGATGGCATATGGTTTTCTGCGCAGCGTTTTTGAAGTGTTCGAGCGGTATAAAACGCCTATCGATGTAATTACCACTTCGGAAGTCGCCGTATCACTTACCATTGACGATAACAGCCATATCGATGACATTATAAAAGAACTTGAAATTTTCGGAACCGTAAGTGCCGAAATGAACCAGGTAATAATCTGCATTGTCGGCGATTTTCTGGCAGACAGGCATGGATATGCCGTTAGGATTTTCGATTCGCTGAAAGATGTCCCTATCCGCATGATTTCCTATGGCGGAAGCAAAAACAATATATCCATACTGGTGAATGCCGAGCACAAAAATGACGCGCTGCTGGCTTTGAATAAAGGATTATTTACCAAAAACAAATAAGCGCCTATGTTCACCTCAGCATTGCTTAAAAAGTTTCAGGGAACAGCAACTCCTTTCTATTATTACGATACCGATTTGTTGGCTCAAACCCTTTCTGCGGCAAGTAAAAGTGCGGAAAAGCACGATATAGAATTACACTATGCGCTGAAAGCAAATTCAAATAAACGCATTTTAAAACTGATTAAAAGCGCCGGTTTTGGTGCCGATTGCGTAAGCGGCAACGAAGTGAAACGAGCCGCCGACTGCGGATTTAAAGCCAATAAAATTGTATTTGCCGGAGTGGGCAAGTCTGATGAAGAGATTCGGTTTGCAATCAAAAAAAATATTTTTTGTTTCAACTGCGAATCCATCGATGAGCTGAAAATAATTAATGCAATAGCTAAAAGCGAGAATAAAACAGCCAATATTGCACTTCGGATAAACCCCAATGTAAACGCACATACCCACCACTATATTACCACAGGATTGGAGGAAAATAAGTTTGGGATAAACGTATGGGAACTGGAAGCCGCATTAGCCGCTATACATAAATGCAAAAATGTAAAATTAATCGGGCTGCATTTTCATGTGGGTTCGCAAATAACTGATTTGAATGTGTTTAAAACCCTTTGCCTGAAGGTGAACGAGATTGTTCAATGGTTTACTAACCGAAATATATTTATTGAAAATATTAACCTTGGCGGCGGGCTTGGGGTTGATTATTATAACCCCGATAAAAACGCCATCCCGAATTTTGAAAACTATTTCAGCCTGTTCCGCAAGTTTTTAACTATCGAACCCTCGCAAAAGTTGCATCTGGAGCCCGGACGCGCCATAGTGGCGCAATGCGGTTCGCTTATTTCCAGTGTGCTGTTTGTTAAAAAAGGCGTGCAGACCAATTTTATCATCCTTGATGCAGGCATGACAGAGCTTATAAGGCCTGCCCTATACCAATCGTATCATAAAATTGAAAACCTTACCGGCGCCAAAAGGAAAACGGTTTTGAAATATGATGTTACCGGGCCCATTTGTGAATCGTCTGATTGTTTCGGTAAATCGGTTGAATTGCCCGAAACCAAACGGGGAGATATGATTGCCATACGCACAACAGGAGCCTATGCCGAAAGTATGTCGTTGGAATATAACCTGCGAAATAAAGCAAAGGCGTATCTTGCGGAAGATTTATAGCCCGAAATTACCATGATGAATGTATTAGCCAAGTGGACAAGAAGTGCGGTATGCATAGTATTCATTCTTGCCGGATGCCAAAATGCGTTGGCGCAAGATGCGTATATGAATTTGGACACCAATTCGCACGGGTTGTTTAATAATTTTATAGGCATTAAATTTTTTGCGGCTGATTTTGCCGCTACCAGCCTCAACCAGGACTTGCAGTTCAACTATGTTTCAAAGAACCCTGCCGGGTATGATTTTACGTTTAAGCACGATATGAATGTTACTGGGCTTACCAACTTTTACAATATTGGGTTAGGGCTTGAAGAGAATTACGGCAAGCATTTATCCATTACCTTTTTCGACGCTTCCATAGGTGCCATACAACATACCTGGAACTGGAACTTAGGTGCAGGCGCCGGATTTTTTGTAAACCTTAATAAGGCCCAAAGTATGCGGCTCAATGCTTCTGTTAAAATTTATTACCAGAACATTACCTACAGTTTTGGAAATTATTACGACACCACCGGACTTGGCTTTGTAGTCGACCAGACGAATGTTGGAACCAGCCTGAAAAATGTAAAATACGTTAACAGTGCATGGACGGTAAGCCCGGGGGTGGAATTTCTTTACCGCCGTTTTAGTATCGATTATTTTGCAGGCGTATATTACAACTATGTTTTTGCATACCACGAAGACATTAATTTTTACAATGCCAGTATTCCCGTTTCCTATGCCATATATGACAGGAACGGCAATTATGTTTCGCGCGGCATTACTAACCCCGGAAATTATATCATCCAGGTCGGCATAGTAAAAGAATTCGGCCTTTAGAGGTTATAGGCCAGCCCCAATCCTGAAATTTCTTTAAACTGTGTGCGTGGGCCTTTACCTATAACAATGTTATCGCTGTTGTAAATAGGAATCAATACATTTTGGTCGTATATTAATTCTGTATTCACGGTTACGGAAATCCACTTGTTCACTTTCAACTGAATTAAATTGGTCCAGTCAACTACTATATCTTGTGGGTTTTTCAGGTAATTGGAGAACAATTCAAGGTTGGTGGTGAGGGTAACGCCCTTCATCACGGTAGCCGAATAGTTGCCTTTAAAATATGCCCCGGCCTGCAGCAGTATTTCCTTACCATGCTGGATAAGCGCTCCATCAGAAGCGTAAACCGCCGGCGTAACGCCATAATCACCTGCATCAGCAAGTGCCTGGTTTTCCACAAAAGTATATTTAAGCGTAGCCGGAGAAAGAAAGATGGATAAATTTTTAGACGGCGTATAGGTTAATCCGGCGGCAACGGTTAGATAGCCGGGCGCCATCCATTTGGAAAGCAATCCTGTATCCAATATAGAAGAATAGCCCGGTGCAAATTGCGATTTGAAATTAACCAGCAAACCGGCCATGGTATTATCGAATGCCTTATATCCAAGGTTGGAGGTGGCTTCTATTTTGTCGGTTGTTTTTTGCGCAGGTTCTTTATCGAGTTCCTGAAATCCATATGCCATATCGATACTATTGAGCCAGCTTATTTTCTTCCCTTTGTAATTGGCATGAAGTGAAACAAGCGCCACCAACCCAACCGAGTTTTGTCCCCCTGCGGCCCAATTGGTAAGGCTTACCTGCGAGAAAGCAACGTTTACAATTCCACCGAGGTCCCATGCTGTATCTTTTTCAACTTTTTCCGTAATAACAGTGTCCTTTTTCACCGATACTAATTTATCGGCTGGGTGTTTAACAGTATCGCTTTGAGCAAAAGCAGAGAAAGCGGAGGAAATAATGAGAGAAAACGCAAATAGTTTTTTAATGTTCATAAGTTGAAAGAATTTAAAAGGGGGACATTCATAATTTTGCGCAAAAATAAATGAATATCCCAATTTTCAAATAGATGTACTTCAATATCCGTAAAATATTCCCCGCTTTTAACTCACTTTTTTTCTCTAAATATCGTATTCTAAAAGCTGCTGTTTTTATGCTGGCTTCGGTTTTCAGCCTGCATGCACAGGATACCCTGCCCCAGCATTATTTTATCAATCCGCTCGATATTCCTATTTCGCTGGCAGGCACTTTTGGTGAAATCCGCACCGACCATTACCACATGGGCATCGATATCCGCACCCAAGAAAGGGAGGGATTGGCAGTTCATGCTGCCGCAAATGGCTATATATCGCGCATTGTGGTATCACCTTCCGGGTATGGTAATTGCATTTATGTAACACACCCGAACGGATACATTACATTATACGGGCACCTTAGCCGCTTTAATAGTACCCTTACAAAATATGTGCGGAAAAAGCAATATGCTGAAGAAAAGTATCAGCAGGATATTGCAGTGCTTGCCGGACTTTTTAATATGAAACAAGGAGATACATTAGGCTTTAGCGGTAGCACCGGTGCTGCGGAAGGCCCACATTTACATTTTGAAATACGCAATGCAAAAAATGATGACCCGATTAACCCTTTGTTAGCCGGTTATAAATATGCGGATAATATAGCGCCGATTATTAACGGCATTGCTATTTACCCGTTAAATGACTCCAGCAGTATTAATGGCAAGCATGAACCTCTCTACATTAAAGTTGAAAAAAAGAATAACCATTACAGGCTTTTGGGCGATACCAATATTTATGCCAGTGGAAGTATTGGAGTGGCAGTTAGTTGTTACGATATGGCAGACAGCGCAGAAAGCCACAACGGGCCATATATGAAGATACTTTCAGATAATAGTGACATTATTTATTACACAAAAATGAATGTGTTGAGTTTTGCCACCAGCCATTTTGTAAATGGACATATAGACTATGCCGCCATGCGGAAGCATTCAGATACCTATGAATACAGCTTTTTGCAGGATAATGACAAATTGAAAATTTATAAAAAACTCGTAAACAAAGGCCGCATCGATTGCCTGAAAGGCCAAAACCACCGCATGGAATACACTATCAGCGATTTTAACGGAAATACATCTACGGTTGCGTTTACCATACAAGGTGATAGCAGGATGCCTAAAATTTATCACGATACCGCGAAATATGTGGCTGTTGCTTCATATGACAAGCCCTTCGAGTATTCCGGTAGCGGCATGAAAATACAAATACCCGCAGGAGCTTTGTTTAATAACCTGCACTTTCGTTATTCGGTGGAACAAGGTGAAGGCGGCACGGAAATATCGCCAGTATATAACATACAAGATGAAAACATTCCGCTTTCCGCCAACTACACACTTATGTTGAAACCAAAACCTGACTTACCTGATTCGCTTATGCGGAAGGCTGTGGTTGTGCGGCTGGAAGGCAATTCGCATTCATCGATTGGCGGGCATTGGGAGAATGGATATATGACCGTCCGCCCTAAAAGTTTTGGCAAATATGTAATTATGATTGACCTCTATCGCCCAACAATAAAGCCAGTAAATATTTACAAAGGGAAAGATATGAGCCGCGAAACGGAAATGGCATTTGAAGTAACCGACAACCTTGCCGGAGTTGGTTTCTATAGAGCTACTGTAGACGGCAAATGGATTTTAATGGAAGCGAACCCTAAGGAAAACGAAGTGTACTATACCTTTGATGAGCATGTGAGCAAAGGCAAACACCATTTAAAATTAGTAGTTTCAGATGCGGTAGGCAATACCAGTGTTTATGAAACGGACTTTACAAGGTAAGTTTGGAATGTTGAATGCTAACGTGTTCCTCATTGCGGGGCGCTGCGAAGCAACACCGAAGGGCTCGTGAACTCTACTAAAATAAAAGCTGTGAACAATCTTACACACTTTACCACTAAGTGCGCTCAAATACACTAAGAAAACCTAGTGGTTTATTACAAACTTTCCCTCTCCAATTAAGCCCCCATTATCATTTATTACCCTATAGAAATAAACTCCTGATGGTTTATCGCCAAGGTTAATGAGATTGTCACTCTTCGTGCAGCGAAGGGTCTCAGTCAGTACACCTTGCCCCAATACATCATAAATTTTAATAATGTATTTTTCGTTAATATTTAATAATGATAAAGTAAATATTCCGTTCGATGGGTTGGGGAAAATGGTTATTCCTCCATATTTTTTCAACCCACTTATACCAGTAGTTAAAATTAATGGAATAGTTACACAAACGCTGTCAATACAGCCGTTAGAATCAGAAACGGTGCAACAATAATTTCCGGCACATTGGTTTTTGATGGTATCGGTTGTAAGTCCGCCCGTCCATAAATAGGAATATGGAACAGTGCCGCCACTCACTATGGCCCATGCAGAGCCGTTGCAACTGCCGTTATCGGGTAGGGTATTGGTTAAGATGCTGATAGCGGGAGGTTGGGTAATCATAGCCGAGGAAGAACCTGTGCAGCCATTATTGTCTGTTACATTTAGCGTATAAGTTCCCATGCTTAACCCACTTATACTTGCTGTGGTTTGACTATTAGACCATAAATAAGTATAAGGCAAAACCCCGTTAGATGCGCTGGCAGTAGCAGTGCCCCCTGATGTGCAGCTAGCCCCAGTTACAGTTGTGGTAACAACAATGGCGGGCGGTTGGGTAATAGTAACAACATAGGGCCCGGTATTGCAATAGAGCTGGTTTTCTACCGAAATAGTGTAGGTTCCTGCCGTTAAGTTAGTGTATGTATACGGTTGATTATAGGAAGAGTATGTCCCACCCGGAGTTATGGTATATTGCAAAAGGCCGCTGCCGCATAGGCCCACGGTAATAGAACCATTATTTCCACCATAACAAGTTACATTGGTTTGCGTAACACTGGCTATCTGTAAATAGGTGTTAAAGTACATAAGGACAAGAGAGCTGCACCCATTCGCGTCGTAAACGGTTACCCCAAAAGGACTGTAAAGATACAATGGGCAAGTCATAGTAAACTGGATATAATTGCCGGGGTTGCCAAAACCCACAGGCCAGTCATAGGTATAGGGTGGAGTGCCTCCGCTTGCATTAATTTGGAACTCTACCAGAGGGCCGCAACCTTGATTGGTATTAGATGAAGTAATTAATGGGGGAGGCTGAGTAATAGTAACGGAGCCCGATGCAGTGCATCCGTTGGCATCGGTAACAATAACAGTTGCCAGCCCCGCAGGAAGAGCAGTGGCAGTGGCATTGGTTTCTCCATCGCTCCAATGGTAGGTGTAGGCAGGTATGCCTCCGCCCGGGTTTGCGCTTGCGCTTCCGTCATCTTCGCCAAAGCATTGGACTTCGCTGTTTAAAGATACGCCAACCGTTAACATGGGCGGTTGTGTAATGGTGACCATTTGGGCTACCTTGCAACTTGGAATAGAATCAACTACCGTTACGGTATAGCTGCCCGCTGAAAGCCCGCTTATTCCTGCCGTGGTTTGCCCGCCCGGAGCCCAGGTATAATAAAACCCGGAACCGGAAGGAGAAACCACACTTGCACTGCCGTTACTCTCCCCATAACATAACACATTTGTTTGAGATGTGGTTACTATAATGGATAGATTCGGTACGGTTACACTATCAATATAGGTGCAACCATTTGAATCGGTAATGGTTACAGAATAGGTGAGTCCCCCGGTTACATTCAGATTAGTATCGGTAGTTATGCTATTCGACCATAAATAAGTATAGGGCGGTGTTCCTCCTGATGGAAAAGCTATCAATGTTTTTTTGCAAACACATTCATTGGATGCAATAATTGCAATGGTGTCGGTTAAAGCGGCGGGTTGGGTAATGGTAACGATTGAGGAGTTATAACACCCATTAACATCATTTACTCTAACGGTATATATGCCTGCACTCAACCCTGATACGGTATCGGTAATTGCTCCTCCGGGGCTCCATAGATACATATAAGGCAGAGTGCCTCCTGACGGATTTGCCCAAGCGCTTCCTGTATTATTTCCGTTACAATAAATCTCACTAATTACCGCTGGGGTGCACGTTATATTGCATGTGGCGTTGCAGTCCCATTTTGCAACAAAACTAATTTCACTACCAATGCCACTTAGCTTAATATTTCCAAAAGAACAAACCATTGTATCATTGTGAGAATGCACATCAAAGTCCCCACCTAAATATACGGCAGAGCTTGTAGGGTCTGCAGCAACAGCATTTTCGTCGTCATTTTCATTATTTACTGAAGTTGCACAAATTACGGCTCCGGAACTGTCAAACTCAAACAGGAAAGAAGGGCTTCCTGAATCTGATTTCAATGTAGTTGAATTAAACCGGATGGAGTCGTTAAAAGTTCCACAGAGAAATATGTTACCCCTGCTTCCACATGAAATTGACCAAGGTTGAACTGGGCCATTCCTATCAAATCCATTTTTAGCCCACAAAACATTACCGGCAGGAGAATACTTTACTAAATAAGGTACACTTGTAGACGCATTATGTACCAAGGTATCTCCACTAAAAAAAACCGAATCGGAAAACCAGCCTGACCAATACAGGTCATTGTGCTTGTCAATGCTCAACCACCTTCCTCCGTCTCCGTTTATCTCGGCATGATTATTAACAATGGCCGGTATTACCCAAACAGGATTACCGGATGGATCGAACTTGGATAGAAAAACGTCTACATAGCCTTTTGTAGTAAAAATGTACGAACCTATTACAAGGCTGTCAATAAATTCCCCTGCCACATAAGAGTTGCCGGCAGTATCAACCACCACAGTATTTCCTGCAGTAAATGTATTGGTATGCGAGGTGGTAGCCCATAGCACATTACCGGTATTATCAATCTTAACGGCCAGAAGACTGTTGTGTCCTGAACCCACCACGCGAAATGTGCCAATTGTATCGACTCCATTACAATAACCTGCTGCATACACATTTCCCTTATTATCCATAGTTACAGAATATATAACAACACCAGAGCTTATACCCCATTTAAACCCTCCTGAAGAATCAAATACAGCAATGAACGTGCCACCATGTGAAAAGTTATGGCCACCAAGGATTAAGCCTGCGCCTCCACGGCCTGCCAGGCAAACATCACCCGAAGCATTGGTGGCAACCGAAATCCCGTAAGGATATCCTCCGTTTACACCCTGTAAGCCCCACAAGGGTATTCCTATTTTACTGTATTTTATTAAATATACATCATCATCGGTGTTATTAAAGTTTATAGAACCAAAAGATACATTACCTGCAAAAAATCCTGTCTCATACACATTTCCTTTACTATCGCTTACTATATCAGTTGGATCAACGAAACTACTTTCCGTGTTGTTGATATTCTGAGAAGCCCACATCCAAGCTTGCCCGTAAGAAAACGAACACCCCAAAATCGCAATTAAAACAAACAGTAATTTTTTCATGATTCGTTTATTTCTCAATTACTATTTTCCCTCTCCCGCAATCCCCACTAAAAATAAAACCAAATAAAAAAAGTAGTTTTTATAAATTTTCATAGTGTAAAGATAAGAAATTTAATGTATTGTATCAAATATTATAATCCGCTATTAAGGAGACATTTCATATTAAAAACCTGTCATCTTCAAAATAGTCAATCCCGCACCTGACACTAATTCGGTACCACTAAATAGTGGCATTACGCTATAATTATATTCGACGATTATAAATGCCACCCATTTGCCTGTCATCAAAAATGTCCAAAAAAGCGCCAACTATCTGGACATGCCTTAAAGCTATACCCAATAAAGGTTTTAGGGGTTTTTTGAATTTTCAAATACGTGAAAAACCCGGACATTTCAGTCGCGGGAATTTTGCAGGAATAGCCGGTAATAAGTTATAACTCTATCGGGGCTTCTTCTTTTTCCACCACCAAATTTTCAATGATGTCATCCTGGCGTTCCTGGGAGTTTTTGCCCATGTAATAACGGAGCTCCTGTTCAATATTGGTTTCATGGGTAACAATAACCGGCTGCAACCGGATGTTCTTATCAATAAAGTGCTTAAACTCATCGGGCGATATTTCTCCCAAGCCTTTAAAGCGGGTAATCTCCGGCCTTACGCCCAATTTCTTAATAGCATTTTGTCGTTCTGCATCCGAATAACAATAGATGGTTTCCTTTTTATTCCGCACCCGGAATAATGGGGTTTCAAGAATATAGAGGTGCCCGTTTTTAACTAAATCAGGAAAGAACTGCATGAAGAATGTCATAAGCAACAAGCGAATGTGCATACCATCCACATCGGCATCAGTAGCAATCACCACGTTGTTATAGCGAAGGTCTTCCATGCCGTTTTCAATATTCAGTGCGCTTTGCAACAGGCTGAATTCCTCATTTTCATAGACAATCTTTTTGGTCAGTCCGTATGAGTTGAGCGGTTTTCCTTTCAAGCTGAATACCGCTTGTGTGTTGGGGTCACGGGCTTTTGTAATGGAGCCGCTGGCAGAATCACCTTCGGTAATAAACAGGGTTGTTTCAAGTCTGCGTTCATCGGTACCATTGTAATGTGACTTACAATCGCGCAGTTTTTTGTTATGAAGGCTGGCCCTTTTGGCACGCTCACGGGCAAGTTTTTCTATTCCCGACATAGCCTTGCGCTCTTCTTCCGATTGAACTATCTTCCGGAGTAATTCTTCGGCTACGGGTTGGTTTTTATGCAGATAATTATCTAATTCGGTCTTTATAAAATCCCCTATGAAAGTCCGCACCGAAGGCCCTTCGGGACCCATTTCCTGCGAGCCGAGTTTAGTCTTAGTCTGCGATTCGAATATGGGTTCCTGAACCTTTATACTGATTGCCGCTACAATAGATTTCCGTATATCAGCCGCATCGAAATTCTTTTTGTAAAACTCGCGCAAAGTCTTAACTACCGCTTCACGAAAGGCAAGCAGGTGAGTTCCGCCTTGGGTGGTATGCTGCCCGTTTACGAAAGAGTAATATTCTTCGCTGTATTGTTGCATACTGTGGGTCATGGCCAACTCTATATCTGTTCCACGCAGGTGAATGATAGGGTAGAGGATAGGCCCGTTAATATTACGTTCCAGCAGGTCATGCAGCCCTTTCTCCGATTCTATTTTTTTTCCATTAAATTTAATGCGCAAGCCGGCATTCAGGTAAGCGTAGTTCCATAACATGCGTTCCACGTGCTCGGTAAGGTAGTGGAAGTTGTGGAAAATGCCATCATCCGCATGAAAGGTAATCATAGTGCCATCGCTCTCTTCAGAATTAACAATCGCATGGTCCTTGAGTATCTCTCCTTTGTTAAATTCAATCACCTTTGTTTTCCCTTCTCTTACTGACTGCACCCTGAAGTAGGAGGAAAGTGCATTAACAGCCTTAGTTCCCACACCATTCAACCCAACGGATTTTTTAAATACTTCAGAATCGTATTTGGCGCCAGTATTTATTTTGGCAACACAATCTAATACCTTGCCAAGCGGAATACCCCTGCCATAATCGCGAACGGTAACGGTTTTCTCCTTAATTTGTATTTCGATGGTTTTGCCGAAACCCATGGTAAACTCATCAATAGAGTTATCAATAGCCTCTTTAAGCAATACATAAATGCCATCATCAATAGAGGAGCCGTCTCCCAGTTTACCAATATACATTCCCGGGCGGAAACGTATATGGTCCTTCCAATCAAGCGAGCGGATGCTATCTTCAGTATATTTTCCTTGTGCCATAAGTCAGTTAAAAGTTCATAAAGTTTATAAAGTTGAAAGTAAAACCACCTTTCAGCCTAATAAGAAGCGCAAAATTACAGTAAACTACCCATGTTAGCCATTAATAAAGCCTAATCTTATTAACAGGTGTTGAAAGGTCGGTGACCAACGGACAATGGCTTATATCTATTTTCCCTACCTTTGCCAACTTAAAAAATCAAGTCTGAAGATAAAGTGGAAAAACTATATTCATCTAAAGCCCCTGAACCGGTAGGTTCCTATCCCCATGCCCGCAGGGTGGGTAATTTGCTGTTCCTTTCTGGCATTGGCCCGCGTGAGCGCGGTACTAAGGTAATTCCGGGTGTAACGCTTGACGAAAAAGGCAATATTACTTCGTATGACATAGAGGCTCAATGCCATTCGGTATTCAATAATATTAAAACCGTTCTGGAAGAAGCAGGCAGCAGTTGGGATAAAATGGTGGATGTAACCGTTTTCCTCACCAATATGAAAGCAGATTTCCCTACCTATAACCGCATTTATGCTGAATACTTTAAAGAAAACCAGCCTTGCCGGACTACGGTTGAAATAACCTCCTTGCCAACCCCTATTGCTATTGAATTAAAAGTAATAGCAACCATATAATCGTCCCCTATTAACTATGTCGAAGTTTCCACAGTACGATAATCTAGATTTAAGTTCCATAAGTAAAGAGATACTTGAAAAATGGGCGAAAGAAAACACTTTTGAAAAGAGCGTTTCACTTCGTGAAGGTGCCAAAACTTTTACTTTTTACGAAGGGCCTCCATCGGCAAACGGTATGCCGGGCATTCATCACGTAATGTCCAGAACTATAAAAGATATGTTCTGCCGCTACCACACCATGAAAGGTTTTAAGGTAGAACGTAAAGGTGGTTGGGACACTCATGGGTTGCCAATAGAATTAAGCGTAGAAAAATCATTAGGTATTACAAAAGAGGATATAGGTAAAAAGATAACCGTTGAAGAATACAACGCCGCTTGTCGCCGCGAGGTGATGAAGTATAAAGACAAGTGGGAAGAAGTGACTACCAAAATGGGCTATTGGGTTGATATGAAAGACCCATATATCACATTTGACAACAACTATATCGAGAGTGTATGGTACCTGTTAGGTGAACTCTACAAAAAGAAAATGCTTTATAAAGGCTATACCATTCAGCCCTATTCATGGGCTGCGGGTACAGGCCTTAGTTCTCACGAACTCAACCAGCCGGGTTGTTATAAAAATATAAAAGATACTTCTGTAACGGCACAATTCAAAGTTATAAAAGATAAGAAGTCTGAAATCTTAATCACAGATGATAAAGATGTTTTCTTTTTAGCCTGGACCACTACCCCCTGGACATTGCCATCCAACTGTGCATTAGCTGTTGGTAAGGATATTAAATATGCCTTGGTAAATACCTATCAGCCCTATATGGGTAATTCGATTAAGGTGATTCTTGCATTGGATTTAGTGCATAAATATTTTCAGGAAAAGGCATCAGATGTTCCTTTTGGCGATTACAAACAAGGAGACAAATTAGTGCCGTATAAAATTGAAAAGACGTTTACAGGAAAAGAACTCGAAGGAATCAAATACGAACAGTTAATGCCTTACGTGAAGCCCGAAGGGAAAGCTTTTGAAGTCATTATAGGCGATTTTGTAACAACCGATGATGGAGCAGGTATCGTTCATACAGCCTCCCTATTTGGGGCAGATGACTTTAGGGTTTGCAACCAGAATGGCATTTCGGCTATTTATGTAAAAGATGTTGATGGAAATAATGTTCCGTTAGTTAATAAGCAAGGAAAGTTTGTAAAGGAGGTAACAGACTTCGCCGGAATGCATGTTAAAACCAAAGAAGACCAGCAAAATCAAGATAAATCAACCGATTTGGCTATTGCTCTCTTATTGAAAAGGGAAGGCAAAGCCTTTAAAATTGAAAAGATAGAACACAGTTATCCGCATTGCTGGAGAACCGACCAACCCGTAATCTATTACCCACTCGATTCATGGTTTGTGAAGACTACAGCGATGAAAGACCGGATGATAGAACTTAATAAAACCATCAACTGGAAGCCGGAATCTACAGGCACAGGCCGTTTTGGCAATTGGCTCGAAAATATGGTGGACTGGAACCTTTCCCGTTCACGCTTTTGGGGTGTTCCGCTTCCTATTTGGAGAACGGAAGATGGCAAAGAGGAAATCTGTATTGGTAACTATGAGGATTTAGATAAAGAGGTTAAGAAGTCTTTTGCCGCAGGCATCATGACGGAAGATGATTTAAAGAAAAACAAATGGAATACTTCGGAAAGAGATATTCATAAACCCTATTGCGACAACATATTCTTAGTTTCCCCATCCGGCAAAAAAATGACCCGTGAATCTGACCTGATAGATGTTTGGTTCGATTCAGGCTCCATGCCCTATGCCCAATGGCATTATCCTTTTGAGAATAAAGATAAATTCAAAGAAAACTTCCCCGCTGATTTTATCGCCGAAGGGGTAGACCAGACCAGGGGTTGGTTCTTTACGCTTCATGCCATTGCCAGTATGTTGTTTGATTCGGTTGCATTTAAAAATGTGGTATCAAATGGACTGGTATTGGATAAGCATGGCAATAAAATGTCAAAGCGCTTAGGCAATGCGGTTGACCCATTTAAAGTAATTGAGCAATATGGCGCCGACGCCACCCGCTGGTATATGATAAGTAATGCCCAACCTTGGGATAACCTGAAGTTTGATGAGGAAGGCATTACGGAGGTTCAGAGGAAACTTTTCAGGGCGTTGTATAATACTTATGCTTTTTATGCCCTTTATGCTAATATAGATGGTTTTACGTATTCTGAGAAAGAAATCCCTTTGGGTCAGCGCCCGGAATTAGACCAATGGATTCTTTCCGTTCTAAACTCACTTATCAAAAGGGTAGATGAATTTTATGCTACTTACGAGCCAATGCGGGCGGCAAGGGATATTGAGGCCTTTGTAACCGACCAGTTAAGTAACTGGTATGTGCGTTTATCACGCCGCCGTTTTTGGAAAGGAGAATATAGCGAGGATAAGATTGCAGCTTTCCAAACCCTTTATACCTGCCTTGAAACTATTGCCAAATTAATTGCCCCGATTGCCCCCTTCTTTTCAGACAAATTATTTACTGATTTAAATGGCGTTTCGGGAAAAGAAAAAGTAGAGAGTATCCACCATTCTTTATTCCCTGTTTCCGATGACAAAAACATCAATCCAACTTTAGAAGAAAGGATGGACTTGGCGCAGCGTATTTCATCTTTAACACTTGCTTTACGTAAAAAGGTAAATATTCGTGTTCGCCAGCCACTTAATAAGATATTGATCCCTATTTTGGATGAGAACTTAAAGCATCAGATAGATTCAGTAAAAGGACTCATTTTGGCAGAGGTAAACGTGAAGGAATTACACTTTGTGCATGATACAGATGGCATGTTAAACAAGAAGATAAAAGCCAACTTCAAAGAACTGGGTAAAAAGCTTGGCCCGTTGATGAAAGAAGCGGCTGCATCCATCGCAAGTTTTGGCATGAAAGAAATAAAACACCTTGAAACGACCGGGAAATATGGCATGAACCTATCAGGCAGGGAAGTGGAGATTCTGCTAACAGATGTAGAAATAACCTCGGAAGATATGCCCGGATGGCACTTAATGTCGGATGGCAAACTTACGGTGGCTTTAGATACTACTGTTACAAAGGAGCTTGAAGAAGAGGGAATTGCCCGTGAGTTGGTAAACCGTATTCAAAACCTTAGAAAGGATAATAATTACGAAGTAACGGATAAGATAAAGCTTCAAATAGTTAAGAACAAAGCCTTGGAAACCGCGATTAAGAATAATTTTGACTATATTTGCAGCGAAATTTTAGCGACTTCCTTCGAAATGGTTGATAATCTTGACGAAGGACGAGCTATAGTGGTGGAAGTGGGTGATAATTTAACCGCTTCCATTTTTATTAACAAGTCTAATTAAGGTGATATGAAAAAGAAACCTGTTAAAAAGACCAATAAGGTAAAAGTTAGTTCTTCAAAAAAGGCTGCTCCCAAAAAGGTTGTTAAAAAAAGCAAGCCTGTTGCAAAAAAGAACGCTCCCGTCAAAAAGAAAATCGAAAAAAAAGTGGTAAAGTCAAAGCAAAAGCCTGAGCCTAAGAAAGTAATTAAAAAAGCAATAAAGAAACCGGAAGTGAAAAAAGCAAAACCAGAAGTGAAGAAAGCCCCAGTTGTTGCCAGAAAAGAAGTTAAAATATTTAAGCCTGTTGCAAAACCGGAAGTTAAGCCAACACCAGTAGTTTTGAAACCAGAGCCTAAAAAAGTAGTTGTTGAAAAGCCTCTAGCTGTAAAAGCTGCTCCTGTGGATGAAAAACAACGTTATTCGGAAAAGGAATTAGCTGAATTTAAAACCCTTATTGTTGATAAACTGGACCAGGCCAAGAAAGACTACGAATTGCTGAAGAATACCCTTTGCCATACGGATGACCATGGTACTGACGATACATCACCTACATTCAAAGCTTTGGAAGACGGTTCTGATGTATTAACCCGTGAAGAAACGGCACAACTTGCTCTTCGTCAGGAAAAGTTTATCCAAAACCTGCAGAACGCACTTATCCGCATTCAAAATAAAACCTATGGAATTTGCAGGGTAACCGGTAAATTAATCCCGAAGGAAAGGCTGAGGAGAGTACCTCATGCTACCCTTAGCATCGATGCGAAAAAAGAACAACAATTCAATCAATAGAGTTTATAAAGGGAAAAGTTATAAAGTTTATAAAGTAAAAATGCAAAACTCACTTTATGAACTTTATGAACTTTATGAACTTTAACCTGTTTTAATGAAAAGGCCTTTGCTTATAATCTTTTTGGTGCTGCTGTTTGACCAGGCACTGAAAATTTATATTAAAACCCACTTTATTTTAGGGGAAGAACATAGGATTGCATCCTGGTTTATTATTCATTTTACCGAGAATAACGGAATGGCTTTCGGGATGACATTCGGCGGCCAATACGGCAAAATTTTTCTGAGCGTTTTCCGTATTGCTGCCGTTTCCCTCATTGGCTATTACTTATGGACCTTAGTAAAGCGTAATGCACCTAATGGCTTAATTGCAAGTTTTGCCCTCATTTTTGCAGGGGCATTAGGCAATATTTTGGACAGCACATTTTATGGGGTGTTATTTAGCGACAGCGGATACGAATTGGCTAAATTTATGCCTAAAGAAGGGGGCTATGCAGGCTTTTTGCACGGTAAGGTAGTCGATATGTTTTATTTCCCTTTAATAGAAGGGCATTTTCCTTCCTGGTTCCCTTTTTGGGGCAATGAAGAATTCCTGTTTTTCCGCCCGGTATTTAATGTATCCGATTCCGCTATTACAGTAGGTGTGATTTTTATTCTCCTGTTCCAGAAGAAATTCTATCCTAAAGCAGAAACAATAGATAATAAATAAAAAAATCCACAACTATTAAATTGTGGATTTTTTTGTTCGAATAATATGCTAATGTATTATTTTGTCTTCGAAGCTTGTTCCTTCTCCCAGGCGGCATTAGCTGCATTCAGTGATTTCATTTGTTCCGGGGTAAGTACTTTAGCCAGTTTTTGATTATAATCATAGCTGTTCTTTTTGTTCGCCTCTTTCAAAGCAGCCGGATTGCCTTTGTTGGCGCTTTCATTGGCAGCCTGAGTTGCCTCCATGTCGGTAAGCAAAGATTTCACTTTAGCGCTTTGGTCAGGTGTCAGGTTGCAAGCCTTTTGTATAGATGCCAAACGCTTCTCAACACCGGCGCTTTGCTGGGCTGCGGTTTGAATGATGCCAGGCATGCTACGTGCTTCAAGAGATAAAAATGATACTCCGCTCAAGAGTATTCCAAGGGATAATACAAGCTTTTTCATTATAATTTGTTTATTGGTTATAATGCAAAACTAAGAATATATTTAAATATGGTTCATGAGCCGGATTACAATACCCGTTCTCGGGCAGTAACTAATCAGAATAAGTTTTTATTCCTGCTCTCCTCCATTATCCTGGCCTGCATTTTTATTCGCTTTCATTTGGGCGCGAGCTGCTTTAAATTTCTCGAACTGGTCAGGTGTCAATATTTTTTTTAAGGTATCTATGTAATGTCTTTTGTTCACCGAATCGGCTTTTCTCAGTGCCGGTTGGTCGCTGGCATATTTATCCCTGTTATCTACTTTGGTTTTAATAAAGGTTTCCACAATGGGCTCCAGTTTTGCAGATTGGTCGGGTGTAAGCTGGCAAATAGCAGTCATTTTACTTATTACTTTTGCCGCCCTGTTTTCCTCATTTTTTTGAGTGCCGGAATTACAGCCGACACCTATAATCAGGATTCCATAAAATATAACGATTTTTTTCATGATAAGCGGGTATAATGTTTTCTGTTCTAATTATCTCTTTTGGTTAAAAGTAAATAGGTTGCAAAGATAAATATGCTTGAATACAGTATGGCAAAAATAAAATGAATTCCAAGTGGTGAGTTACCTTCACCCATGCCAGCCAGTTGAAGCGCCGGGTTGCTTATTAGTTTTGATATGGTATGGAATGGCAGGTAGTCGGAAATATAATCGGGTAATGGCCAACTCATTAAAGGCTCTACTATTTTGCTGTAAAGCAGGAAGAAAATAATTCCCATACCGGCCTTTTTAAAGAGTGTTCCCATAAACAATGCAAAACACAGGTAGGCTAACGATTGCACAAAATAAGCCAATACGAAACTGCTTTCGTTGAAAATTGCAGTAAAGCTTATGGATGCAGAGGCAAAAAGCCCATATACTAGGCCAAGTAAAAACACGAAAGCAGTCGAGCAAACAGACATGAAAACCATCAACAATACTTTAGCTGATAAAAATTCATTTACGGTCCACCCGTCAATAATATTTTGCCGTACTGTGCGAAAGGTGAATTCATTCGTAATAAGGATAACAACCAGTACGCCCAGTAATAAATTGAACCAACCGGCAAGGTAGGTTAGGGTATGCCAAATATCGGGGAAGGTGTAATAGGATTTAAGGTTGAACATCATTCCAGGGCCGGGCAGTCTTATGGCTGGTATACTACAAAAAATAGCCAATACCAATAGGGTATATAATATTACAAACACCCAAAATGTTGGATAAGAAAGTATTTTCCGGAGTTCAGTATTTAGCAACCGCATCATTTTTCCTTTCTTATTAATTCGAGAAATTGCGTTTCCAGCGTTTTTTTACGAAGCAATAAATGTGAAACTGAAATACCTTGCTTAAACAGGTATTCATTCAATTCGGCCGCGGAAATAGGGGAAGAGAAGACAAGTTCTAATTTCCCCGAATTGTTTTTTGAAACCGATTTTATAGCCGGATGGGCTTTTGCAACGGACTCCAGTTTTTCCATATTATCGGCGCTTAACTCTATAATATCATTATTTCCGAGAATATCGGACACTTTTCCGCTTGAAATTATTTTGCCTTTAAGCAGCACTGCCACATGGGTGCAAACCTTTTCAACTTCATCTAATAAATGACTTGCCAGAATAATAGTTTTTCCTTGTTTAGAAATAGATAATATCAACTCCCTAATTTCAGCTATCCCTTGCGGGTCGAGGCCATTGGTAGGTTCATCGAGTACCAGCACCTCCGGATTGGCCAGCAGTGCGGATGCTATGGAAAGCCTTTGCTTCATGCCAAGCGAAAAAGTAGAGAAACGGTAATCTTTTCTATCTTTCAGATTTACCCTTTCCAATATTTTATCGATATTACTGTAATCGACACCTTTTATATCCGCTGCAATCTGCAGGTTTTTGTAAGCGCTTAAATAGTGGTAAAAATTAGGAGTTTCAAGAATTGCTCCGATATTTTTACGGGGATTTCCGGTTCCCTTATTATCAAACCAGCTATAAGTCCCGCCCGAGGAATTTATAACCCCAAGCACTATTCCCAATGTGGTTGTTTTTCCGCTTCCATTGGGGCCGAGTATGCCAAAAACACTGCCCTTTTCGATACTGAAAGATACCCCCGAAAGGGCAGCTAATGTACCGTATTGTTTAGAAAGGTTTTGGATACTTAATATCACCGGCAAAAATTAGATGGTATTGGGGAGTATAGTAACTGGACCCGTTATGAAAAATTACCCGAATAATTAAAACTGGTAATGGTACAGAATTTAATTAAAAAGCCCTGATAGGATATCAGGGCTCAATAGCATTAAAACTTAAAATTATTTGTTTCCTTGCGGAAGAGTAGAAGTAGCTGATGGTGCAGGTGCTGCTTTCTTCATGCTTTCACGTTTAAGGGCATCTGCCGTAAATTTTTTCATCTGGTCAGAACTTAAAACAGTTTGCAATTTGCTTCTGAATCCATCGGAAATAGATTTGTTTGCATCCTTGAGGGCACCCGGGTTGCCCGCATATTTTTGCTGGGCTTCAGCGCGGGCTTTAACCATTGCGTCGGTAAATGGTTTTACAAGACCTATTTGGCTGGGAGTAAGGCTGCATACAGTTGTAATATGGTTCAAAACTTTTGTCGACTGGCTAGAAATATCCTGTGCATTTATAAAGAAAATTGCGGAAAGGAAGATTCCGAGTGTAAGGGTTAATTTTTTCATGGTGTAATAGGTTTATGTTTGAGAATACTATTTGGTTGATGGTATAAAATTATAAAATAATTCAATACCAACTCTTATTTATCGTATTAAAATAGAATTAGATTTATTCGGTATCTCCTGAAAGGGTTCACCTGCTTAGGGTTGTAAAAGAGCATATTATTGCTGGCCGCCACCTTGTTGCGGTTGGCTTTGGTCATCTTGCCGCCCAGCTTCTCCACTATTTCCATCGGCTTTATGCTGGGCATGATACTCTTTAATTTTTGCCATTTGTTCCGGAGTAAGTATATTTTTAAGCTGGTTTTTATAGTTCTCATTTGCAATTTTATCAGCGCTTTTTCTTCCTCCAGGGTCATTGGCATATTGAAGCTTGTTTGCTTTTCTTATTTGATTTTTTTCTTTGTGGATCACTCATTTTAACAATATACAGTGCCGGAACTGGAACCAGTAATTTGGTAAAAAATGGTAAATTAACGTAAAATTACGTAAAATAACCAAAATAAAATTACGTAATTATACGTAAAAATAAAATATTTATACTCAA
>CAIWVW010000056.1 GCA_903916255.1 uncultured Bacteroidota bacterium
CGGGTGCTATTTCGGGTGCCAATAGGGTGCGATTTTAATTAACCCGTAAAAGTGAAAATGCTTGATTTGATTGTGATCCCGATGGGGCTCGAACCCATGACCCCAACATTAAAAGTGTTCATTTTCAGCCACTTTTAGCTTAAGTTGGCTGCATTTTGCTGCAAATAGCTGCATTTATCTGCAAATGCCTGCAAAAATCGCACCCGAAATCGCACCCGACTTTTGTTTTTTAAGGAGTGCGGTATTAAATTGAAAAGTGTGATATTTTACTTTTAATATGATTTGCCTTTTCGCAAAATATGAAACTAAAAAAGCCCGGACCAACACGGTCAGGGCTTTTTGTAAAAAAAAGATAATTTCTTGAATTATTACTTCTTTTCGCCTTTATGTTCGCCTTTGTGTCTGTGTTCACCTTTGTGTGAACCTTTTTTCTTACCGTCTTTCTTTTCAGCTACAGGAGCAGTTTTGGTTGTTGCAGGTGCAGTTTTAGCTACAGGTGCAGTTTGTGCGAAAGAAATACTTCCTAAAAGGATAGCGGCGGCGAGCGTTAAACTTAACTTTTTCATTTGTTTGGTTTTTGTTTGTTGTTAATTAATGATGCGAAGCTACTTGTTGAATATGAAGTTTAAATGAAGTTTATGTCCCTATTGATTAAATAATATTAAATTGTTAAAAATATTCTTGCAATAGTCCAATATAAAGCAACACATCCTATTCCGCTTGATAAAGGATAAACAATACGTTCTTTATACCAGGTCTTGTTGCTGAACCATTTACCTATTAGAAAATAAGCAGCAAGTATTACCGTGAGTTGACCGAACTCTACGCCGAAATTAAAAGATATTAGTGCTCCCCAGAAATGTTCTTGTTGTATTCCAATATCCTTTAAAGCACTTGCAAAACCCATGCCATGTATTAATCCGAAAAGGAAAATAATTACAATACGCCAGGAATTTATTTTGTTATGAACAATATTTTCAATAGAGGTGAATAGTATAGAAAGTGCAATAAGAGGTTCAATTATATTAGAAGGTGGAATAATGTATCCGGCAGCTGTTAGCCCCAGAGAAAGGCTATGTGCCAATGTAAACACAGAGCACTGGATAATCACAGACTTTACATTAGAGTTCAGGAAAAAAATACTAAGAATAAAAAGGATATGGTCGAACCCAAATGGAATTACGTGGGTAAACCCTAACTGTAAATATTGCTTTATTATTTCAAATGAGGTCATAGAATATTTCTTAATGTACAACTACAAGTTTTCCTGAACCTGGAACCTCATTAGAGGAAAAGGTTAGCGAATAATAATATACTCCTGAAGGCATATTGGTTCCATCCAATAAGATTTTATTGATACCAGGTCGACTTGAAATTGATTTTTCATAAACCATTTGGTTTAGCGCATTGAATACTTTCAGGCTGCCCGATTGAATGGTGGAGGCTGTATATTCGATGGTGGTATTAGCGTTAAATGGATTTGGATACACATGAGGGTTTAACTTCTTACTTGAAATAGAATTTACCGAAGATGTAATCATTGGATTTCCTCTTACACATAATACATAATCCTGGAATGTTTTAGGGTCATAAGTGGTAATACCCCACAGAGTATATAAATACCATGCTTTAGTAGTTAGATTAGGAAGGGTTGTGGATGACCAGTAATGTGCAACTTTCATTTTAAAATAAGTTGTATCAACTGAAGGGTTGTTTTTGGTCAGGTCTTCTATTGATTCTATTTCTTTAACATTAGGCAATCGCCAGTCAGTGTATCCAGCAAGTGTAAGTGAATCGGCATACCGGAGAGCATTTTCCCACGAAAGGGTATCGGAATAAGGAACTTTTTGCCAGATTAGTTTGGTTAGATTATCCGTTATGGTTCCATTACCATTATCTGTAAAATGTGCAGGAATGGTAGGCGGAGGTGTAACATTTCTTACAGCTCTTGGTTGAATTATTTTAGTTCCACCACCCCCACGGGCTTCTGTTTCTCTGTGGTTTCCTATACCACCTCCAGCATTTGTCACCCAAATTACAGTAGTATCATTTGTTTGTCTGTCAATGGTCCACCAGTACTGGGCAGAATCCTTCTTGAATACAGTTGTATCTAATGCTGGATTTACAAATTGAAGATTAAGAATACCATACGATTCCTGACCTGTTGGTAATCTCCAATCTGAGTAACCTGCTAACCTTAGTGTATCACAGTAATAGATTGCATTTTGAATTGACACGGCAGGTCCATCTGTTTGAGCCCACATCAAACCTGTTACAGTATCAGTTACTGTTCCATCTCCATTATTAATAAAGTATGGCGGAAATATGGTATAATCGGCATCTTCACCAAATACCGTATCATATTTGGTTTTCTCCCCAGTATCCTCCAAATGTTTCGTGGTTTTGGAAACGCTTTGCCCAAAACAGAAAAAGGGAACAACAAGGAGGAGCAGACTAAACTTTTTCATGATTTACTTATTAACTATATTATTGAACAATCAATTTTTGGGTTAATAGGTCGCCTGAAATATTTATTCTGATAA
>CAIWVW010000057.1 GCA_903916255.1 uncultured Bacteroidota bacterium
ATCAATGTTCATATTCATGCCGAAATCCGCTGTACCGGCGTTTCCCGGGGCAATATATAAGGCTTCTAAAAGAGGGCTATCTGCCATTTTCCATGCCAAGGCATGTTCCCTTCCTCCGCTTCCAAGCAATAAAATATTCATGGTATAGTTTAAATTTGTGCAAAGAAAACTAAAACTCCTGTCCCAATCAAAAATAAAAGCCTAAAGAAATAGATTTGTTTTCAACCACCGAAACACTAACCGATAATAGTTCCTTACGGACACAAATTCACCGCTATCTTTTTTTAGCGGGGATAATATGTGTTTGCATAGGTATGCCCTTATCAAACGGGCTAAATAGCATAGGGCAGGCCGTAATTGTTATTAACTGGGTCTTTGAAGGGAATTTCACTTTCAAATTCCGGAATTTCAGCAAAAATAAACCTGCCATAGTATTATGTGCCGTTTACATAATGCATTTGCTGGGGTTGCTTTATAGCACCAATTTCGATTATGGGTTGGAGGACATTAATAAAAAAATCCCGCTGCTTATTTTTCCCCTTGTGTTTTCTACTACAACCCCACTTTCAATAAAAGAATGGAGGCTGGTTTTACTTTCCTTTATGCTCGCGGTTACCTGTACCACATTTATAGGCGGCTGGATTTTGGTGCACCATGAAATAGTGGACATACATGATATTTCTCCCTATATAGCGCCTGTAAGGCTCGCCATGATGATGGTGCTTTCCATATTTATATTGGCGCACTATATTGCTACCAACAAGATTACATTTTTGTCGGCCATTTTCATAATCTGGATTGGCTGGCTATTGTTTTTTCTAACCGTAATGCAATCACTTACGGCTGTAATAATGGTAGTGATTATTTTTCTGGTGCTATTGCTGTATGCAGCTATCAAGGCTATAAATAGAAAGAAAATAGCACTGGGCTTAACAGTGATATGCTTATTTGCGTTGGGTTTAATTAGCTCGATTGGATATGTATTTTATTTTTATCACCACTACTTTCCAAAGGCAGATGTGGCAGATGAAAAAAAACTTGACCAAAAACTGTAAACGGAAATTACTACTCGTTGGATTATGCAGGCAATTCAACAGAAAATGGCCATTATGTGCTTTATTATGTTTGCCCCAAAGAATTGAAAAAGGAGTGGAACAAAAGGAGTAAAATTCCATTCGACAGCAATGATTTGAAAGGGAACCCTGTGCGCGGTACACTTGCGCGATATATGGCATCGCTGAATTTGCGGAAGGACTCGGTGGGAGTTTGGGCGCTTTCTCAGCAGGATATAAATGCTATTGAATTAGGAATTCCAAACTATCGGTTTAATTCGCTGACAAGTATGAGTTACCGTTTGTATCAAGTGTTTTGGGAGGTTAAGGATTATGAGCAAGGCGGCGATATTAACGGGCACTCCATAACTATGCGTTTAGAATATTGGCAAATAGCGCTAATGTTAATCAAACGACACCCTTTAGTAGGAGCAGGTACAGGCAATGTGCGGAAAGGATTCGATGATTATTATGATGCTACCCATTCATCGCTAACCCATGAATTCAGGTTGAGGGCGCATAATCAATACCTTGAAATTGGGGTCGGTTTCGGTTTAATCGGATTGTCGTTTTTTATATTTTCTCTTTTTTATCCGGGAATAAAAACAGGAAAAATATTTACTTGGTTCTATTTTATTTTCTGGATGATTTTTATGCTGTCACTCTTTACTGAAGACACGCTTGAAACAGAAGCAGGCGCTACATTCTATGCCTTTTTCAATTCATTTTTCCTGTTTCTGTAGAAGATTCTGAATCTTCCTCTTCCTCATCCATGTGGTGATGCTTTATATCCACTAAAGATTTCATTTCTTCTTTACGGTGTATTCTTTTTTCTAACGAAAGCAGGAACGATGGAAGTACAATCAGGTTGGAAGAATAAGCCATCAGCAGCGTTACCGAAACCAGCAACCCTAAAGCCCTTGTGCCGCCAAAGCCGGAGAAAATAAATATCATAAATCCACTGGCGAGAATGATGGCAGTGTATATCATGCTTACTCCTGTTTCTTTTATCACCAGCGAAACAATTTCAGAAATGCTTAGTTTGTATTTTTTAATATCCTGTTTGTATTTGGTAAGAAAATACATGGTGCCGTCCGATGAAATGCCAAACGCAATACTGAAAATAAGTATAGTGCTTGGTTTCAGGTGAACATTGAAGAAGCCCATCAATCCCAGCGTAATTGCCAATGGAATAAGGCTGGGAATGGTGGCAATAATTACCATGCGCACCGACATGAAAAGCAGGTACATTACCAACGACACAAGTATTACAGCCAAAAACACGCTTTCGATTAAATTCTTTACCAAATAATCGTTTCCTTTTGAAAAAATAAGGCAGGTTCCGGTAAATGTTACTTTGTCGCGCTTGTCTATAGGCAGCCATGATTTGGTTGCATACGAGTAATTAAAAATGCTGTCGGCCCGGGGTTCAATTTCGGCAACTATATCTTTCATTTTTGCCGAGCCAACGTCCTGGATAAATAAATCGATACAGGTGTATTGTTTGGTGCTGTCGAGAAAAGCTTTGAACAAATCCTGCTTCTTTCCTGCGCCCTGCGTATATTGAGATATCGATTGCAAATCGCTTTGCGAAGGCATGATATAGTATTTAGATTCCCCGTCATGAAAAGCCTGGTTCGCAAATTTCAACCCTTCCACAATAGATAATGGTCGCGAGAAAAAAGGATAGCCTTTGAGCATTTTTTGCAGACGTTCCATTTTATAAAGCGTCTTTCCGCCTTCTGCAAAAACACCTTTAGCCCGGCGTGTATCTATTTTTATTTCCATTGGCAATACACCGCCAAAGCAATTTTCAAAATAATGCATATCGGCATAAATAGGGTCATTCTCTGGCAGGCCATCCACTACAAATCCTAACGATTTTATTTGGGATATGCCGCAAATGGAAATTAGTATTGCAAGTGTAACAACCGTATAAATGAACTTTCTGCGGGTATGCACCAGCTTATCGATTTTAGTAAGCAGTGTAACGGTATATTTTCTATCCAGATGTTTGGTGTGTTTCACTTTAGGAGGAGGAAGGAAACTGAAAATGATTGGAATGAGAAAAAGAGAAATAAGAAACGTGCACATTACGCCGAGAGACGCTACCAGCCCAAATTGCACAAGCACTTCACTGTGTGTGGAACAAAAAACGGCAAACCCGATGGCGGTAGTAACATTAGCCAGAAATAAAGAGATTCCGATTTTGCCAACCATCCGTTGCATGGCTTTTATTTTATTGCCATGGATGCGGTATTCGGTATGGTATTTATTCAATAATAAAATGCAATTGGGCACTCCAATAACCATGATGAGCGGAGGAATTAAACCCGTTAAAACAGTAACCTGGTAGCCGAATAAATTTATTAATGCGGCCGACCATGTTACCCCTACAATTACTACCGATAGCGGGAATACAACCAGATAAAAAGAACGGAATATAAAGAAAAGTATCAGCGAAGTAATGAGTATGGCAAGCACCAAAAACATAATCATTTCATTCATTATTTTGCGGGAGATAATGGTCCTTATATAAGGCATGCCCGAATAATGCATGGTTATGTGATGTTTGAGTCCAAAGGCATCCATTTGGTTTTTAACGGAATCTACAACAGCTATTCTTCGAATGGTATTTATATTATCCTCTTTAAATGTAATCAGCATAAGCGTGGAGCCCGTATGCTTGTTGTAAATAAAATTTTCGAAGATGGGCAATCCGTAAATAGCTTTTCTAACGCTGTCGAGCTGCACTAAATTAGCAGGCTTTTTATGCAATAGCGTGTCGACTTTAATCTCATTCAGGCTATCATCTTTTACCGCTTTATATAGCGATGCCACCGACATAACATTTTCTATTCCTGCCGTATGTTTTATATCATGGTCGAGGGTGCACCAATCATTAAATAATGGAAGATTGGAATATAAACTGTCGGTTTGCATACCGGCAATCATTACCCTTCCGTCGGGCCCAAATTGTTCCTGGAATTTTTCGTAATCTATCCATGCCGTATCATCAGCCGGAAGAAGCTGAGTAAAGTTATAGGCAATTTTTACCTGCTTTGCCTGAAAGCCCATGAAAACAGTAATTCCTGCAATTACAAAAAATAATACAATCCTGTTTTTTAAAATAAAGTTAGCAAGCCGATTCCACATCCGGTATCTGGGATATTAAGTATAAATGACTGGCAAATGTACGTATTAATAGAGAGTTATTGAAAACAGAAAAGGCGCTTACAAGATTACATGGAAAACCCGCATATATGAACCTTCGGGATGAGCAGCCAGGTAGTCGGCATATTTTTTATATTCTTTTTTGCTGATGAATCCTGCATCTACAATTTGTAATTCGGCTTCTCCGTTTAAGGTTTGGGTATTTGCATTAATAAAACAAAAAACAGCACCGGCCATATTAAAGCAATGGGAAGTATCTACAGTAAAATTATTGAAGGTGTAGGTGGCTTTTAACATGCCTACGGTAAATCCTGCAAACTCAACTTTATTTCGTATTTTTTCAAAATCTACTGTTTTATCTTTATTAAAATAGAGAAGAAATGTGGCATGGTCAAGGTCCATGCCAATACTGTCGATAAAATCAAGGGTTTTTAATTGCTTGTAGGTAGCGTTAGAACATAGTGAACAGGTGAGCCCGTCGGCCCGCAATTCTGCTTTGGTGAACTGGGCAGAGACCACATTAAGCATTGCCAGAAAAAATAGGACGGAATAAAATATCTTCTTCATCAGGATAGTAAAGATACAGAAAGTTTTAATTCTGCGGATTCATCTTCAAAGCATAACTTTACAAAATAAATTAATGAGGTGGGTCGTGTCATTTTAATAATCTTATGCTTACTGCCAAAATATGGTTGGGCGCAGGAATTATTTCCTAATACCGACCCTGCCAGCAATGTGCCAAAAGGTGTTTTGCGTTTAAAGCTGGAAAATGAAATATTTAAAGAAATAACCCAAATTCGCTTGCAGCAGGGTTATTCATTTATCTATGGCATCAGTTCAAAGTTGGAACTGGACCAAACCCTTAGTTTCTCTAATCATCATGACCTTACGCTTCCCTATAATTTTATTTATTATAATCCTGAAATCGGAAGTTTGCAAACCAATGGCTATGTGCGAGGGGAGTCGCATCCATTTTGGTTTGAGAACTATTCCGCCCGATTGAAATACCGTTTTTTAAATTTCGATTCTTACCAGGAACATTTCCGCATGGCGGCATATTTGCAGGTGGCAGGCGGTAACGAGCCGCATTTGGAATCGGAACCTGATTTGACAGGAGATAATTCCGGTGTTGCCGGAGGAATAATAGCCACGTATTTGAAACATAAGTTTGCTGCCTCGCTTGCTGTCGGATATATAATGCCATTCAAATTCCAGCAGGTAGATTCGAACATAACCATAAAATATTCAAATGCCATAAACTATAGTTTGTCTTTCGGGTATTTGCTTTTTCCGCGCAGCTACAAAAATTTCAAGCAAGTAAATGTGAATATATATATGGAATTTATGGGGGAAGATTATGGAACTGCTTCTATTACCAAGCAAGGAGAAGCAGTCTATTCCGGCGGCATTCCATCCCTTGCAAAAGGCAGTTATTTGGAGGCAAGGCCAGGGCTGCAGTTTATTTTTGCATCTAATACTATATTGAGCATTTCTCCTGCATTTCCGCTAATTAATCACTCATACAGCAAGACCTATCCGGTTTATTACGTGTATCTGCAACACGATTTTTTATTGTGATTTTTTAGCAGAATTTTTAATTGAAATGCAACGCTGATTTGGTTGTATCCAAATCCAGTTCCATATTTCTACCCATATATAGCGGATAGTTCCTTGTTCCGTGCCCTGCCGGGAAACCAAAACAAACAGGGTAATTATATTCCTGCACAGCTTCCAGAATAATTTCTTCAGCTGTTTTTCCGAAGGGGATAGTGTTGTCTTTCATATCTGAAAAACTGCCAATAATCAAACCGCTGAGATGAGCCAGCTTTCCGCTGCGTTTCAGTTGCATCATCATGCGGTCGATATGATAAAAGTATTCGTCTAAATCTTCAAGAAATAATATTTTGCCTTTCATGTCAATATCTGACGGTGTTCCTGCAAGGGCATATAAAAGAGAAAGGTTGCCTCCGCAAAGTATTCCTGTGCCTTTTCCTTTTTTATTGGTTGGTTGGGCGTTCAAAATATATTCGTTTACTTCTCCGAACAGCGCTTTTTTAAGCAGTTCGGTAGATGCTGCATCTTTACCAAAACTAATAGGCATGGTGCTATGCAATGTCTGTATGCCAAAATGCGTTTGGATATGATTATGGAAAACCGTTATGTCGCTATATCCCGCAATCCATTTAGGGGTTTTGCAGAATTGCGTAAAATCGAGTTTATCGATAATTCTTACTGCACCATATCCGCCCCGGGCGGATATAATAGCTTTCACTTCTGTATCGTTCAGCATGTGCTGCATATCTGCCGCTCGTTCTTCATCCGTCCCTGCAAACTGGTTGGATGTGGAATAAATATGTTTTCCCAATTTCACTTTCAGGCCCCAGGTTTCCAGTTGCTGAATTGCAGGTGCCAGTTCTTCAGTAGAAATTTTACGGGCAGGGGCAACAATGGCTATACAATCGCCGGGCTTTAAAAATGGGGGAGAAATGAGGTTTACTTTAGTCATACGGTAAGGATTGTCAAAGATGTTGAATTTTTTGGTCGATATATCAAAATAAGAGTAAAAAGGACAGTTTTCTATGATACATCAATAATTTAGAACAGAAAAATTACTCCGGGTTATAGATGAATTTACTATACTTGCGTTATGGTTACGCTCACAACCCACGGGGTTAAAATAACGGTGCAAAGTAATTACGAGGATTTACATTCCCGTCCTACTAACCGTTATTTCATTTTTTCATATCGTATTACCATTGAAAATAATACTTCTAATCCTGTGCAACTCCTTAGAAGGCACTGGTATATATTCGACAGTATGAGCGGCTGGAGCGAAGTGGAAGGAGAAGGTGTAGTATCGCGCAAACCTTTACTTTATCCTTCGGAAGAATACCAATACGAGTCGTTTTGCCCGCTTGTGAGCGAAGCCGGAAAAATATACGGAACCTACCTGATGGAAAATAAATTAGACGGAACAACGTTCTTTGTTAATATTCCGCTGTTTAAACTAATCGTACCTTGCAAAAATAATTAATTGCTTTTTTAGATATTATGTTCAAACGCCTTTTATTCATTGTTTTAGCCCCTGTTTTAATTTTATCGCTGTCCAATAAATCAGTTGCTCAAACGGCAAAGCATACGCAACTTATTCAGCTTTCGGGTATTGTGGTGGATAGGGATAGCGTTCAGGCAATACCCTATGTGGCTATACTTGTAAAAAGGTCGAGCGGAGGAACCATCGCCGATAATAACGGTTATTTTTCCTTTATCGCAGTTCCCGGAGATACTGTTTTATTTCAGGCTTTAGGGTATAAATCTAATTCGTATGTGGTGCCCGATACACTTTCTACGGACCGGTATTCATTGATACATATAATGGCCAGAGACACTACCAACCTGAAACCCTTTGTGTTTTATTCATGGCCATCGAAAGAAGCCTTTAAATCGGCCTTTCTGAAATTAGATTTGCCGGATAATGACCTTGCCCGCGCCCGAAAAAATATGGCGTTGGCGGCCCGTCATGCCCGCTATGCTGATGCCCGTTCGCCGGGAACCAATTACCTGCAAACCGTTCAGCAGGAAAACGACAAACTTTATTATGCCGGGCAATATCCACCCAACAACCTCCTGAACCCTATTGCATGGGCCAAGTTTATACAGGCTTGGAAAGATGGTTCATTGAATATTCAATAAACGGCCAAGAATTGGTACATTTATCCCCTGATTGATTAAAAAGCATTACCAATTTTAATTTCATTTGACTAAAGTGCTCAAGGGTAAATTCAAATTTTTATTTGTTGTATCCTGCTTATTTTTATTTCTTCACAAGGCTGCCGTATGTCAGTCTCAACGGGAGCCTTCGGGAAAAACTGCCACTATTTATGGCATTGTTACCGATAGTGCCGGGCAGCCGCTGCAATCAGTTTTGGTGGGTATAACAGGGAGTGTTCTGACCCCTGCATATTCTGATAGCCTGGGTAAATTTTCGTATTCCGTACCTGCCGGAAAAGAGCTTGAAATAGGGTTTTTCCATTTCGGTTATGTAACCCGTCTTCTGAAAGTGAATTTGAAAGAAGGGGAACGATATGAATACAACCCTGCCATGCGTTATTCTTCCAGCCACATGCTCGATACCGCCAGTATTGTCAGCCTGAAACATAATACGCAAGGCATGACGGAACTTAATACTTCGGTAATAACTTCAATACCTATGCCTTCCGGCGATTTTAATGCCATATTAACAACCATGCCCGGCGTGGCTACCCGCAGTGAATTAGGTTCGGAATATTCGGTGCGTGGCGGCGGATATGATGAAAACCTTGTATATGTGAACGGAATAGAAGTGTACCGCCCATTTTTAATTGAGAATGGTGAACAGGAAGGGCTCAGCTTTATAAATCCCGATATGGTTCAGTCTGCCTATTTCTCTGCCGGAGGATTCGAGGCTCAATATGGCGATAAAATGTCATCGGTATTGGATGTAACCTATAAAAAACCTACTGCTTTTGCCGCTTCTGTTTCGGGTAGTTTGCTGGGTGCAACACTCCATTTGGAAGGAGTCGACAAAAGCCATCGCTTTACATGGATTTTCGGCGCGCGGTATAAAACCAATCAATATTTGCTAAACTCGCTGGATGTGCAAGGTTCATACAAACCCAAGTTTGGCGACGCACAACTGTATATGACCTATGCAATAACCGACCGCCTCGAACTGGATGTGCTGGGGAATGCTTCCATAAATATTTACCAGTTTGTTCCGCAAACTGAAACAGCCAAATTCGGTACCGTTAGCCAGGCTTATCAATTGCAAGTATATTTTCAGGGGCAGGAAGTAGACCAATATTTAACCTTTACAGGAGCGGCCTCCTTAAATTATACCGCCAGCGGAAAAGTAAAACTCAGGCTTATATATTCCCAATATTCCGACCAGGAACAACAAGATTACGACATTTTAGGCGAATACCTCATCAGCCAGTTAAATTCAAATTTAGGCAGTTCAAATTTAGGAAAACCTGCCTTTGATTTAGGTGTCGGCAGTTACCTTAACCATGCCCGCGATGATATAAATGCAATGGTATACAGCTGGCAGCATAAAGGTTCATTCGATTACCATACCGGCGACCAGTTGCTGTGGGGAGCCACCTTCCAGCATGAAGTAGTGACCAGCCAGATAAGCCAATGGAATTTTATCGACTCGGCGGGATATTCACTTCCATACAATCCTTACGTATTGCAATTGCAGAATACAGTAAAAGCTGCCGATTCGCTTCAATCGAACAGGGTGATGGGCTACATTGAGAATATAGATAAATGGCACTTTGGCGGAAACTCTTCACTTATAATTACCGAAGGGGTACGTGCCAATTATTGGGATATGAATGGGCAAACAGCAGTCAGTCCGCGAGGCTCCATTGCATTTAAACCCAACTGGAGGAGGGATGTGCTTTTCCGCCTTGCAAGCGGTATTTATTACCAACCGCCGTTTTACAGGGAACTCATAGACATGTACGGTAACTTGCATACTAATGTAAAAGACCAGGAATCTGTTCACTACTTAGCAGGGATGGATTACAATTTCAAAGCATGGACAAGGCCCTTTAAATTGGTTGTAGAGGCCTATTACAAGCAACTGGTAAGTGTTATTCCGTATGATATAGATAATGTATACGTGAATTATTATCCCACACAAACTGCCCATGGATATGCTGCCGGTGTCGACAGTAAAATTGGCGGAGAATTTGTGCAGGGGCTGGAATCATGGGCCAGTGTGTCCATATTAGATGCGCGATATACGATTAACAATGCCTACACCACTATTAATTATAATATCTACGGGCAGGATGTGAGCACCGGCGTAGCTGATAAAACAGTGGCATATAGTGAACAACTTCCGGTTTATTCCATGCCGATGCCATTAGACCAGCGTGTAACTTTCAGTATGTTTTTTCAGGATTACCTGCCGAGGTTCCCAAACTTTAAAGTCAACCTTAATTTAATTTTCGGAACAGGCCTTCCGTTTGGCCCTCCGGGCGATGAATATGACCAGGTTTTTCGCTCACCACCTTACGAACGGGTAGATATTGGCGGCTCGTATCTTATACTCGGTAAAAGAGGGCAAAAGAATAACACGGGCGCTAAAAAATATTTTAAAAAACTATGGATAGGCATTGAAGTGTTTAACCTCCTGCAGGCGAACAACGTAATTTCTTATGAATGGGTTGCCGATGTAAGCGGAAACAAATATGCCGTGCCTAATTATCTTACAGCAAGGGAAGTGAATTTGAGATTGATGCTGGAGTTTTAATACTTTTTAATCAGGCAGAAGTTCCCCTTCTTCATTAACAATTTTTAACGCGGAAACTCTTTTAAAACAAGTATTCCCGTTTGTAAATTTGCGATAGCTAAAAAATAAATAGATAACTTAATAAAAAGGTACCATTGTAATTTAATGTTTAACCCTAAAAACAATAAAGTATGAAAAAGTATCGGATTATTGAAAGAATCAGTAGATTGTTCAAAAGGAAAGCATACACCTATAAACTCAAGAGGGCTGTGTCGCAATCGCAAGAGCGGGTTTCGCAGGAACTATCAAGTATTGAGAACACCTTTAAAGATGGCAGAACAGAGATGCCTAAATATCTGTATATATAATTTCCGCTTATACAGATTTCAAAACAAACATATCATAGCAGGTAATAAATTGTTTGTTTTCTTGCAGGCGGGCTTGCAAATGCAGCCCGCTTTAATTTTATAAGGCAATTACATTTATCGGTAAAAAAATTACTCCGCATATATCTTCTCCACTGCCCACTTATATTTTTCTAAAATAAATTTGCGTTTCAGTTTCAGGGTAGGGGTAAGTTCTCCACCAATGGTGGTCCATTCGTCGGGGAGGAGTTCATATCGCTTCACCTGTTCCACATGGCCAAAGTTTGTATTTAAACGGTCGCGTTCGGCATCGAATAAACGAAGAACTTTATCGTTTTGTATAAGCATATTGTGTGCACTTATCTCCACATTATTGTCTTTGCACCATGCTTCCAGGTTGTGGAAATTAGGAACAATTAATGCACCGGTAAACTTGCGTCCGTCGCCCACCACCATTATCTGCGATATGTATGGAGATTCCTTAAATTTATTTTCGATAGGCTGCGGCGCCACATATTTTCCGCCCGAGGTTTTTAATAATTCTTTTTTCCGGTCGGTAATCATCAGGAATTTATTGTCGAGGAAAACACCAATGTCGCCCGTATGGAACCAGCCATCCCTGTCTATCGCTTCCATGGTAAGGTCGGGGCGTTTGTAGTAGCCCATCATTACGCCCGGGCTCTTGCATAATATTTCACCGTCATCGGCAATTTTAATTTCCACACCGGGAATTAAAGGTCCCACTGTTCCGAACTTGGCATCGCCCGGCGTAAGCCTGTTTACCGAAATAACGGGTGATGTTTCCGTAAGCCCATATCCTTCAAGTACAGGTATCCCTGCCGCCCAGAATATGCGCTGCAGCCTGGGTTGCAGCGGTGCGCTGCCAGAAGCGATTACTTTAATATTTCCGCCTACGCCTTCCTGCCATTTTTTAAATACCAGCTTGCGCGCAATGCTCAACTGGAAATCATACCACCAACCATTGGCATGGTTCATTTCAAAGCGCACACCCAAATCAACGGCCCAAAAGAAAAGTATCTTTTTAATTCCGGTTAATGTATTTCCCACTGCGAGCACTTTATCGTAAACTTTTTCCAACACCCTTGGAACAGCTACAAATACATCAGGTTTCACTTCTTTCAAGTTGTCGCCGATGGCATCAATGCTTTCAGCATAATAAATAGAGATGCCTAAGTATTGGTATAGATAATTCAGCATTCGTTCATATACATGGCAGAGCGGAAGAAAACTTAATGCTTTCCCATACTCGTTTACCGGGACAAATACTTTGGAGGCTTCGGCATTGCTTACAATATTATTATGTGATAGCATTACACCCTTTGGCGTTCCTGTAGTTCCGGAAGTATATATCATGGTGGCTAAATCAGCCGGGCTGATAGACCTTTTTACTTCTTCCAGCTTTTCGGGTACAGGTTTTTTTTCGCCGATACTCAAAAATTCTTTCCAATGGGGGGCTCCATTTATTTCATCGAATGTATGAACATTTTTTATAGTAGAAATTTCTTTTGCAATAACCTTAATACGGCCATACAACTTTTCGTCGGAAACAAAAACATATTTTATTTCCGCATCGGTAAAAATAAATTTATAGTCATCATCACTGATGGTGGGATAGATGGGCACATGAATGGCTCCGGTCATTAAAATAGCCAAATCGACGAAGTTCCATTCAATACGGTTATTCGAGCAAATGGTAGCTATTTTATCGCCTTTTATAATTCCCGCATCTATAAATCCATAGGCTAAATTTTCGGCTGTGGAAATAAATTTTTCCGTACTTATTTTCAACCATGAACCGTTTACTTTAGATGCAATGCAATCTTCCTTTGGATATTTTTCTTTTTGAAGATAGGGGATATCGAATATGCGGAGGGAATCCATAATGGTATTAATGATAGTTATAAAAAACCAAGATACTATTATTTTTAATTCCTGTTCTGCTTTTGCAAAGCATATATCGTTTTTTACCCTGAAACAACATGTTGTTTCAGGGTAAAAAACGAGGGATTACAAAATTTATTTATTTAACATTTGGGCTGGCCGTTGGAGGCGCCGCCTTAATCAATGGTACTGATTGCACTTTCTCGTAATTGAATTTAGGGAAGCGCAAATCGGCATAATTGTTTCCGGGCTCTCCTGCTTTCAGCTTCTTCTCTGCACGGTTGGCTATCACTTCATACGTAAACGAAGCGCCGGATGTGCCGTGGTTCATTTCCACTACGTCGAAGCCTGTGGCAGTGCGGTTTGTAACATATACATTATTCGGGCATTCGTCATTCATGGTAATAATTACGCGAAGCGGATGCTTTTCATTAATGGTTACATTGGATGCATAAATAGGGTCAAGGTCGATATGAACTTTTCCATTAACAAGCGAGGATGTGCCATAGTCCTGGAATAATACTTCAGGCGATTCATTGCAAAACATGGAACGCATGTTGCCTTCTTTATCTTCCACTAATGTGGCTTTTGTTCCGCCTGCGGTAAAGTTTCCGGATACGGTTAAGTTGCCTAACCCGTTGATATTTCCTGTAGCGTTCATGTTTCCGGCTGCGTTTATATTACCCGATGCGTTTACGTTGGTAAGAGTATATATACTGGAATCGGAATAGACACCGAAGTAGTTAGTTCCATTATAATAAGCGGTATAAATAAAACAATGGCCTGTGTTGTTGGAGAAATAACCTCCTGCAGAACCGTTGGAATTATTGGCATCGCCATATACGGCAACCGGGCCTATGCCATAAATACCATACGATGTACCATTTCCTTCTGTTCCGGTATTGCCGGAACCATAAACGCCAACACTGCTGGGTGCAACACCTTCTACACCATATGTACTGCCGGTACCGTATATTCCAACACCGCCTGCATTTGTACCATAAATAGCATATCCATTGGGTTGAGAACTTTGTCCATATAACCCGATACCTGTTCCACCGCTTGCATAACCTGCCGAATTAATACCTGCCAACGCAGTTCCGGCAGAATTTGAATTATTAACCTGGTGTGCAAAATTTAAGAGTGGTGGGCCGGGCTGATTGGCAGTTTCAATCAAATTATACGTACTTAAAGGCAATGTTGTATTTTGGATTAAAGGGTTGGTTCCGAATTGTACGTTGCTGGCTGTGCTCATGTAAGCGCCATTATTGGCAGTAATAGTACTTGAAAAAGTTGTAGCAGGGTTAATCCATTGCAATGTTGCATTGGCTCCTGTGCTTGCCAGTACATAGTTGGTTGCAGCGGCAACATTGGTAGGCAGTGTCATAGTATAGGTGGCAGCTGTAGTATTGGGAGAGACAAGGGTAACGCTGTTTGCGCTTGTGTTGGCAAAAAGTAAAGAACCCTGTTTTGAACTCACCGTACCTACTTGGGCAATACCATTAACGTGTAATAAATTAGCAGGTGATGTTGTACCTATACCTACATAAGTAGGAGTTGCTGTTTGACCCAGCACTATGGCATTACTGATGCTTACAGAAGCGTTATATCCTATAGCGCCTGCATTGGTTAATGCGGCGGATGCTACGTTTGCCCCATAGCCTAAAGCAGTATTATCGGTTCCAGTGGTATTTGTAGTCAAGGCATTGTAACCAATTGCAGTATTGCCGCTTCCGGAATTGTTTAAGTTTAATGCCGTGTAACCAATCGCTGTATTGGTAGAGCCGGTAGTATTTGCAACAAGAGCTTGTGAACCTATAGCCGTATTCTGATAGCCATTTGTTGCTAATGTCGGCTGGTTCACTTTTAATGCGTTGAATCCAACAGCAGTGTTATCGGTAGCCCAGGGAGTGCTGGCATTAATAAAACTTTGAGTTTGCAATGCTCCGCTGCCCACTGCTACGTTCTGTTTGGCGTAAGTATTGGCTGTTAGTGTATTGTATCCTAATCCGGTATTGTCATTTGCAGAAACATTCGCTGCCATAGAATTATAACCAAGTGCAGTATTATTAAGCCCTGTGTTATTGGCTGCAGTAGCAGAACCCTCAAGCGCCTGGTATCCTACAGCAACATTTGTGTTATTAAATGCTACTGCCTGGCTATTGGCGTAGTACATTGCATAATAACCTATTGCAGTACCACTGTTTCCTGCAACATTACTAAACATTGTGTTTATTCCTAGGGCTGTATTATTGCCTCCCGTTGTATTATTTTCTCCTGATTGTTCTCCAATCATGGTATTACTACCGCCTGTAGTAGTATGAAACATAGCTGACATTCCTACCGCCGTATTATTGCTTCCGCTTGCATTATTTACTCCATAAAGCGCCTGAGCACCAATAGCGGTATTTCCAAACAGAGCTACAGCCGCACCGGGCATAGCATTGAAACCTACAGCAGTATTCAGGTTAGAGCCCGATGTAACATTACTTAATGCATTGGAACCTATGGCCACACTTTGCTGGCTGGTAGTGTTCGATTTCATAGCCTGGTAACCAATAGCAGTATTTGCCTGGTTTGCAGCAGCAGTATTTACGTTCCCTGCCAGATAACCCAAAAAGGTATTCGCGCCACTGTTGGTTCCGGTATTATCTTCAATTCTTCCGGCTTTACTTCCATCCACTTTAAGGGTTAATGGAACATCAGTAGTGGTTCCTAAAAAATTGGTTCCGTCAACAATATTATTGTTTCCTGTAATTAACCAGGCAGTGGAAAGTGTTGCTCCGGAGTTAAATACATATAGCCAGGTATTAGCCGGAGTGCCTGTAGGGCCTGTCCAATAATAATAACCAGCACCGCTTAAGCCGTTGCTTGTAGATGTACTTGTATTATATACCAGTAATCCGGCAGGGCCGGGATTGGGAACAGGCGCTAATACTGTTGTGCTTGTTAAAACAACCTGTGGTGCTAAAAACGCCATGGAGCCGGTGTTACTCAAATCGAGAATGGCAGAAGCGCTTGCAGAAGTGCCGGAAGTGTTGATGGCAACATTTTGTGCCTGTGCAGCGAACGTTGTAATTGCGAAAATGCCAATTAAGCTGAAACGCAGGGTTGAGTTTTTCATAGGTAGAAGGGTTAGTAGCTTTTTATAATAGGTCTTTTATTAAAAGATGATGCAATTTATTACAAGTTTTTGAATTTTAATGATTTTTTACGTGTTATTTTTCAGGGGGTTGATTATTAGAAATTTCTATAAGTGATAAATATCATATTGGCAAGCATGAATAACAGTTTACTAAAATGCAACTATAATAATGCATTAATAGTTGATAATAAGTTAGTTAAATAATAAGGCAGACAAACAGGTGCTTTCAAATAAACTTCTATCAATGTATACCTTAACAATGGCATAATGTCACAATCTATACCCTATTGATTTTTTCAATAAAAGCCAGCTAATAAATAACAGGGAATATTTAAGGATAAACCCCCTTAATAACTATTGAAAAGTTTATGCCGTCTCTGCTTCTTATAAATCCCTAAATTCGCAACCGAAAAATTACAACATGCCAAGGGATAAAAGCATAAAATCGGTACTTATTATTGGAAGCGGCCCTATTATTATCGGGCAAGCCTGTGAATTTGACTACGCTGGTTCGCAAGCATCAAGGTCATTGCGGGAAGAAGGGATAGAGGTTTCCCTTATCAATTCCAACCCGGCCACTATCATGACCGACAAGGTTACTGCCGACCATATTTACCTGCTTCCGCTGAATGTAAACTCCATTATTAAAATATTAAACGAACGCAAAATTGATGCCGTTCTTCCCACCATGGGCGGACAGACCGCCCTTAACCTCTGCATAAAAGCAGATGAAATGGGGATTTGGAAAAAGCATGGCGTTCGTATTATCGGTGTTGATATCCAAACGATTGAAATAACCGAGAACCGGGAGAAGTTCCGCAAGTGCATGTTGGATATAGGAGTGGCTTGTGCCCCATCTGCCATTGCAAATTCATTTTTAGAAGGAAAGGAAATCGCCCAAAAAATTGGGTTTCCCTTAGTAATTCGCCCTTCCTATACATTGGGTGGAACAGGCGCATCGTTCGTTCATAAAAAAGATGAACTGGATGAAGCATTAAGCCGCGGTTTGCATGCTTCGCCTATCCACGAAGTGCTGATAGATAAAGCTATGCTCGGCTGGAAAGAATTTGAGTTGGAGTTGCTGCGCGATAGCAACAACAATGTAAATATCATCTGCTCTATCGAGAATTTTGACCCAATGGGCATCCATACGGGCGATTCTATTACAGTCGCTCCTGCGATGACGCTTTCCGATACCACCTACCAGAAGATGCGTACCATGGCTATCCGCATGATGCGCTCCATCGGTACTTTTGCCGGAGGTTGCAATGTGCAGTTTGCCGTTAGCCCCGATGAAAGGGAAGATATAATTGCCATTGAAATCAATCCGCGCGTGTCGCGTTCATCGGCACTCGCATCTAAAGCCACGGGCTACCCGATTGCTAAAATAGCAGCCAAGCTGGCTATAGGCTACAATTTAGATGAATTAAAGAATCAGATTACGTTAAGCACTTCCGCATTTTTTGAGCCGACACTCGATTATGTAATCGTAAAAATTCCACGCTGGAACTTCGATAAATTCAAAGGAGCAAAACGCGAATTGGGTTTGCAAATGAAATCGGTAGGCGAGGTGATGGCCATTGGCCGCAGTTTTCAGGAAGCATTGCAGAAAGCCTGCCAATCGCTGGAAATAAAACGCAACGGATTAGGCGCTGACGGGAAAGAATTAAAAAAACAGGACCAGATTATCCAGAGCCTTGAAAAACCAAGCTGGAACAGGCTTTTCCATGTGTATGACGCATTGAAATTAGGCATACCTGTTAAGACCGTTCATAAGCTTACGCAAATAGACCCTTGGTTTTTGAGGCAGATAGAAGAGCTGATTATTCTGGAAAGGGAAATAGAAAAACAAACCCTTCCAAGCATTACCCGTGAGTTGATGATGGAAGCAAAACGCAAGGGTTATGCCGACAGGCAAATTGCGCATTTGCTCGGTTGTCTGGAAAGTGAAGTATTTAAAAAACGCTACGAGGAATTCGGGATTAAACGGGTTTATAAAATGGTGGATACCTGCGCCGCAGAGTTTGAAGCCAAGACCCCGTATTTCTATTCCACATTTGAAGAAGAAAATGAATCAATCGTATCAGATAGGAAAAAAATAATTGTTCTTGGTTCAGGCCCAAACCGCATTGGGCAAGGCATTGAGTTCGATTATTCCTGCGTACATGGTGTGCTTGCCGCTAAAGAATGCGGCTACGAAACCATCATGATAAATTGCAATCCTGAAACTGTTTCCACTGATTTTAATGTGGCGGATAAACTCTATTTCGAGCCTGTTTTCTGGGAACATATTTATGAAATCATCCTGCATGAAAAGCCCGAAGGAGTTATTGTGCAATTAGGTGGACAAACTGCACTTAAGCTCGCTGAAAAACTCGAACGCTACGGCATAAAAATCATCGGTACCGATTTTGAATCCTTGGATTTGGCAGAGGACAGGGGAAAATTTTCTGCGCTCTTGCGTGATAATGATATTCCATATCCAAAATTTGGAGTGATTGAAACCGTTGACCAGGCAAGCGAGTTCACCAAAGATTTGGAGTTCCCTTTATTGGTGCGCCCTTCTTACGTGTTAGGCGGACAAAGCATGAAGATTGTAATTAACGAAGAAGAACTGGAACAGCACGTAATTGCCTTGCTGGAAGATATCCCAGGAAATAAAATATTGATTGACCACTTTTTAGAAAACGCCATAGAAGCCGAAGCCGATGCTATTTGCGATGGCAAAGATGTTTACATCATCGGTATTATGGAACATATAGAGCCTGCCGGAATCCACTCCGGAGATTCCTATGCAGTACTTCCTCCCTTCGATTTGGATGAAAATGTAATTAAGCAAATCGAGGACCATACCCGCAAAATTGCTGTCGCGCTAAAGACGGTGGGATTACTCAATATTCAGTTTGCAATAAAGAATGGCATCGTATATATTATTGAAGCCAACCCCCGTGCATCCCGCACCGTTCCTTTCATCTGCAAGGCCTACGATGAGCCGTATGTAAACTACGCCACCAAAATAATGCTGGGGGCTAAAAAGGTAAAAGACTTTAAATTCAACCCCCGCAAAAAGGGATATGCCATAAAAGTTCCGGTATTTTCATTCGATAAATTCCCGGAAGTGAAAAAAGAATTAGGCCCTGAAATGAAATCAACGGGTGAGGCGATTTACTTTATTGATGACCTCACCGATGAATATTTCCTCGATGTTTATGCCCAGAGGAATTTGTATTTGAGCAGGTAGAGAATATTTTATCTATCCAATAGAGTTGATGAAAAAATTACTCTTAATTCTTTCTTTACTTTACGGTTGTGCGACTGCAAATAAATTAAGTGAATTAAAATTTGATTGTAGTAAAAAAAATGAAATAGGAAGAATAAGTGATAGTTTAATGATTAGAGGGGGGTACAAGCTTGAATTACTAAATAGGAGGATTAAGGAGAATCAGGATAGTATTATAGTTCAATACTTGCTTAAGGACAGTCTTTCAACAGGCGGAGGAGCGGAAATAAGAATCTCAAAAAAAGATTGCAAAATAATGCTGATGATACGATACCAGTAAATAAAAAAACTTACATAAGTAACTAAAATATAGTTAGTCACTTATTCCTTCACCACCTTACTCGAATAAACCCTACCTTTTTCATCCGTCACTACTACAAGATATATCCCATTTGGAAGGTTTTGCAATCCACCCAAATTAATAAGTGTGTTTCCTCCTCCGGCTACTTTCCAATCTTTTTGAGTCACCGTTTGTCCCAATGTATTATACATTTTCACACTCACATTTTGAATGATGGAAGAGAAAAATGAAATAGTTATATTATCTGTGAACGGGTTTGGGTAAATGCTATTAAGATTGGTTATAATTTTATTTTCAACCAATCCTCCGGCGATAGTTTTAGCAAGGCAAAAATTTGGAATACCATAGCCCAATAATGAATCCGGATGGGTATACTGGCTTGCGCTTTGTCTAACAGCTTGCATTATTTGCACGCAATTAGCATTGGAATCTGCTTGCCATAAGGAAGCGCAGGCGCCTGCAATTTGCGGCGTGGCAAAAGAAGTCCCGCTGCCAAATGTAATTCCTCCGCCCGGAGATGCCAACGCTGTATTTTCACCTTGGGCAACTACATCCGGTTTTACCCTATGGTCGGATGTGGGCCCTGTGGAACTGAAGGGTGCGTAATTACCTGAACCATCCACGGCGCCAACTGTGAGAATGCTATCAGCATCACCAGGAGAAGTGATATATTGCCACCCGCCTCCGCCTTCATTCCCGGCGGCCACGCATACTATCAATCCTTTCTCCACGGCAATGGTAGCAGCAATGCTGGCGACTGCCACTTTGCCATTCATATCGGCATAGGTATAACTGGTGCCCGGGTCGCTGGTGAAAATGGAATATCCGAGCGAAGAAGTAATAACATCCGCGCCTGCGCTGTCGGCATATTCGGCAGCAGATGCCCAGTTGTCATCTTCAATTTCAAATTCGGAATTTATATCTTCCGTGCGCAGCAAATAATAGTCTGCATCCATGGCATCGCCCAGCATTTGCCCGGGAATATTTCCTGCCATGCACGATAAAACCATTTGCCCATGGTTATCTACATTATTGGTGTCGTCATAAGTATTGGGGTCTTCCCAAACAAAATCCCATGTGCCTAATATTCCGGAGCGGTTGTATAAACTATCGAAAGCAGGAAGCGTGTTGGCCACTCCAAATCGTGCATCTATTTGTGCAATGCGCTTGCCTTTTCCACGGTACCCCATATTGTTCAGGCAATCTACTCCAATCATGTGGCTCTGATTATAGGATGCCGCATAATTAAAAGTATCTACTGCATAGGGGCTGTAATCTTGTGTGGTTTCTATAAAATGCTTTTTAACGGGAGCGTGCGGCTTGATGCTAAGAACAAATGTGGAATGTTTCACAAAGGGCAATGCCCGTATAGCTGCCAGATGGCTGGTATCTGTAGTATTAATACTGATTGCATTGAACCAACCCGAACGGTTTAATAAATGAACTCCTTTAGAAAGCACGCTGTCGACATATGCAGGGTTGGGCGGTAAATCATTATATTGAACAGGAATACTGTACTTAGCACGCCTTTGAATAGCCCTTGCCGAAAGGAAAGCGGTAGGATTACTTATGGAGTAGGGGCTGTTATTTTTATCGGTAAATTCTATCCAGTATTTATATGTTTGAGAAAAAATGTCTCCGTGGATAAGGAAGGCGGCAATAAGTACGAGTAGTTTTTTCATGTAGTTGTTTCTTTTGCAAACATAGGAAAATAAGAAGATTCGGACGTGCATTTGCCTGCATAATTAGCAGCGAGATTCCTCACTTCGTTCGGAATGACAATTTTCAACAGGGTAATAGAAAAGAGGGGATGCGCAAAGCGCACCCCCTCTTTTTGCTAAAATCCTTGATACTGCATTCCGAACGAAGTGAGGAATCTATGCGGATTACTTAATCAGGTTAACGCTACCTGTGTAGGAGTGTTCTATATTTTTATTGTCGGTAACTTTAATCATGTAAACATAGGTGTCTTCCTGGCAAACAGAGCCACCCGCTTTGGCCGTGCCATCCCAACCAATGTTAATATTGGTAGAGTGGAACAGTTGCATTCCCCAACGGTCGAAAATATACATTTCGAATGTTTTAATGTCATTGCCTTTTGCCATAAACACTTCATTTTTGTTATCTGCGTTCGGTGTAAATGCGCTTGGAATATATAAGGCAAAAATCGGGTCGATTACCACGCAATTGGTTATGGAATCGATACAGCCATATAAGTTGGTTACCGTTTCGGTTGCGCAGTATGTTCCGGTATCCCAATAGGTATAGGTAGGATTTTGCAAATAACTTAATGTGTCATTTCCCGGTACGCCAAACTTCCACGACCAGAATACGATTCCATAAGCATCTGTAGTTTGGTCGGTGAACTGGATGGTTGGCTGCAACATGGTGGTTGGCTGCGGAGTTGCCGTAAAGCTTGGATTAGGGTTGCTGTAAACCGTAATCAAATTAACTTTACTGAGACTTGCACTGCATCCGCTATTAGATGTAACAGTTAGGCCGACAGAATATATGCCTGATTTCTGATAACAATAAATAGGCGTATGCACCAGTTGCGTATCGCCATTTCCGAACGACCATGCCCATTGGGTAATGCTGCCCGAATTAACTGTACTCAAATCTCGGAATGAAACGCACAATGGCGCGCAACCCTGAGAAGGAATAACAGAAAAATTAGGGGTAGGGGTAGGCATAATAAACACAGTTACATTTGCCGAAACGGTACCGCAGGCATTGGTAGCCGAAACAGTATATATTGTTGTGCTGGCAGGAGCAACGGTAATATTTTGTGTAGTAGCGCCACCGGGCGACCATACATATGTAATTCCGCCTCCGCTTGCCGAAGCGGAAAGGGTTACTGTTTTGCCACCGCAAATGCTGTCATTCTGGCTAACTGTAACGGCAGGCCCATCGGAAACATAAACAGTATAAGTAGCTGTACCGGTACAACCTTGTGCATCTTTTCCAATAACAGTATAAGTAGTTGTTACAGTGGGAGTAACTGAAAGGCTGGCATTAGTAGAAGCTGTCGGAGCCCATGAGTAGGTTACAAGGCCTGCTCCTGATGCTGTTAATGTTACCGAATTTCCGGTGCACATAGAATCAGTTGGTGCGGTAATTGAAACGGTTGGTGCGGTAATCACAACCACCGAAACAGTTGTGCTGTTGGAACAACCATTAACATCTGTAACGGTTACTGAATAGGTAATTGTAGCTGCCGGGGTTACGTTCGCTGTGCTGTTCGTTGCTGCATTGCTCCATAAATAATTGTAAGGTGCTGTGCCGCCTGTTACGGTTGCCGTGAGGGTTGAAGAGCTACCCGCACAAATGGTATCAGGAGCAGAGGTTGCAACAACGGTAGGTAACGTAGCGCCTGTAACAGTTATGCAAAGTGAATCGAAGCAGCCTGAATGGTCGCGGATACCCACACAATAGCTGCCTGCACCCACCGGGCCGGTGCTGGATGCAGTGGAGCCATTGCTCCAGTCATATGTGTAAGGAGGTGCGCCACCTGTAAGGGTAACACCTGCACTTCCCGGGGTAGCGCAAGTTGCATTGGTGGAGTCACGGGTAACGGTGTATCCGCCTGATTGGCTGCTTATAGTTAATGTGTCCTTATATGTTAATCCGCACTCTATAGTAACAGCAACAGTATCTACGCCCGAGCATAAGTGGGAAGCAGTGCGTGTGGTTTCGCCATCACTCCACAAATAGGTGACATTTAAGGTGTCAAGCAATCCGCAAGGCATGGCAGATGCTGTAGCCGAACCACTGCAAAGGGCACAGGTTGTAGGTACTTTTGTAATAACAATAGGTACTGTAGCCGGCGGGCCAAGGCTGATAGAAGACACAAAGTTTTGTCCGCAGGCATAAACCACCTGGCTGGTATAAGCCCCTACTGCAACATCATAAACTACACCCGGTAGGGTTGGAAGTGTGGAGGATAATGTGAAAGTACCTCCGTCGTAAACCTGGATGTCATTATTAACACCTACATAAATATTATCGCATAAATCTACATCAATGCCGCCCCATTGATACAGCGTACTCGATAGCGACTTGACGGCGTTTACAGCTCCGGTATTTCTATTAACTTGTTTGAGTGTGTCACCATTGTAGGAATAAATCCATTGCCTTCCGCAAACTAATCCATTCATGGCATTAAATACCAGATTCGGGTCGTAGAAAATACTGCCAATTTCATGGAAAGCAAAACCATCAGGCACATCCCAGGCCGAAGGAGCAAGCGCAGGAATAGGTGATTTAATCATGTAATTATTCTGTACGGTTGTATATAATAGCGACTGTGTGGTTGCAGTGAGCGCATAACCTCCGAACGGGTCTACCGCAACAAGGGCCATATCATGATATCCGGTTGTAAGGCTCGGGCCGACAATATTCACAGGTGTAATGCCCACCATATTTGTATCGAGCATGGCGGCCTGTGTAGGGCAACATGTTCCATTTCCAAAGGCAACAAAACCCGGAGGGCAAATACTGGATGCTACTCTCCACATTTCATTAAATGAACTGGTAGATTGGGTCATGGTTGTTATAAGTGAACCGTTGGCACCCACTTTTTGAACACGCGCTCCTCCGGATATATTCCATCCTTCTACAAGATAGTTTTCAAGCGAATGTTTATCCACTGCAAAGTCTCCGTAAAAGTTAGTAGATGAATTCATAACTGTAGCATTGTATACCCACAGTATGGCTCCGGCAGGACTCATTTTAATTAACTGCAAAGGATAAGTTGTTTGGTCTCCTCCTCCGTAGCAATATACGTTGCCCAGGTTGTCATAATCCAAATCATAAGCGTAATCATATCCGCTGGTATTGGTAAAGTTTGGGTTAGTGGTCCATGTAATGGTAGGGTCGATAACCAAAGTTTTGGTAGCATCTAAATTGGTTGCTGCAAATGATTCATCCGGATTATTAGCATGCGATGAAACGCTTACCGGGGCATGGTTTTCCATATAATAAGCCTTGGGAGCGCTTTCCTTCAAGGTGCCAATTTCATTACTTATCACTATATTCCCATTTGCATCTACATGCATGCCGTTTGATTTGGAGTATTGCAGTTTAACCAGACTTAAATCAGCGCCCGGATGGGCAACGATAGTGTATTCCATATTGTTGCTTCCTTCAGCAAACGAGTACACCACATCTATTCCCGGATAAAGGTTATGATAGGTTATTTTCTTGTAAACATTGGCATAATAGGTATCGTAGTACCCTTTTGAATAAGTATAGTAATACGAAAGTTTGTCTTCCTGGCTGGCATCAACGGTAACATTCGCATTGGCTCCTTCCCATGTGGATGTTAAATAATAATACGATTTTTTAGGAGCCCCGTTTTGGTCAGGGTCTTTGCCGCCATCAAAGTCAAGTTTTTCGATTTCTCCATGCTTGTATATAATGCCTTTAGATGTAAAAAATGCACCAACAGAGCCTAATTTGGCTTCAAAATAAATTTTTATTCCCGGGAAAGCGGTATCAAACTGGCCTGTATTTTCAACAAAAATGGCATGTTCAAAAGGGTCAACCGACCATTGAATTTTTCCTGCCTGCGGAACCTGAGGTTGTGTGGACCCTTTGGTTCCGGTTTGGGCAAAGGCACTTGCAAAACATAAAAAAACAAAGAAACTGGGAAGTAATAATTTTTTCATCGTGTGGTATTTATATCAAGACAGATAACGCTAAGGTATGCTAACTTATTGCTTAACCCCTCATGTGGGAGAAAGTAAAGCGTCGCAATTTAGGAAGAATAATCGTACTTAACGAAGGAATCAGGGAGTTACAGCGTTATTTTGTTCCCGGTAGATGATATTCATCAGTGTTTTGCCAACCACGCTCATGGTGTTTTTATCTATTACGCTCATATTATCACTGTGTTTGTGATGAAAATAAGGGTAGTCATGGGTTTTGGTATCGTATGCCACAATATCGATGGTCGGAATGTTTGCAAACTTATTGACATACAAATGGTCGTCGATAGTTGGCGTGGTCCTGTCGCGGGTAAAATAGTTGCCATAACCCAGTTGGGCAGCAATTCCCCAAACTTTGTTTACAATTTGAGGAGCACACTGCATTGATGTTCCTTCCGTAGGAAACAATGCATTTTTACAACCTACCATGTCAAGCAATATTCCATAGCGAGGTGTTATATAATCTGCCGGAAGATTTTTTGCCCAATATTGGGACCCCAGGCACCAGGTATCATCCTGAGGCGGATATTTTGTATCCTCTCCATTCACTCCGTTTTGCTGGCCATAATCTTCCAAATCGAAAAACACCAAATCGACCCCGATACCTGCATCTTTCAGATGGTGGGCTACTTCCAGCAACATTCCAACTCCGCTGGCTCCATCACAGGCTCCGTCAAATGGTTTGGTAGATTCAAATGTGTCGGCATCGGCCCAGGGGCGGGTGTCCCAATGGGTGCATAGCATTATGCGCACATTGTTTTTCGGTTGAGATTGCGCTATTACGTTGTCTATTTCGTAGTATTTTCCGTCAAAAGTTCTTGCTTTGGTTTTTTGAATAGTGGGGTGTAGGCTGTCTTTTTCTAATTCCGCCACAATAAAATTCAGGCATTCCGTATGCGCTTTGGTTCCCGGGATGCGCGGGCCGAAATCAACCTGGGTTTTGGTATAAGCGTAAGCGTTATCGGCACTAAAAGCAGGAACATTAACCGTAGTTTCGGTAACGGTTTTTACAGTATCAACATTGGAAACATTTCCTTTATCACCATTGTTATGGCAACTTGCTGCCAATAGTGAATAGCCAATTGCTAATATCCCAACCGCTTTATGAACTTTACAAACTTTATAAACTTTCAACTGAAGGCTACTTTTTCTTTTCATGTTTCCAACTGGTTTTATCGGCTGAATCCTTCAAGGTAACAAACTTAGAAAGTACGTTCCTTATTGCATCAGCAAGTGTAAAATCTTTTTTCTTTTTGGCTTCGTTGCGCACTTCCAATAAACTATCCACCAAATTCCCAAATTCTTCCCCGCTCTGCGCGGCACTTTCGTTAGGCACAAGCCCAAGTATATCTGTAAAGAAAGTGCAGTAAGCATTTTTAAATTTCTCGAATGTTTCTTTACTTACACCTTCCGTTTTTCCGCTTGTGGAAAATATATTTACGTTGGTAGAAACCTTAAACATGTTGGAAAGCACGATAGCGGTATTCATATCGTCATTCATGGCATCAATGCAATCTTGTTCGAATGAGGAGAGTGTTTTTTCAACTTCAAGATTAACTGTAGTTCCGTTCCAGTTCATATCTTTCAGTAAAAGATATATATCGCTTAGTTTGCTATATGCTTTTTCGGCATCATCTAATCCTTTATTCGAAAAATCAATAGTGCTTCTGTAATGTGCCTGCAGCATGCAAAAACGCAATGCCATAGGGCTGTAGGGCTTTTCTAAAAGAGAATGCTTCCCGCTGAAAAGTTCGTCGAGGGTAATAAAGTTATTGAGCGATTTGCCCATCTTCTGCCCGTTGATGGTAAGCATATTGTTATGCATCCAATAGCGGACGGGCTGTTTACCGTTTGCACCCAGTGATTGGGCTATTTCGCATTCATGGTGCGGGAAAAGCAAATCCATTCCGCCGCCGTGAATATCGAAAGTCTCGCCTAAATATTTTGCGCTCATGGCGGAGCATTCAATGTGCCAGCCGGGGAAACCTTCGCTCCAGGGAGATGGCCAGTGCATAATATGTTCCGGTGATGCTTTTTTCCACAATGCAAAATCAAGCGGATTTCTTTTTTCGCTTTGCCCGTCCAGTTCGCGGGTGTTGTGCTGCAAATCTTCCGTTACCCTGCCGGAGAGTTCTCCATAGGGATAATCTTTCTCAAACCGTTTTACATCAAAATAGACCGAGCCTTCCGAGATATAAGCATAGCCATGCTCGATTATTTTTTCAATCATCAATACCTGTTCTATAATGTGCCCCGAGGCGCGTGGCTCAATGGATGGCGGTTTCACATTCAACTGACCCATGTTCCGGTGATAAGCGAGTGTATATTGCTGCACCACTTCCATGGGTTCCAAATGTTCCAGCCTTGCCTTTTTTTGTATTTTATCTTCTCCTTCATCCGCGTCATTTACCAAATGGCCCACATCGGTAATGTTGCGCACATAACGTACTTTATACCCTAAATAAGTGAGGTAACGGAACAACACATCAAAAGTAACAGCTGGGCGGGCATGGCCCAAATGCGCATCTCCATAAACGGTGGGGCCACAGAGGTACATTCCGACAAATCCGGGATGCAGAGGTTCAAAAAGTTCACGCTCCCTTTTAAGGGTGTTATATATATATAGTTTGGAGTCTGTCATAATTATCTTGCCTTCTGAATTGGCAAAGATAAGGAAGTAAGGACAACTGGGATGGTTGATAATATTCTAAAGTACGCTTTTTAATGTTGGTGGGCTTCCGATTTGTTTTCTATAGAGTAAAAGGAAATAGGACCTTTATTTTTTCCCATTTATCAACCGTGATCTTTATTTTGCTCACATAAAAAAGAGCAGTAAATACTATTATTCCTGTTGTAAGCATTGAAAATATTGAAAAATAAATCGCGCTGTCGAATCCATTTTTTATCACTATAATAATAAACTCCATCCCAAAAACTGAACCATATAGAGATACAAGCCGTGTGAAAATTTTATCATGATTTATATTCTCAAATTTTAAAATTGAAGTGGAGTTATTGAGTGCATTATTTATAATGGTTCTGAATATTGGAATGGTTATAAAAAAGAACAAGATGCTTGGAATCCACCCATAGGAATTTATGGAGAAGAAAGATGCGCAAAAATCATATACTCCATGTGAAAGAATGCCTAAAATGGAAAAAACTAATAGAGTTAAAAATTTTGATTTTGTCGGTCTAAATTTACATAATAGAATTCCGTAAGCTATAAATGAAGTATCTATAATATGCCCCAATGTGCACAATATGGCCCGCATTAGAATAATATATGAGCCTGTAGAAAAATACCCAATATTTTCAATAGTTGAGAATCCCAATGCAATAAATGAGAAGTAAGCTAGGTAGTCTATCGGGTTTTTAAATTCCTTTTTGAAAACAAGATAAATCAGGATGAATGGGCTTGCTTTTGCAAATTCTTCTACTAAACCAACATTTATTGTGAAATATAAAAATGAGTTAATAAAATGGTTATTCGTATAAAATAAAGGTTGGCTAAGAAATGTCTTGTTAAGCTCTACTACAATAATCACAGACAAACAACCAATAATGTATGCAGATAAAATGGGTAGTAAGCTATTTCGTTTATAATTTCCGATAAATCTGTAATAATCTAACCATATAGCAGATATATAAATGGAAACAATAATATAAAGAACTATCATTTTAATGTATGTATAGCTCCTGTTGATTTTAAGGCAATATCTTCAATCCTCCCCTTCGGAACCGCATTAATCAATCGTTTGGTATATTCCTTTTGCGGGTTAAAATAGATTTCATCGGCATCGCCCATTTCTTCAATTTTTCCGTTGTATAAAACCACCATGCGGTCTGAAATAAACTTTACGACTGAAATATCATGCGAAATAAACAAATAGGTAAATCCGAAATCTTTTTTCAGTTCAGCCAGCAAATTTATCACTTGCGCCTGAACGGACACATCGAGGGCTGAAATACATTCATCGCATACAATAAATTCCGGGTTCAAAGCCAATGCCCGCGCTATGCAAACCCGCTGCCGTTGCCCGCCGGAGAACTCATGCGGATACAAATTAAATTGCGAAGCTGTCATATTTACCCGCTCCATCAGTTCGATGGCTTTCTTCTTCCGTTCTTTTTCATCATTAAGAATATTATGCACTCGCATAGGCTCCACAATAGATTCTCCAACTGTGAAATGGGGATTGAGCGATGAATAGGGGTCTTGAAAAATGATTTGCAATTTTTTGCGGTATTGCCGCATTTCTTCGTCTTTCAATTTCAAAATATCAGTTCCTTTATAAATAAGATTGCCGGAAGTTGGTTCTATCAATCGCAAAATAGTTCGGCCCAATGTAGTTTTACCAGAACCCGATTCCCCAACAATACCAAGTGTTTCACCGGGGTATATATTAAAACTTATATCATCTACTGCTTTCACATAATCGGTGGTTTTTCCGAAAATACCTTTGCTGACAGGGAAATACGTTTTAAGATTTTCCACTTTTAAAAGAGGTTCGGAGGCGTATAGTTTTTGATGGGCAGTTTTTCGTTCTTCGGGGGATATTATATTTGTTAGCCCCAAAACCTCCCGCAGAGATTGCGGGATGCTACTCAAAGCCCCTTTAGGGGTTTGGGGCGGCTGTTCTGGTTGCAGAAAGTCCTTCACCGTAGGAAGCACCTTCAACCTTTTATCCAAGGGCGGCCGACAGGCCAATAATCCTTTTGTATATGGGTGTTGGGGGTTTGAGAAAATATCCAAAATATTACCCTGTTCAACAATATCGCCTTTATACATTACCAATGCTTTGTCAGCTATTTCGGCAATCACACCCAAATCGTGCGAGATGAAAATAATGCTCATTCCATTTTCTTCCTGCAACTCTTTCATCAGTTCGAGAATGGTCTTTTGAACTGTTACATCCAATGCGGTTGTTGGCTCGTCAGCTATTAGTAAGGAAGGATTGCAGGACATCGCCATCGCAATCATCACCCGTTGTTTTTGTCCGCCAGATAATTGATGCGGATATGAATCGAGTATCGTTTCCGGCCTGGGTAACTTTACTTTTTTAAATAATTCTAATGTGCGGTTCCGGCTTTCATTCTTTGAAATATGCTGATGCAGCATAATGGCTTCCATCACTTGGTAACCGCATGTCAAAACTGGATTAAGTGATGTAAGCGGTTCCTGAAAAACCATCGCAATTTCATTCCCGCGGAAACTGCGCATCTCTTTTTCGGAAAGATTTTGTATAGCGGTTCTTCCATTCTTTTGAGAGTTGAAAATAAGTTCACCGCCTGTAATTTTTCCTGCTCGCGGAATGAGCCGCATAAGCGCGAGCGATGAAACCGTTTTACCTGAACCCGATTCTCCTACTATACCCAAACATTGGCCCCGTTCCAGCGTATAGCTGATGCCATTGATGGCTTGGGAAGAACCGTTTTCCGTTTTAAAATTAACAGTTAGGTTATTTACTTCGAGTAAGGTGTCTTCCACGCTGAATATATTATGGAAGCAAGTTAATATTCTTCACTGTAAAGCACCAGCAACAGCTTTCCGTTATCATACTCCTCGCTTTGGTCGCTCAATGAAATCCATTCTTTTTTACCCCTGTGGTTTACCCGCCACACACGGCTGTCATTCTGCGAAGCATAATCACCGTATTTGGATGTGAAGTAATCTGTAAAACGCTCCAATAAATTAGCGGCTGCCGAATCGCTTTCTAAATAAATATCTTCATCAATTTCATTTAATTTTTCCCTATCGAAATAGTAGGTGATTTTATAATAATTTACGGAATCAAAAGGCTCATTGATGGAATCGGGTTGGATCGTATCAATAGGCATTGTATAACTTATATCGTCGGTGTCATTTTCATCGGGAATTTTTTTCTCGGCACTTAACACGGTTTTAAAATCCACGCCCAAGTCAACGGAACGGAATAAATTGGTGCCACTACCTATTAATAGTTTTATCAATGTGGTTTTTTGTTCCGTTTTAGAAACAGGTGCATTGGTAGTATTAGTAGAAGCTGTGTTGGGGTTGTTGCAGGCGCTATACATCAGAATCGAAACGATTCCACATATAACATAAATACCGCGTGATTTTTTATGAAGTAGATTTTCCTGCATTCGTGCCAATCAGAAAGCGAATGTACGAAAAATAAAAATGGCCTAAACTAAAGGCTGTACATTTTCCCCGGAAGGGACTTTAAAATCCCTGCAAACTCAAGCGTTAACAAGTGTGTTGAAAGGTTTCCCGGCGACAGGTTGGCCTGCAATGAAATATCATCCACATGCATAGGTGCGCCCTGCGTTTGCAGCACCTTTACAATTAGTTCTTCATTCGGGTTCAGGTCGTTGAATAATTGTATTTGCGGCTTCTTTTTCTTTTTGGCGTCTTTCCAGCCTAAACTGCTAAGTAAGTCGTCGGCTGATTGTATGAGGCCCGCTTTATTTTGGCGGATTAAAAGGTTGCATCCTTGTGAAAATGTATCCTCGCTGCGCCCCGGGAATGCAAATACCTCACGGCTATATGAAAAAGCAATATCAGCAGTAATAATTGCACCGCCTTTTGCTTTTGATTCCACTACTACCACAGCATCTGACAGGCCTGCAATAATGCGGTTCCGTTTCGGGAAATTTTCCGGTGAAAGTTTCGTGCCACTTGTAAAATCAGTTAGCAATCCGCCATTCTCCAACATTTTTTGCGAGAGGTTATAATGCTCTGCCGGATACATGGAATCAAGCCCATGGCCAATAACACCAACGGTTGGCAAATTATATTTCAAGGCTGCTTTATGGCTTGCTGCATCTATTCCATAGGCAAGCCCGCTGATGATTAATGCATTGGAATCTTTCAATCCTTCCACCAAATCAGTGCACATTTTTTTGCCGTATTCAGTGGCGTTGCGGGTCCCGACTATCGCCACAATCCGTTCGGCATCTAAATTGGCAGTGCCTTTATAATAGAGCACTACAGGGCAATCAGGGCATTGCTTTAAGCGTAACGGATAGTTTTTGTCCAAATAAAAAAGAGGGGTGACATTATTTTGCTCAATGTATTTTAATTCCTTTTCCGCAAGGTGGAGAATATCCTGGTTGACGATTGCTTCCGCGGTCTTTTCACCAATGTCGGGTATCTTAAGCAGGTTTTGTTTCTTCTCGTTAAACACAGCCTCTGCGCTGCCGCAATAGGATATAAGCACCTTGGAAGTGATATGGCCCACATGGTCTATAAATGTAAGCCCGATTTTATACAGGAGGTCCTTGTCCATTTTTGCGAATTATAGGGTAGTCATTTATTCTTTAAGATATCCACAACTCTTGATTTTTTTAAGATGCTCAATATCCTTTATTTTATAAGTCCAAATAGTAATATAATCAGGATTAACAATTACTTGCCCAGTTTCTTTTTCTCGGTATTCCCCGGGCGCAGCTAATCGAATACTTTCTTTGTCGTAAGGCATTTGAAACAAAGAATTGTCAGGGCGAATAAACTTAATGATACCCTCATCGGTTAATTCTTTTACAGTCCCTGAAGTTTGATACTCTTCAATTAATTGGTCGTTTTTGTCAATAATGGTTATACCGATTAAAAAAACCTTGTCCTTTATAAATAATTTAAGTTCGCTCCATTCCATTTTTTTAATAATAAAAGGCAAATGTAAAATCATTCACCGATTACTAATTAAAAATCCTGTATTTTTACTTCTGCTAATTTATCCATATCATGAAAAAAATCCTTTTTATCGGTCTTGCATTATTTTCGGTTCTCTTATTCGGCGCACTTTCCAAACCCGAGGATAATAAAATACTAGTACAAACGAAAGATGCTAAACTCGCCGACTGGGAATGGACCTCCGGAGAAGTGGATATTACAAAAACGGCAGCCAAAGAGTGCTTCACTATTTCGTTTGACCCTAAAATTTACCGCCCAAGGGATAGCGTGAGAATTATTTTTTCGTCTTATAAAGTCTCCTTGGGCAATGTGGATAAAGGAACCAAAATAGGCCAGTGGAGCGGCAAAGTGAGCCTGGTTTATTTTATAAATAACAATTGGATTCCTCTTGTAAGCGATACCAACGACCGGATAAATCAACCCTTTACCGGTAAAAATAATGTGCTGGAAGATGGCCTGAAAAATTATACACTTCTGTTAACTGTTCCTTTGAGCCATACATTAACCATCACTGCTTCCGTCCTTTCGTTTGAAAAAGATAACCACATGGGCTCGCTGATATTGCAAAACGGAAAAACAGGCATAACACTCACCACTAGTATCAAAGGAATTGAAGTAGGGAAGATATTGAGGAATTAGGGAAAGTAAGTGAATTTGGTTTTTAGTTTGTTTTTTCTTACTTTTATCTTCGGAAAGTAACGAATTAATAAAAATCCCATGAAAAAAATACTGTTTGCACTAAGCGCAATTTTATTATGCAGTAGCCTCGCGTCGCCTGATGATAAGGGGGTATGGGCAAATGATAAAGATGTAAAACTGCCCGGCTGGCAATGGAATTCCGGCAATCTTTCCTTTGCAAAAACAATTGCCAAACCTTGCTTTGCTATTGCGTTTTCTCCTTCTGTTTACCATCCCGGCGATAGCGTTAAAATTACCTTTAACTCTTTTAAGGTTATGATTGCTAACCTAAACAAAAGCACAACTTTTGGCAAGTGGATAGGAACAATAAGGCTGGTATATTATAAAGATAAAAAATGGGTTTCTTTGGTGAAAGATACAAGTCGGTTAATAAACCATCCATTCTACGGTAAAAATAATAATAAGATAGATTCATTGGCTAATTGTTCCATAGTGGTCGCGGTTCCGGCAAACATGTCTTACACTATTGCAGCGGCAGTTCGCGGTATTGAAATGGATGAAGCCAATGGCAACGGGCAGCCTATTGAAGCTGCCGGTGGGCGCATGCTTGCTGTTTCTATAAAGGGAATAGAGGTGGAGAAGAAATAAAGTTTCGTAGATATGCGGGAAAGAATTTACCCAAACACCTTCCCGAAAAACTCCTCCATTTTGCCTACCGTAACAACTTTTATAGCTGTTTTTTCTGGAATACTCTTCTTATTGTAGCGGGAAATAAAGATTTGTTCAAAGCCCATTTTTTCTGCTTCGGAAATGCGTTGTTCAATCCGGTTCACGGGGCGTATTTCTCCTGAAAGGCCTATCTCTGCAGCAAAGCAGAATTTAGGCGAGACAGGTATTTCTTCGCTGGAGGAGAGTATGGCTGTAACAATGGCAAGGTCGGTGGCGGGGTCTTCCACTTTTATTCCGCCTGCAATATTAAGGAATACATCTTTTGCCCCCAACCTGAAACCGCAGCGTTTTTCAAGCACTGCCAGCATCATGGATAGGCGGCGCAAATCATAACCGGTGGAGGAACGTTGCGGAGTTCCGTACACTGCGGAACTCACCAACGCCTGAGTCTCTATTAATAATGGTCTTGCTCCTTCGGTGATGGCTGCAATAGCCACACCGCTTACAGGCTCTTCGCGGGCTGTAATAAGCACTTCGGAGGGATTGCTTACTTCACGCAGACCACCTCCTGTCATTTCATAAATACCCAATTCATTGGTAGAGCCAAAACGGTTTTTAGTGGTGCGAAGTAATCTATATAAGTGATGCGTATCGCCTTCAAATTGCAATACCGTATCCACCATGTGCTCCAAAACTTTTGGCCCGGCAATAGAACCATCTTTCGTAATATGCCCAATGATAAAAACGGGCACCTGTGTGGTTTTTGCGTAACGCATCAAATCAGCGGTGCATTGTCGAATTTGCGAAATGCTTCCCGGTGCTGAATCAATCTGGCCGGTGTAAAGTGTTTGTATGGAATCAATCACCAACAGTTGCGGCTTCACCGCTTCCGCCTGCTGGAAAATATTTTGGATTAATGTCTCGGTAAGTATATAACACTCTTGGTTTTTTATGCCGATGCGTTTGGCACGCATATTCAACTGTTCCTGGCTTTCTTCTCCGGAGATGTATAGTACACGCAAATTTTTAACGGCCAAGGCAATTTGCAACAGCAATGTGGATTTCCCAATTCCCGGTTCGCCACCAAACAAAGTGAGTGAGCCCGGTACAAGCCCGTCACCCAACACACGATTCAATTCCTTGTCAGGCATAGTGATGCGGGGAGTGCTGCCGCTGGTGATTTCCGAAATTAATGTGGGCTTATCGGCGGCGGCTGTAAAGGCGTTTATAGTAGGTTTCGCTTCCTGCTGAATTACCTCTTCCACATAGGTGTTCCATTCCCCGCAGGAAGGGCATTTACCAATCCATTTAGGGGATTGGGCCCCGCAATTCTGGCAGAAAAAAGCGCTCTTTACTTTAGCCATATTATAGTACTACTGACAATCCTTCCATTTCCATTATTTTTTGCAAAATTTTATCAGAAGTAAGGAATTGGACGGTTTCGTCTTTTAACGAAACTGCGCAAGCTAATTGAATTGAATCCAATGTTCTTAGCCCCATTTCACGATATTGGGTTAATAATTCTTTTGCTGAACGGATAATTTCCCTGTCAATAATGACCCAATTAAATTTTGGATAATCGTTTTCAAATAAACGAATTGCTTCTTTTGCTTCAGCTTCCTTTGTTTTTTCATATCTCACTTTTTTCCAAAATGCAGAAATAAATTCAATTTTCGTTAATTCGGATAAAAAAACAGCCTGATATTGAGGCAGTGTTTTTATTATTTTATCGCTGTCCGGCTCTTTATGATAGGCTTTTACAAGGGAAGATGTATCCAGATATATGCGTTTCATTCACTCCTTCTTTCTTCTATCACAGCATCACTTATTGAGCCCTTTATCCCCTTTGTTGCCTCCATCGACTGAAAAAAGGAGAATTCATTCAAATCAATGCCTTTAGTTTTTGTCTTCTTTTGTTTTAGAGTATTCAAATAGCTGTATACCTTTGGAAGTATATCTTCCGGCAAGGCATCAATCTCTTTAAGGATTTTTTGTTTTACAGTCATTGTCTCTTAGTTTCTTTTAACAGAACAAATTTAAGCAATTTTTTACAACCCAAGTCCTTTCAGGAAACCTCCAAGTAATTACATAGAAACTTTCATTTCAAGCACTATTTAGACGAACTTGATTTTCCTTGCTGCAAATGCACACATCCTTAGCAAAAGGAATCCATGTTTGAAGCGGGAAATATTAGTGGAACCGTAAGTGCGGTCGCGGTAGCGAATCGGTATTTCAACAATTTTAAGGTTGAGTTTATGCGCCCCGAAAATCAAATCGAAATCGCCGAATGGGTCAAAATCCCCAAAGAATTTCCGGTTCTCGATTAACCGCTGGTAATCTTTTTTGAAAATTACTTTGGTTCCGCAAAGGGTATCTTTAAATGGTTGTTCGAGCAACCATGTAAATGCCAGACTGAAAAATTTATTTCCTAATAAATTGAGGAAGCGCATAGCTTCTTTTTCCATTGGATATACAAGGCGTGAGCCATTCACAAAATCACCTTTGCCGGATGATATCGCCTGGTAGAATTTTGGTAAATCTTCCGGTGGAACGGTAAGGTCGGCATCCAGAATCATCAGGATGTCACTTGTTGCAATATCAAACCCGAGGCGCACCGCATCGCCTTTCCCTTTTCCTTTCTGGCGGTCTATTTTAATATCGTGTGTAGCGGAATATTTTTTCTGAATCTCCTGAATTTTATCCCAAGTATCATCTGTAGAATTTCCTTCAATAAAAATTACTTCAACATGCTTGCCAAATTTTGGCAGGCGTGTGATGGCATTTTCAATATTGCCGCTTTCATTTCGTGCAGGGATAACAACCGAAACTGAATATTTAGTGTTAGCTTCTTCCGTTGTAATTTCAGGTATAGGTTTTGCAAATGCAAACTGGTTGATACAGAAATAACGGAAGAATGGCATTTTAGCCAGGAAGCCATTAAAGAATTCAGATAACAGTGGAATATAAATAGGGAACAGCATACGCCGAACATTGCGGTAAACATCAAATCCCGATATATAAAGGAGGTTATTAATATCGCGCAGGGTGAGCCAGTTTTGGCGGGAGGGTGCTGATTTAAGCCCTAAAAATTCTGCCAGTTTCAGCAGGGGTTCCCACATGTAATTATAGTAGCTGACAATAATTTTTGTTCCCGGATGGCAGAGCTTGTTGAGTTGGAGCAGGACCTTTTCCACATCATCCAAATGGCCTATAAGATTGGAAAGAATAATAAGGTCAAACTTTTCAGTTAGCTGGATATCCTCGGCATTCATGCAATGGAACTCCACATCGGGAAACTGCTTTTTGCCATTTTCTATCATGGCCGGACTGAAATCAATGCCCACTTTATGCTTGCCTTTCAGTTTGCCAATCAATTCGCCGGTGCCGCAGCCTACCTCCAATACGGATATTTCTTCGTGGGAAAAATAATTGCAGAAAAAGGTAATATCCTTCCAGTAATAGCCATTTAACCAGCCTTTACGCGGTTTTTTCTGCGCTACTTTGTCAAAATATTCCAGTCTCGATGTCGCTTCTATACTCACAGTATTCTAAAATTGAACGGGTAAAAATAGTTAATATCTTCAAAATAGCTAATAGCCCATAACTGGGGGCTAGTAGTTTTAAAATACAAATTGCATGATTTAGAACATTTTTTCCGTATGTTTGTTTTGACTAAGCCTATGACATCAATTTACGGACATCGCGGAGCACGGGGCTTATACCCTGAGAATACGATAGAGAGTTTTCTTTATGCGGCAGGCCTTGGCTTGGCCGGGATTGAACTGGATTTGGTTATTTCCAAAGATGATAAAGTGGTAGTGTCCCACGAGCCGTGGATGAACCCTAAAACCTGCACCAAACCAAATAATTCCAACGTAAGCTTCCTGAGGCGAAAGAACCTTTACAGGATGAATTATGAGGATATAAAGAAATATGATTGCGGGCTTCGGGGTAACCCCTATTTCCCGGAACAAAAGAAAATGCCTGCATATAAGCCATTATTAACGGAAGTAATAGAGAAGGTAGAATCCTTTGTGAAGCAAAATGCTCTTCCGTTGCCCGTCTATGTTATCGAAATAAAAAGCATGTGGATTACCGACGATGAAATGCACCCTCTGCCGGTTGAATTTGTAAGGCTGGTATTGGCTGAGCTTTTGCCGTTCAATATCAATAACCGCATACTAATACAATCATTCGATATGCGGCCTTTGAATATTCTCAATGAAAACAATCCGGGTTTTATGCTGGGTATGCTGGTGCGTAGCCCGCGATTTATTAAACGGAGAATGAAATCACTTACCTTTATTCCCGATACTTGCGGGACCCATTACAAGCTTACTTCCGAAAAATGGGTAAAAAAAATCCACGATTTAGGCATGAAATCGCTGGTATGGACCGAAAATGAAAAGCCCGATATGTTAAATCATCTTAAAATGGGGGTTGATGGCATTATAACAGACTATCCTGACAGAGCTATTGAAGCCTTAAAAGAATTTCAGAAATAAAAGAATTCTATCTTTGCTTTTTTATTAAACCTTATGAAGAGCACCGCAAAGCCCACATCGTTGAAACCCGCATCTCCACCCAGCAAATTTAGTAAATGGCTGCCGAATATTATAGCCATACTTGTTTTTGCAATAATTGCCATTATCTATTTTTTCCCTGCATTAAAGGGAATGGTGCTTTCACAAAGCGATATCACCCAGTTTTTAGGTTCATCGCATGAAATTGTAGATTTCCGTGCCAAGTATCATACAGAGCCTTTGTGGACCAATTCCACATTTGCAGGTATGCCCGCTTACCCTATATCTACTGAATATCCGTCAAATTTAGTTCATTATCTTTTTGTAGGCTTGCTGAAATGGCTGCCGTTTCCATGCGCTTTTTTCTTCCTGTTTTGTATCGGATTCTATATTCTTCTTCGTGTATTGGATGTTAACCCTTGGGTGGCAATTATCGGTTCTTTGGCGTATGGATTCTCATCCTATTTTTTCATAATTCTTGGTGTAGGGCATAACTCCAAAGCGGCTGCAATTGCTTTTATGGCACCGGTTTTGGCAGGTATAATTCTTGCATTTAAAGGTAAACGATTGCAAGGTGCTGTATTAACAGCGCTTGCCCTTGCCCTGGAACTTTTTTCCGACCATCCTCAAATTACTTATTATTTATTCATGATGGTAATTGTATATGCCATTCTTGAACTGCTGAAAGCAATAAAAGACAAAGCGCTGCCTGCTTATTTTAAAACAGTCGGGGTACTTGCCATAGCTGCCGGAATAGCTGTCGGTACTGATATTACAAGCCTTTGGATGACCTATGATTACGGAAAAGCTTCTACCCGCGGCAAATCGGATTTGACATTGAACGGAGAAAATAAAACAGCCGGTTTAACAGTAGAATACGCTACACAATGGAGCTATGGTGTTCCGGAAACATTTTCATTGTTGATACCCAATTATCAGGGTGGCGGCAATAAAGCATTAGGTTCTGATAAAGATGCCATAAAAGATATTGACCCTCAATATAAGGAGACAGTCGCAAATTTCGACCAATACTGGGGAGACCAAGGTATAACATCGGGCCCCGTATATGTCGGTGCTATTATTTGCTTCTTTGCATTTCTCGGGCTGTTTATAATTAAAGGTCCTGTGAAATGGTTTGTATTTTTTACAACCATTTTGTCTGTAACGCTTTCATGGGGGCATAATTTCCAATCGATGACGGATTTGTTTTTCTCCTACTTCCCTGGCTATAATAAATTCCGCTCTGTGTCCATGATATTGGTGATTGCGGAACTTTCCATACCCCTCCTGGCTGTCCTGGCTATTGACAGGATATTTAAAAGCAAGAAATTTTTGGAAGAAAGCATACCTGTAATCGGCAAAAAGATGATGTCCGGAAGGAACATATTTTTCGGTTCGCTCATTGTTGTCGGTGGATTCACAGTTCTTGCTTTTATTACACCCACCACCTTTAGCAGTATGGAAAGAACTAATGAGGTAAATAATATGTTGCAGGAAGACCAGCAGCAATCGGGTGGAAGGATGTCCCAGTCTCAGATAAATAGCGAAAGGCAAGGTATAGAACAAATAATGCCCTATGTTGTTGAAGCCAGAAAGCATGTATTCACCGCCGATGCCGCACGAAGCAGCATATTTATTATTCTGGCTGCGCTGATTGCCTGGCTCTATATGAAGAAAATAATAGATTGGAAATGGTTTGTTGCTGTAATGGGTGTATTTATTGTAGCCGATATGTTCCCATTGGATAAGCGATACTTGAGCGACAACAACTTTAAAACCAAGCAACCCGTCAGCGAGCAGTTCCAGCCCGATGAAGCGGACCAGGAAATCTTGCGCGACACAACATTGGATTATCGTGTTATTAATACCACTATGGCACTCGACCAGGATGGAATAACTTGTTATTTCCATAAATCGCTGGGCGGTTATAATGGCGCTAAAATGAAACGCTATAATGAATTGATGACCTATCATATTAACAGGGAACTGCGTGGAATTTATCAGGCATTAAATGGCCAGCCTGCTTACCTGAGCGTGCTTAATATGCTGAACACAAAATATGCAATTGTGGAAGTGAAAGGAGGACAAAAAGTGGCAGCTCCAATTCCCGGAGCGCTTGGCAATGCATGGTTTGTGGATAATTACAGGAAAGTAGATAATGCCGATTCTGAGATTATTGCATTGGATAATTTCACCCCTGCAACAACAGCTATCGTGGATAAGCGTTTCAGCGATTATTTAAAAATAAATGCAAGCCAGCCGCATGATTCTACCGCGGGAATAAGAATGACAACCTATGAACCAAACGACCTGAATTATGTTTCACATTCTAAAACGGATAGGCTCGCGGTATTCTCTGAAATATATTACAAGGAAAATGGCTGGCAAGCATACATAGATGGACAACCTGCCGACCATATAGAAGTGAATTATGTGCTAAGAGGTATGATAATTCCTGCCGGAAATCATACCATAGAATTCAAGTTTCATCCTTCGCATTATTTCATCGGCGAGAAAATATCGTTGGCAAGTTCTATCATTCTTTTCGGCGGTTGTATAGGATTCTTGTTTATGCAATTCCGCAAGAAAAAGGGGGACGGTCCCCTGCCAATTAAAGAGGAGCCAAATCCTGCGAAATGAAGAAGGTTCTTATTATTACCTATTACTGGCCACCCAGCGGTGGCGCGGGGGTTCAGCGCTGGTTGAAATTTACCAAGTACCTGCGCGATTATGGATGGGAACCGATAATTTATACACCGGAAAATCCTGAATCGCCGAATAATGATGCATCATTGGAGAAGGATTTACCCAAAAACCTGACCGTATTGAAAACAAAAATTTGGGAACCTTATGATTTTTATAAGGTATTTATCGGGCAGAAAAGAGACCAAAAGGTAAATGCAGCTTTCCTTACGGAATCAAAGAAACCAAAGAAGTTTGAAAAGATAGCGGTTTGGATACGCGGTAATTTTTTCATTCCCGATGCACGGAAATTTTGGGTGAAACCATCTATCCAACATTTGCAAAATTATGTAAAGAGTAATCCAGTTGATGCGGTTATTTCAACGGGGCCTCCCCATAGTATGCACCTTATTGCACTGGGGTTAAAAAGAAAGCTGAATATCCCCTGGATGGCTGATTTCCGCGACCCATGGACCAACATAGATTTCTATTCCAAACTTATGCTAACTTCGTTTGCAGACCGTAAACACAAGCGTTTGGAATTAGAAGTTCTGAAAGAAGCGGATGTAGTTACCTGCGTTGGCAAAACATGGTTGGATGAATTGGAAGAATTATATAAAAAAGGAAATCCTTCCCTCTCTAGTGGTAGAGAGGGGTCGGGGGTGAGTACTTCGAAATTCAAATTCATCTCCAATGGCTATGACCCCGATGATTATACAGATGAAAAAGTAGAAGCCGATAAAAAATTCAGCATCGTTTATATTGGCACATTAGACAAAAGCCGCAACCCGGGAATACTTTGGAAAACATTATCGGATATAGTAAAAAAGAATAAAGATTTTGCCAATGACCTTCAACTGAAATTAGTCGGTAAAACCGATATAGCGGTTACGGAAGATATTGAAAACAATGGCCTGAAGCCATACATGGAGAAGATTGCCTACCTGACTCATGCAGAGGTTACACAAGTGCAAAAAAAATCGCAAGTGTTGCTATTACTCATCAACAATACGCCTAATGCAATGGGTATTACAACTGGAAAACTCTTTGAATACTTTGCTGCCAAACGCCCCATATTATGCATAGGCCCGGAAGGCGGAGATGCCGATAAAATTTTGGAAGAAACTAAAGGCGGGCTTATATCCGGCTATGAAGACAGCCAAACACTGGAAGCCAATATCCTTTATTTTTATAACAAATACAAACAGGGATATTTGCCTTGTGAAAGTATAAATATTGAAAAATATTCAAGAAAAATGCTGACAGGTGAGGTTGCTGAGGTGTTGAACGATATAACTAAGAACTAATTATTCCTACATTCGCCTTTACAAACACCCTCACATCTTGAAGAAAATCATTTTCCTTTCGTTTCTTTCGTTTTACGCAGTAAGCATTTTTGCACAGCAAAGAAACCTTACCCAATATATAAACCCCTTTGTAGGAACTGCTGAGCACGGGCATACATTTCCCGGCGCATGTTATCCTTTTGGCATGATGCAACTAAGCCCCGATACCCGCCTCTCCGGCTGGGATGGCTGCTCGGGCTACCATTATTCCGACAGTGTTATTTATGGTTTCACACATACACACTTGAGCGGCACCGGTTGCTCCGATTGGGGTGATATTTTATTGATGCCGGTTTCTGTAATTTATAATGCAAAAACTCCCGCAGGTGAAATTATTGGTTCCTATTCTTCAGGTTTTTCACATAAAAATGAAACCGCAACAGCCGGATATTATTCTGTTTTGTTGCACAATGGAAGTATTAAAGCGGAGTTGACGGTAGGTGAACGGGCCGGGATTCACCGCTACACCTATCCTAAAAAAGATTCCTGCATAATAGTGCTCGATTTGCAGCACCGCGATGAAGTGCTTGGCTCCGAAATTACTTTTGTCAGCGATACGGAAGTCTGCGGCTACCGCCGCTCCAAAGCCTGGGCTACTGACCAGGTTGTTTACTTCGATATTCGGTTTTCAAGGCCAATTGCAAACAAGCAATTGTTTCAGGATAATAAGCTGATTGCACTTAAAAAGGATTATACCGGGAAAAATATAAAAGTTGTTTTTGGTTTTAAACATAGCGATAAAATTCTTGTGAAGGTTGGAATCTCGGGAGTAAGTGCCACGAATGCCGCGCTTAATCTTACCTCCGAAGTTCCTGCTTGGGATTTTGAAGCATTGCAACATAAAACAGAAGCTGCCTGGAATGAGTATCTGAACAAATTGCAGGTTTCTTCCAAAGATAAAAACCTGTTGGTTACATTTTATTCCGCGCTATACCATACCGCTATTCACCCAAGTTTATATACCGATGTAAATGGAGAATACCTTGGCCGCGATTTGAAAATGCACATAGCCAAAGGATATAATGTGTACACTGTTTTCTCGTTGTGGGATACCTATCGCGCCGAACATCCGATGCTTACCTTAATAAAACCTTCACTCGATTTGCAATTTATACAAACCTTTTTGCGGCAATATGAACAAGGCGGAAAGTTGCCCGTGTGGGAACTTTCGGCAAATGAAACAAACTGTATGATTGGCTATCATTCCGTTCCCGTAATAGTAGATGCTTACATGAAAGGCATTCGCGGATTTGATGCGGAAGAGGCGCTGAAAGCCATGAAACATAGCGCCGAAGCGCGATGGAGAGGATTGCATTCTTTCCGCAGCTATGGTTATATTCCATCGGATAAGGAGCGTGAATCAGTTTCTAAAACATTGGAATATTCATATGATGACTGGTGCATTTCGCAATTTGCAAAAGCACTGGGCAAGCACGAAGATTACTTGGAATATAAATTGCTTGCGGAGAATTATAAAAACCTTTTCGACCCAACAACAGGCTTTATGCGGGCAAAGGCAAACGGCGCATGGTACAAGCCGTTCGACCCGAGAGAGGTTGATTTTAATTATACCGAAGCCAATGCGTGGCAGTATACGTTCAATCCTCCGGATGATATTAGCGGCCTGATTACACTATATGGCGGCAAAGAAAAAATGGCATTAAAATTAGATAGCCTTTTTCATGTTTCTTCTAAAACTACGGGTAGAGAACAGGCCGATATAAGCGGTATGATTGGCCAATATGCACAAGGCAATGAACCCAGCCACCACATGGCTTTCCTGTTTAATTATTTAGGGCAGCCGCAAAAAACGGTGGAATATGTTAGACAAATAGAAGCTATGTACACTTCGGGCGCTGACGGCTTATGCGGCAATGAAGATTGCGGACAAATGTCGGCATGGTATGTAATGGCATCTATTGGGCTTTATCAGGTTTGCCCGGGCGATAACCAGTTTTCTATTACTACTCCTTTGTTCGATACCGTGAAAATAAATATGGAAAATGGGAAATCATTCTCCATTATTTCACATACAACAAAACCGAATGCCAAATATATCAACTCCGCAAAACTTGATGGCGCAGACCATAAGCAATCATTTATTCCGTATGAAAAAATAACCAAAGGCGGAACCCTCGACTTGAATGTGGATGAGGAAAGCTATGGCACATGGGGCACAGGCAATAATGTTCCAGTTGATTCATTAGGTTATAATGATGTGGTTCCGGAACCCTATTTTGAAAATGGAACAACTACTTTTTCCGATTCAATACAAGTTGCATTGAAAGGCTATTCAAAACACGATACTATTCACTATACCATTTTCGATTCAGCTATGGGGGTAGCACCAAAACAATATACCAAGCCTTTTTATTTAACGCATACAGCTTGTGTTATGGCCTGGCTTACCCGTGATGGCAAAGGCAGTATGGAGAATTCCGGTTGCTATACCAAAATTCCTAAAGGGAGAAAAATCCGGTTAGCGTCACCTGCCGATAAACCATATACTGCCGGAGGGCCGGGTGCGTTAATTGATTACCAGCATGGCAGCGCTGATTTCAGCACAGGAAGCTGGGAAGGTTTCGATGGAAAAGATTTTGAGGCTGTTGTAGATTTAGGAAGAATCGAACCTGTGAAAAAAGTTGCAGCCGAGTTTTTGCAGGACGTGGGCAGTTGGATAATGATGCCGAAATACGTAGATATTTTTATTTCTACCGACAGCATTAATTACAAACCTGTAATGCATAAGGTAAATACCTTCCCCGATAATGATTATGCGGCTAGCATTCAATCATTTGGAATTGATATAGCCCCACAAAATGCCCGTTATGTAAAAGTATTTGCCAAAAACTATGGAAAATTACCAGCCTGGCATTTGGGCGCCGGAGGCGATTCGTGGGTATTTATCGACGAAATAACTGTGGAGTAGGCACTTGCCTGAAAAGCGGCTTTTTTCCTCAAAAAATGCCCTTTTTTACCATTCACCGCCAAAATCCTACCATTCAATAAATAAATCCTACCATTCAATAAATGGTGGTTGTAATATATGGTTTAATTATTTTTCTTTGTCAGGAAGCAATTTAAACAATATGTACCCCCGCGTTAAAGTTAATACCTATAATATCCGATTCACGATTTTAAGCTTTTGCCTTGAGATATATCTATCCTTACCTTTATTTCCACCTTTAACTGCGCTTCCGGCGAGGGCTTCAACGGAAACGCGAAAAAGGATTAATGGATATTGGTGAGACTGCCGATTCCCCTGCCGCAACGAATAGTCATGACATAAACTTAATGTTGCGGCGGGTCCGGTTGGTTTAAAATACAGATTAATAACTAGTTTTCCAGACCTTTAGTTAGTTGCCTGTCGGGCTTCCGACAAATTTGTCTAATTTTGCAGCCCTATGTTGTTAACTATCTTAAAATCAAAACTCCACCGTGTCCGGGTTACCGAGGCTAACATCAACTACGTTGGAAGCATTACTATTGACGAAGACTTAATGGACGCTGCCAGCCTTTTGGAAAACGAGAAGGTGCAGGTGGTCAATATAAATAATGGTGAAAGGCTTGAAACCTATGTAATTAAAGGCCCAAGGGGTTCCGGAATAATTTGTTTGAATGGACCTGCCGCACGTAAAGCATTGGTAGACGATTTGGTAATTGTTATTTCCTACGCCCTTATGACACCGGAAGAAGCCAAAACCTACGAGCCTGTTTTGGTTTATCCGGATAGCCAGACGAACAAATTGTAAATGGTAAATTAGAAACGATGAACTTAAAGGTATACAACATGCATTTCATTCACAATTTGCCATTTACCAATTACAATTGATGAAGAACGCATTAAAGTTCCTGCTCTTTTTGGGTATAGGCGTAGCGCTCGTTTATCTGATTGTACGAAAAATTACTCCCGCAGAATGGGAACAGATAAAAGATGCTGCCCGTCATGCAAATTATTTCTGGGTGGGTGCGGCTCTTTTCATTAGCGTTTTAAGCCACATTTTACGTGCGATGCGTTGGCAACTGTTAATCGAACCAATCGATAAGAAGCCAAACTTAATCAATACTTTTTGCGCCGTAATATTAGGTTATATGGCAAGTTACGGACTTCCCCGCATCGGTGAATATTTTAAAACTGTAGTATTGAGCAGGTATGGCAAAGTATCATTTGCTGCATTAGTCGGTACGGTGATTGTTGAAAGAGCCATTGACACGCTATTGCTTTTTTTGCTGTTTGTGTTAATGGTTATTATGAACTTGAACAGTAAAGTATATACCATTGTTAAAACAAAGGCCACCGCCTTTTTAAGCGATAAATGGGCTTCCTATAGTCACATCAACCCACTTATCTATGCAGCAATTGCAGTTATCCTGATTGCCGGGGCATGGTTTTTATATAAGAAAAGAGACCATCTTTTCGGCTTTGCCAAAAAATTCATCGGTAACTTTATAGGCGGAATTAAAAGCGTAGCCCATTTAAAAAGACCGTTACTTTTCTGGGTTTATTCTGTCGGGATATGGATTTTATATTTACTGATTGTGTATGTTGGCTTTTTCTGTTTAGAAGAAACTTCGCACCTTACGTTATCAGATGCATTAATCGTTTTAATTTTCGGGACCGTGGGTGTAATTGTGCCTACCCCCGGCGGAATGGGTGCTTACCAATATCTTGTAAAGAGCGTGCTTGTAAGTGTGCTGCTAATCTCTTCCAGCAATGCATTTACCTTTGCATGGATAATGTGGGGCTCGCAACTTGTTTTAATTGTATTTTTAGGACTCGTTTCACTAATACTATTGCCAATAATTAATAAGGATGACAAAACCGGAGTTCATACAGTCGAAAATATATAAATGGGAAGACCTTTCGAGGGCCATTGCCATTTGGAAATTCAAAGACAACAAAATTGTTTTTACCAACGGTTGTTTCGATATTTTACACAAAGGGCATGTTACCTATTTGAGCCGGGCCGCCGATTTGGGTGATATTTTAATTGTTGGGTTAAACTCCGATGAATCAGTTAAGAAATTAAATAAAGGTGTTAACAGGCCTATACAGGACCAGGATTCAAGAGCATTGATTTTGGCATCGTTGCACCATGTGAATGCAGTAATAATTTTTGATGAAGAGACTCCAATGGACTTAATTAGCAAAGTGCAGCCCGATATATTAGTGAAAGGCGGAGACTGGAAACCAGAACAGATTGTAGGCTACGATTCCGTGAAAGCAAGGGGTGGGGAAGTGGTGTCTATCGAGTTTGTGCCCGGATATTCCACCACGGCCATCGAACAAAAAATTAAGGAAAGTGGAAACTGAAGACACTACCCCATCCTACACCCGCATAGATAAGTTAGGTGAGTTTGGATTAATTAAAAAGCTTACCGAAAATATTGTGCTCAAACAGCCTTCTTCCATAAAAGGGGTTGGCGATGATGCGGCAGTTATTGAACCTGAAAAGGACCATGTAATGCTTTTCTCCACGGATATGCTGGCGGAAGGAGTGCATTTTGATTTAACCTATACCCCGCTTCGTCACTTGGGTTATAAAGCAGTTGCGGTAAATGTTTCCGATATATGCGCCATGAACGGAACACCCACGCAAATTACAGTATCCATGGGTGTTTCCAATCAATTTTCAGTGGAAGCATTGGAGGAATTGTATAGAGGAATGCAGTACGCCTGCGACGAGTATGGAGTTGATTTGGTAGGCGGCGACACCACTTCTTCCAATAGCGGAATGATTATAAATATTGCTATTTTAGGTAAAGCGAAAAAGGACCATGTTACTTATCGTAATACCGCCAACATAGGAGATATTATTTGCGTGAGCGGAGACCTTGGAGCAGCTTATTCAGGTTTGCTGGTGCTGAACAGAGGTAAAGAGCAATTTGCCAACGACCCCGAAGCAAAACCCGATTTAACGGGCTATGATTATGTATTGAAACGCCAATTAATGCCCAGTGCACGGGTTGATATTGTGGAGATTTTTAAAACCCACAACGTAATCCCTACTGCTATGATTGATATTTCCGACGGGCTTTCATCAGAAGTGAACCATTTGTGCAATCCTATATCTCCCCGCATGGGGTCGGGGGCTATAGGCGCTATTATTGACGAAGAGCGGCTTCCCATTAACGAAAACACTAAAAAGGTAGCAGAGGAATTTAAGAAGTCAGCTATTTCATTTGCATTAAGCGGTGGTGAAGATTACGAATTGCTTTTCACCGTTTCGCCCAAAGATTTTGAAAAATTAAAACTCTCCGATAAACTAAAGCGTATAGGAGAAATAGTTACCCCTGCACAAGGTGTTTCTTTCCGCGATAAAACAGGGATACTTCATCCATTATCTGCCAAAGGCTGGGATGGGTTGAAGGGGGAGAAGTAGGCAGGTTTTAATATTAGTTTTAGTTCTCAATCAATTTTATACTGAATAAGAGTACATTTATTTAAATAATGTCTTTATTTTTGTAAACAATAGCCGGAAACGTCTATCGGAAAATATTAGTGATGAGCGAATCGAAAAATATAAAATATGTTTTTAATCACAGAACATTGAGCTACGATAAATATCCTGAAAAGAAAGGCTTTAGGCAGGTTTATCAAATAGTTATTTCATTAATTGGTCTTTTTGCTGGGACTATAGGTATTTATGCCTTCTTCTTTCAGGAAAAAAAGGTATCAATTGAATATGAGATACTAGCGAACACGAACGTACTTGATATAAATGCAGATATAACGAAACTTGATATTACATATGGGGGCACAAGTTTGAAAAGTAATAATGAAAATTTACGTGTTATAAATATTCGGATTAGAAATAATGGCAATGAAAGCATTCTGAAGGATTATTACGACGAACACGATCCATTAGGATTAACTATTGGAAATGGTAGAATTATTGAAAGACCAGAACTAATTAATACAAGTAGCGAGTATCTCAAGAAAAATGTCAAAATAAATTTTGATAGTTCTGGAAAAATAACATTTAATGAAGTTATACTAGAACCCGATCAGTATTTTACAATTAAGCTACTAGTTCTACATCCGACAAATCAAATACCCGGCATAATTTCTTTTGGAAAAATTGCTGGGCAAAATAACATACCTTTGATTTCACTTGTACAACAACAAAAGGATCAAAAATCATTTTGGATGGATACTTTCAGCGGAAATGTAATCATTCAAATTACAAGGGCACTATGCTATTCCATTGTGGTTTTACTAATTGGACTTGGAATTTTTCTCGCTAAGTCTTCAATTTCCGATTATAGAGCGAAGAGAAGAAGAATAAAAATTGTTCGAGATTTTAAAAATATTGGAGGTTATGAATATAATAAAATGGATGATGCGATTTTTTCTAGATTTATAGAGTTAGAGTACAATTCTTTAGATGAGTTTCAAGAACTAATTAAAGATGAAAATGTATTAAATATTAAATATAGAAAATGGATTGAGAATTTAAAAAAGGAGTATTCTGGTAATATTGCAGAATGGGATAATTTCAATACCATGTTGAACGATGGTTATGTTATTAAAGATAAGGGAAACATTGTAATTAACCAACCAATGAAAAAAACTTTGACGCAGTTTATAGATTATTTAAACAAAATAGGATATAAAAGCCCATTTTGGAATCTATTTCGAAGGGTGCCGAGTTATAATACTGAAATCTGACTTTAAAAAGGGAGATATTCTAACCGGAAAAGGTATATTATATTTTCTTAATCACCTCTGTCATTTCATGAATGGCTTTGCCCATTTCTTCCGGGTTCATCCAGCCAAAACCCATGCGGGTAGCGTTCAGCTTTTTCCCATCCGCATCATGAATTAATCCGCTTGAAAGTGCAATTCCCCTTTTCATTAACTTCACGGATAATTCCGGCAAAACTACTTTTTTGTTGAATTTGGCCCAAACTGCCAGTCCGCCATCAGGCTTTTTAAAGTCTATAACATGTCCCAGTTTTTCCTGTAACATCTTACATGCAAAATCTCTCCGCGAGTGATATTCCTTCAAAGATTTTTTCATGTGCCTTCTTATCTCGCCAAAGTTGTACATTTCAGCCACCGCCTTTTCTAACACAGGGTCGCCCTGTACATCCACTATCTGCCTGTACTTGCTTAATTCATTAATTATAACTTCTGGAGCAGCCACATACCCTATGCGCAGGGCGGGAGCAATGGTTTTGCTAAGGGTGCCAATATAAATGACCATTCCGTTTTTATCGGAACTGGCCAAAGGGAGAATCGGATTGCTTTCATAGTGGAAATCGTAATCGTAATCATCTTCCAGAATGACAAAACCGTATTGCTCGGCAAGTGCCAGTAATTCCATCCTGCGCGATGCGCTTAAGGTAACAGTAGTAGGGTAGTGGTGGTGTGAGGTAACGTACACTGCACGTATTTTCTTTTTCCGGCAGAGTTTTTTCAATTCATCCATGTTCATTCCCCAGTCATCGATAGGTACCCGTGCAAGATTAGCCCCGCAATTGATAAATATTTTATCGGTATAGTAGTAACCTATATCTCCCACCACAACATTGTCACCCTTTTCTAAAAGCAAGCGTGCAAGCAGGTATATTGCCATCTGGCTTCCTCTGGAAATAAAAATATTATCTGCAGTAGTCTGAAAATCCCGGGTTGTATTTAATTCCTGCGACAAAACAGTCCGTAAATCTATATTACCCCGGTTATCTACATACGATAGATTATGCAACCACGATGGGCGGTTTATAATTCCCTTATATGTGCGCGCCAGTTGTTTAATAGGCACCAGTCTCACATCCGGCCCGTCATGAAAACCCATAACCCAGCGGTTGGTATCACCGGATTCTTTAATAGTGGTGTTAATTTTTAATTTGTATCCGGGATTCTCTGCGGCTGTTTTTTTATCATCCGATAAATTCCACTTCACAGGCATAATCTCCGGCAGTTCAGTACTTACAAAAGTTCCGCTTGTGTCCGCAGTATATATCCACCCCTGTGCATCCAGCTCAGTGTATGCGTTTACAATCGTTTTGCGGTGTACTTTTAAAAGAGATGATAATTCCCGCGAGGATGGAATTTTGCGCCCCGGTTGCAGCTGTCCGCTCTTTATTGCATGGATGATAGCATTGCTGATTTGCAGGTAAACAGGCAACTCACCCTTTTTATTTTTTAGTGAAATACTGTTCCATAAAAACATAGTGGACTACTTTATATATAATAATTGGACTACAAATATAGTCCAAATTATTCTCAGTTTTGCATCGTGAAATTGATATACTTATAAAGTGATTGAAAGAGGAAATGTTAACAAGAGTTAAATTTTAAAACAGGCGCCACAAGTAAGAATAAAAAAGTCGTCTGATAAAAAAACTGTAACTAATTCCAATATCAATCCGTCGTATGTCAAAATCGTTACTCGAATAAAATTTCAATAATTTAAAAAAACACCTATGAAAAAACAACTTGGACTAATTGCTGCCATTATGGCTACCACATTATGTTTTGGACAAAACGCAACACCAGCCGAAACAACCCCGTATGATTCTGTACTCGCGAAAAAATTGGGCGCCGATGAATATGGAATGAAAGGATATGTAATGGTAATTCTGAATACCGGCTCTGCCAATATAAAGGATGCGGCCGAACGGAATAAAATTATGGAAGCGCACAGAAGGACGCTGGAAACATGGGGACAGGAAGGTAAACTCGTATTTGCGGGGCCCTTCATGCAGGACAATGACATGCAGGAAGTTTTTATTATGCAGGTAAAAACCATGGATGAGGCAAAAAAACTGGCTGATAATGACCCCGCCGTTCAGGCAGGAATATATTCGGTGGAATACCATTTGTGGTACGGCCCGGCTGCCTTGCAGGAAATTGCGCCTCTGAATAAAGCTATTCAGAAAAAGAAACTGTCTTAATAAAGACGTAGTTGGGACAAAGCCCGCCGTGGCTTAGCATATCGTGGAGGATAGTGTTTAGGTTGCGGCGGCGTAGTCCCGGAAATAATGTTGGTTAGAATTTTGCGAAGGGTTAAGCCCTGCGCTTTTATGAATAATGCCCTAAAGTATTTAAATAACATTTCACTTGTTAGTGCAGCAAGTCCTGTAAGGACGAAATCGTATCGTAATAGATAAATAATTACTCCAACAAATCCTTATGCTTCTCTATAAAGCCCGGTGAAAGTTTTTGGTGCAGCTTAATTACTTTCCAATTCAGTAACGATTTAAAATCGTTCATGGCTTTTTCCGATAAAACCTGGTGTTCGGAAACGAGGTTCCAGTCAAGTTTATCTTTAAATTGTTCCATAAATGCTTCCGACAGATGTTTATGTTTGGAGACCCGTTCCCAATTTATATCGTCTTGAATAAATTTATCTACCGATGAGTTTAATTTTAATTCCGTAATCAGTTCGTGAATTTCCCGGGCTAATGAAGGTGTGTATTGCATGGTGTTGGGTTCATTAAGTAATTGTTAATTTAATTTTTCATACAATTACGAATATACAAAAAAATCAGCGTATTAAGTGTGACTTAAAGCATTCCCCCTTTTCACCCGTTCATCCAAATAATTACCTTTGTATAATAACAATTAAAATCTTTTCACCTATGGCAATTAAAGACGGAATGATAATGGAGTTTAAACATGAAATGGAGGCACCCGCAAAATGCTGGGGCG
>CAIWVW010000058.1 GCA_903916255.1 uncultured Bacteroidota bacterium
CATTGCTGGGTTATACATCACCGTTTGGTTTTTCCCGGGCCTTGCCCAGCAATATTTCGACCCTGCATTTACAAATGAATCCGGGAGGTATTTGCTTTATTTTATCCATCCATTTATTATAGGTATAGCATTGTCGTGGTTCTGGTCCCGGTTTAAAGGGATTTTAAAAGGTTCGTTCATAACACGCGGGATAGAATTTGGTTTAATATATGGAATGGTTGCCTCCTTCCCGATGATGTGGCTTATCTATAGCGCCATGAATGTATCGCTGGAACTGGTAGCCACCTGGTTTGTGCTTGCATTGGTGCAAGGGCTGGTTGCAGGTTTGGTTTTCGAAAAAATGAATCCATGATAAATCAATTAAAAAAATGAAATCATTCAAAATCATATTGGTGCTGGCAGTTGCAACCCTATTCACCAGCGCTTCCCCCCCTGAAATTTACAAATACCTGCTCTCAAAAAACTACACGGTTACCATCCTTGGCACATCGAATTTACATAACTGGAATGAAACCGTAGGAACCGTATTTGGCGACGGTTCGGTAACCTGGAACGCCGACGGGACATTTGATTTGGATGCCATCAATTTAAAAATGCAGGTAAGTTCCATTAAAAGCGATATGGGTTCTATTATGAATAACAATACCTACAAAGCATTGAAAGAGGACCACAATCCTGAAATTATTTTTACGCTTAACACGCCCGTTAAATCTATTAAAGCCGGAGCAGCTGCAACCACCATTCATGCCGAAGGAGTCCTTACAATTGCAGGGGCAACCAAGCCCATTGAAATGCAGATAGTGGTGTCTGCGCCAAACAAAGGCTATCTGACATTCGACGGTTCGCAAACTATAAAAATGACAGACTATGGCATTTCCCCGCCTACGGCCCTACTCGGAACATTAAAGACAGGCAATGACATCACCATCAATTTTAAAACAGTATTTACAGTTACTTCCAATTAAAAAACAATTACAAATAAATCTCCCCTTATGAAAAATTCCATGAAATCAATTAAGCGCTTAACCATTGCAACTGCTGCTATCGCCAGTTTCTCCGCAAGTGCGCAACAGCAAATGCAATATTTCCGCCCTGATAATAAAGACGGGCTCCTGATGTTTGAAACCACAAAAAACGATTCGAATATATTTACAAAAATGCACGTTCATGTTGGCGGCAATTTTGAAATGGACTTCCAGGGATTGCGCGACCAAAATACCGCCACACCTGTTACACAAGCTCCTTATGTTGGTAATACAACCAGCCTGCAGCCACTGAATACAGGATTCGACCTTCCGGCGGCTAACCTGAATATTGACGCTCAATTAGCCGATGGCATCCGGATGAACCTGACTGTTTACCTCGCATCACGCCACCATGAAGACGCGTGGGTGAAAGGCGGGTACATCCAGTTTGATAAATTACTTTTCCTGAACAGCAGTTTGGTAAACAAAATCATGCAAAGTGTTACTATCAAGGTAGGGCAGTTTGATGTGGATTACGGCGACCAACATTACCAGCGCTCCGATGGCGGAAATACTATCTACAACCCTTTTATGGACAATTATATTATGGATGAATTTGCTACCGAAATTGGTGGAGAACTCTACTATCACACCAAATGCGGGCTATTTGTTATGGGCGGAATAACTAATGGAGAACTGGACCCGACAGTTTTAGCTACCACCAAAATTGATTCGGCAACGGGGCAGCCTAATTTGTACGACCCGGCATACCATGCAAAAATTGGGTATGACAAACAACTTACTAAAGATTTCAGGTTCCGGATAACAGGGTCAGGCTATATTGACCAAAGCGCAAACAGTAATACGTTATTTGGCGGCGACCGCACGGGCTCACACTATTTCGACGTAATGTCGAACCAGGCCATAGCCAACGGTTCCACACTTAGCGATGCCAATGATTATAACCCATTTTCCGGAAGGTACAATCCCGGATTCAGCGAACAGGTAAAAGCATTTATGGGAAACCTCCTTCTTAAATATTGCGGATTGGAGTTTTTCGGAACGTATGAAATAGCACAAGGTAGAGCTATAACAGAGAAAACCGACAGACAGGCCACCCAGTATACGGGAGATTTAATTTACCGCTTCCCTGCGCACAAGGAGAATTTCTGGATAGGTGTCCGCTATAATTCTGTAACCGCGCTTATGTTGGGTGCTCCTTCAGATATCACCATCAACCGGGCTGCGGCTTCGGTAGGTTGGTTTGTAACGAAAAATATTATGATGAAAGCGGAATATGTTGACCAGCAATATGTGAATTACGCAAATACTAACATTCTGAATGGAGGAAGGTTTGACGGCTACATGGTAGAAGCTTCTATCGGATTTTAATTCAATCAAAAAATAAAATTAACAATATGAACAGAGACGAGATTGTAATCCTATATACCTTTAAAGATATACTTGAAGCCACATTAGCGGTAGATAAACTTAAAGCAAACCACATCGAATCATTTGTAACGGATGAAACCACATCGGGCATTAACCCCCTTGGAGGAGTTGACTTGAAAGTATTTACAAAAGACAGGGAAAAGGCTGACGGAATTATAGGAGAATTTAAAAATAAAAAATAAAAATATATGGTATTCTGGAGCTGGTGGGCAATTTTAGCAATTGCATTAGTGGTGGTGGTAATTGCCAAATTACTGCACGGGTGGTACAAAAAGTAAGGTGAATAATGTAACCCCATGAAAGTATATGTAAAATCCCGTGTGAAGAATTAACCGATATTTGTATTGTAAACAGGTTACCTCAAAAATGAAAAAGCGGCATTTAATAAGTATCATATTCTTTATAAGTATTGCCGCGCAAGGGCAAATAATAATACCGTTTGGGCCTCCGCTACCCGCCGGCCAACCTTCCGAAAAAGAGAGGCGCGACTTTATAAAGAAAAGCTATGTGCTGAATTTCCTCCACTTTAGAGGCGACACGATTAAAGATACTTTTTTATTGCAGATTGTTAATGGCCTGCATTCCGATAATGATAATTACTGCATCCTGTATAAAGATGATACCACAAAAATTGCGGTTGCCATTACCAGGTTAAAAGATGGTGGATATACCATCACCACCTTTCGGGTGCGGGGAAACATAAGGCGCATTTCCCGTTATGATGAAAACCTTTTGCCTACGGGGAAATGGGTGCAATATTACAGCGACAACACAGTGAAGGTAGAAGGTGAATACAAAAACGGAAAAAAGTCCGGGAAATGGAAGTATTACGACGACAGCGGCCGCAAAACCCTTACGGAAAGCTACCTGGAAGATGGCGCAGTAATTGTTACACACCCCAACCTGAAGGAATAAAGTAAACTCACCTGTTTATCTCCACCAGCAGCACCCAGGCGTCGAGTACCGACTTTATAAAGGAAAAAATGATTCCGGGGACTACCCAATAAATGCCATCGAAACCTTTTAGCATTATTACAATCCCCGATACCATATAGGGCAACACGGAAAGTTGCGTAAATATAGCATTCATCAGGTATTGCCTTTTGTATTCTTTATCTGTTTTATAAAGTATTTTTAAATCTATACGGAAGGTTACAACCCATATTATTGCGCCGGTAACCAGAAACTCCCATCCAACTAAACAAGCGGACTGGTCAGGTACAAGATATAGTGCGCATATCAGGAGTACCGTTACAAGCAGTATCAATGCCTGTGATGCCCTGCTTGGCAATTTAGGTATTGCTATTATCCGGTTCAGGTTAATGGAAATCCCTACGAATATAAGCCCCGTTAAAGTGGCTGCCGCACCACCCATCAGAATAAAAAAATCAGTCCATTCTTTCATGGATTATAACAATTTAGGTTTGCAACACCCCCACATTATACGGCCTTGTTATTGGCGCATGGTTGGCTGCTTCAATGCCCATGGAGACCCATTTGCGTGTATCGAGCGGGTCAATAATTTCATCTACCCACAAGCGCGATGCGGCATAGTAGGGAGATAGTTGTTTGGCATACCTGTCCATAATGGTATCGAGCAATTTCTTTTCGTCTTCGGGGGTAATAACCTGCCCTTTGGCTTTCAGGGTGCTTACTTGTATTTGCAATAGCGTTTTAGCAGCTTGTTCGCCACCCATTACGGCTATTTGCGCCGTTGGCCAGGCAACAATCAGGCGGGGGTCGTAGGCTTTGCCGCACATGGCATAGTTTCCTGCCCCGTAGGAGTTACCCACTATCACCGTAAACTTAGGCACTACGCTGTTCGCCATGGCATTTACCAGTTTGGCGCCGTCTTTAATAATGCCGCCATGTTCTGAGCGGGAACCAACCATAAATCCGGTCACATCCTGCAAAAACAAAAGCGGTATTTTCTTCTGGTTGCAATTCATCACAAAGCGTGCAGCCTTGTCGGCCGAATCGGAATAGATTACGCCGCCAATTTGCATTTCGCCTTTTTTGCTTTTCACAATTTTGCGCTGGTTGGCAATAATGCCCACAGCCCAACCTTCAATCCGTGCCAGTCCGCAGAGTATCGATTTCCCATAATCTGCTTTGTACTCTTCAAAGTCAGAGTTATCAACCAGCCTGTCTATAATATCATGCATATCATAAGGCTTTTCCCTCGATTCCGGCATCAACCCATAAATCTCTTTCGGGTCCTTGGCAGGGGCCTTCGCCTCTACCCTATCATATCCGGCTTCCGTATATTTCCCTATTTTATCGAATATCTTTTTTATCCTGTCTAAGCAATCCTGGTCGTTGGCGCACTTATAATCGGTAACGCCCGATATTTCGCATTGGGTGGTTGCACCGCCGAGGGTTTCGTTATCAATATCCTCGCCAATAGCGGCTTTCACAAGGTATGAACCGGCCAGGAATATAGTACCTGTTTTATCTACAATCATGGCTTCATCACTCATAATGGGCAAGTATGCCCCGCCCGCAACACAACTGCCCATAATTGCGGCAATTTGTACAATGCCTTGCGACGACATGTGCGCATTGTTCCGGAACATCCTTCCAAAATGCTCTTTATCGGGGAACACTTCATCCTGGAAGGGAAGGAACACACCGGCACTATCTACTAAATAGATGATAGGCAAACGGTTTTCCATTGCTATTTCCTGCGCCCTTAAATTCTTTTTGGCCGTGATTGGGAACCAAGCTCCCGCCTTAACGGTAGCATCATTCGCGACCACTATACATTGCCTTCCGCTTACATAACCTATCATTACCACGCAACCGCCGCTGGGGCACCCGCCCACGTCTTCATACATTTCATCGGCGGTAAAGGTGCCTATTTCTATACGCTGGGTATCTTTATCCAGCAGGTAATCTATCCGTTCGCGGGCAGTCAGTTTGCCTTGGGCATGTTGCGCCTCAATCTTCTTTTTGCCTCCACCTTCATATATCTTGGTTGTCTTTTGTATCAGCTTCGACATCAGCATTTGCATCGCGTCTTCCCGCTTATTGAATTCCATTTCTTTTGCCATAGTACCTATATAAATTTTATCCGCTAATGAGCGGCTTGAAAGTTAAATTTTAAATTATTGAGGAAACAAATATACCACTTCTCGCCTACCCGATTTACGCCGGGTAATTCTTACCCATTTTCAGCGTTAAAAGAGCTATTTGAATTAGCGCATGTGGATTATAGCGCCATTCCGCTGAGGCTGATTTATGGTAGTTCCTGTCTCGTCCCAATATTCAGACTTCATTATATCGCCCATTAAATACGTAATACGGGATTTTAACTTTCCATTTTCATAATATTCCTTTTCAACACCATTCTTTTTGTCGTTTGAATAAGGGTATTCCCCTTTAATTCTGGCGCTTTCGTAATATTCCTTACCGACCCCATCTTTATTTCCATAGCTATAAGGGTATTCACCCATCGGTTTTCCGCTTTCGAAATATTGCTTTTCAACGCCATTTTCATAATCACCTTTATAAGGGTAAATTCCTTTTATTTGGCCGTTTATATAATACTCTTTCGATATGCCTTCATGATTACCTTTACTAAAAGGATATGCTCCGCTTAGTTGCCCGTTTTCGTAATATTCCTTTACCACCCCATCCTGTTCTCCATCCTTAAAAGGGTATTCACCGCTTACTTGCCCGCTTTCATAATATTCCATTCCAATGCCTTGTTCATCACCATCTTTATAGGTATATTCTGTCTTTAATTTCCCGTCTTCGTAATATTCTTTCGCCACTCCGTTTTGCATATCATTTACAAAAGGATATTCTCCCTCCAATGCGCCGCTTTCATAATACTGCCGGATTACTCCTTCCTGCTTGCCCATTACAAAAGGGAATGTAAACATGATTTTACCGTCTTCATAATATTGTTTCGATAATCCATCTTCCAAGCCGTTAACATAAAAGGCAAGTGAATATAACTTACCGCTTTTGCGATAATACTGCCTAACAAGCCCCTGGGGTTTACCATCTTTTAAAATTACTAATGCGTAATATGGCGCGTTTGAATCGGTAGTAACATAACTGTCCGAATCTTTATACTCGAACCATTTGCCTTCCTTAAGGGTATCTTTTTTTAAGTTTTTGGCTTCTGCCTTATTGGTAAAGCCGCTGTCTGAAAGGTCTTGCTGGGCATTCGTATTAATGGCATATGCCAACAGGCATAGAATAAACAGGAGGGGCTTCATGTAATTACTTAATTTCTTTGCCGTTTTCGTCATAGTTTCTTGTCACTCCAGCCACATCGCTCGTGTATATCGTTTCGCTTTTCAGTTTACCTCCGGGATAGTATTCTTTGCCAATTCCATTTTTTATTCCACCGCTGTAAGGGGTTTCCCAATTAAGTTTTCCATCTTCAAAGTAAGCTTTTTGCACTCCATTGATAGTGTTATTGGTAAAGGGAATTTCGAGCCACAATGCACCATTGTCATAAAACCATTTTTCCACGCCGTTTATTTTCCCGTCCATGTAAGGTATTTCACGTGCTATTTTCCCGCCTTTTTTGTATTCACGCACAATGCCAAAAGGCTTGCCCGCTTTGTAAACTGTTAATCGGTAATAGGGAACATTGGTATCTTTAGTTACAACACTTCCCACGTCAAGGTATTCTACCCATTTGCCTTCTTTAAGGCCGTTTACCATTTGGTTCTTAGCCTCGGCTTTACTTGTAAAGCCTTGCTGAGCCGCAACAATAAACACGAAGCAACAAAATATAAGCGTAAATGTTACAATTTGTTTCATTCTCATGGTTAGGCTCAAAAGTAACATTTCTTATAATTCTTTTGCATGAATTTTACATTTTTATGATGCACTTATAACGGAGCAACCACTATATTATTATGAGCAGGGAAAAATGTATTGCAATCTTTTGGAAAAACGTAAAATGAACCCCTATTTACCCAGTTTATTCCCGTTTTTATCGTAGGCAACAGGAGTCCCGGGAACGCCATTGTTGAATTGCACCTCCATCTGTAGTTTACCTTCCGGATAATATTCTTTATACATTCCATTTTTTTTGTCGTCAACACAGTTGTATTCGTCTTTCAGCAGGCCGCTTTCATAAAATTCCCGGAGGGTACCGTTTCGTTTTCCATCTTTAAAAGGATATTCGCCTTTTACTACGCTGCTTTCATAATAATCTTTTTCCAGCCCGTCCTGCCTGCTATCTTTATATGGGAACTCCCCCTTAATTTTACCACTCGGATAATATTCCTTGGCAACACCGTTTTGTTTGTCCTCCTCAAAAGGGTATTCGCCTTTCAGTTGTCCATTTTTATAATACATTTTGGTTACCCCGTTTTGCTTATCATCTTTAAAAGCAGCAGTTCCTTTCAGTTTGCCATCTTCATATAACATACTCTCCGAACCGCTTTTCTTTCCATTATCATAAAAAACAGTAAAGTATATTTTGCCACTTTTGTAATAGGTGCGGCCCCGGCCCTGGGCTTTACCCTCTTTAAAAAGAACCAGGCTGTAATATGGCGCATTGGTATCGGGAGTGGCGTGCATATCGCTGTCTAAATACAAAACCCATTTGCCTTCGCGAGTCATGCCTTGCAATAAATTTTGGGCTTCGGCTTTATGGGTGAAGCCATTGGTATCGGGGCTTTGTTGGGCGAAAGCAGGCAACACCAAAAGGGTGCAGGCAACAATGAATACTGTGGATAGTTTTATTTTCATTTTATAAAAATACGATTTATTGGGAAAAGCGAACATTTTAACACAGAGGGCGCAGAGGTAACAGAGTTTCACAGAGAAGCATGCACTTATTTAATTTCATTGCCGCTGGCATCATAGTGCCTTGTTATTAGGCTATCGCTATAGTCCCATTCCCCTTCCAGGTTCCCGAGTAAATCGTAATCTTTTCTATGGATAATCTTTCCATTTTTAAATTCCGCATCAGACATTAAATTTCCGTTCGACTGATATATCTTGTAACTTCCATTTTCCTTGCCATTTTTATAGGTTATTTCCTCCAGTATTTCGCCACTCCGGGTGTATCCAACATACACTCCGTTAATTTTGCCATCTATATAAGGGCATTCCGACAATAACTTGCCGTTTTCCCAGTACTCCTCGCGCACACCATTTCTTAGTCCATTAACATAAGGAGTTTTTCCAAATACATTACCTGCCTCATCATATTGTATTTCTATACCGTTGGCTTTGCCATCTTTGTAAGGGGTTTCACTATTTAATATCCCACCTTTATCATACTTTCTTACTACTCCTACCGGAACTCCAACTTTGTACTGA
>CAIWVW010000059.1 GCA_903916255.1 uncultured Bacteroidota bacterium
AAATTCGAGCATTGAAATTTCGGAAACCAATATTATCATCGACTTGGAGGACGGACGGTTTTTTATTTCAAACACACGGCTAACAGCCGCCTCATGGGTAGCATCGCAGCCAATACCCCAAATGGTATCGGTAGGATAAAGGATGGTTCCTCCTTGCTTTAAAACACGAATGGATTGTTTTACTTCATCAAACATCGACTCTTAAATATTAATCATATAAGGTAAGATTGCTTCGTTCCTCGCAATGACGTATTTCATTAACGAGTGGCTCTTTGCAGTCTTGCCAAATACTCAGCCGGAACAGGAGATTTATTCTGATTAGCCATCAAAGCATACTTCAATGCATCCGATTCGCGGTGAAGTTTATCATACGCAGTAGAAAGATTAAACATACACTCTCCATTGTTTGGCTGAAACTCCAATACCTTCAAATAATCTTTTACAGCCATTTCCGCATTGCCGCCATTAAGGAAGCAGTTGCCCTGCATCATATAATTAGATGGGTCCTTAGGTAGTTTCTGAATAAGCTTTCCATAATGGATAACAGCATCATTTAATTGACCCACCTGCATTTCGGTACGGGCAACTTCCATTAATACCCCATCTTGTGTGGTATCCAATTTGTATGCCTTTCTGAAATTAGCCAGGGCAATATCGAATTTCCCAAGATTGGCATACGTTACACCAAGGTTGTTATAAATGGTGGCATCGGTACTGTCATATTTAATGGCCATAGCAAAACAGTATAGGGCAGAATCGATTTGCTTGCGCATACCGTAAATATTGCCCATGTTGCGGTAAACTCCGGCTTGGTCGGTATGCAACCGTATCAACGTAGCATAAGGAACATATGCTTTATCATATTTGCCGCTGTCGGCAAGGTAGTCGCCCAAGTTTAAATAAGGTAACTGCGAGGTTTCATGACTCTTTACTATTATATCGCCCCAAAAAGTTTCGGGGTTGTGCCATACCAATGTTCGTTCATAGCACATGTAGCCAAACGTTGCACAAATAAGTCCCAGCCCGCCTTGTATGGCAACATGGTAACTTTTGTTTTTGTACCATAGCCAGTGAGCCATGTAAACAAGCAGAAATATCAACCCGAAATAAGAGACATAACTATACCTGTCGGACATGATGGTAGTTCCGGCCGAAAGGAATTGCAAAATGAAAACCAGATTGGCAAAGTAAAACCCGATGCTGAATAAGGCAACCCTGAAGAGGTCATTGTTTTTGCGGGTTAGTATAAGCGGAATAGCGATAATTGCAAGGGCACAAAAGGGAGCGGCATAATAGAACGTGGGTAGGAAGTGGTCGCTTGTAAGCCCCGGATAAGGATAATACCCACATAGGTTAGAAGGAACGAAAGCATCGACCGTGTACATAGTAAATGCATAACTCGATATGAGCAGTTTTTGAATTACAGAATATCCATGCGTGAAAACGACTGTGTTATGCCCTATTTCGAGTATAATGGATTGCAAACCCGATAAAAAACAAATTATCCAAAACGCCCATTTTTCAAGGCCCAGTTTAAACAAAGCTTTTGTTTCCCTTACCAGCCATGACCCAGTTTTGGGCATGAACATCAGGTCGCGCTTTAATAATAAATCAACAGCTAAAATAGAGAGCGGAAAAGATACCGCCATCGGTTTAGAAAATAGTGACAGCAGGAAAAACTCCAGCACATAAAAAAGTTCGATTCTAAATTTCTTGAATTTAGCTTCCGCCAGAATAGCCCCTGAAAGCAGAACTAAAAAGACAATAAATATCATCGGTATCCAAACGGAATAGTTATGGCTTTTAAGGGCAAAATCAAGCGTAAATTCTTTCAAACCGAAAATCCCCCAGACGCAACCAAGCGCCAATGCTATATTCAGGTAAAGCATCCATCTGAATTTGGCACCTTCGGTATATCGCACGTACATGATAAGCCCAAGGAAATAGAAAACGGAATACATTACGTCCTTACGCTCGGCAACCCATGCCACTGATTCCACATGCATAGGATGTATACCATGAATCAGCGAACCGACAGCCACCAGCCAGGGAATAGCCCTAATCGTTTTATAGCCCACCTTAATCATGGCATCCATTAAGGTTTTAGTAAAAAAGAATATGATGATTGCATTTAAAATATGCAGCAGCACTTGTGTGAAATAATAACCTTCCGGGTTAAGTTGCGAGAATTGGTAGTTCGCCGCATAGGTAAGCATGGTAAGCGGATGATAATAGTTCAGCGTAATGTCGTGAAACAACATATTATAGACATTAGACGCAGAGAAAGAAGTGATATATTTATCTTTAGTAACATAAATCCAGTCGTCCCAATTAAGAAACTGGTTGTGGAGCGTATAGTGAAAACAAATAAAGGTAATAATGGAAACACCTGCAAGCAGCATGAGATTCATGTCGCGGCTATTCATAGAAGATTGCTTAACCTGAACCTGTTCTCTTGGTTTTGCAGCCGTTGGATTAGCTCTTTTAGGAATATTTTTCTTCTGATTATTCATCGTCATTTAAAAACTATTACCCTCCTGATTTTGCCAATTTTTGCAGTTCCGGCAAATAGGTGTCGGCCAGTTTAAACCCATATTGCTGCGCCCGTTGGGCATATTCTATCGCCTTCGAATACTGTTTCTGCGCTTTATAGGCAAGCGATAAATCAAACAAGCAACCATTATTTTTCGGATTGGCATTTATCTCCCGCATAAAATCATCGATAGATTCCTTCATTTTGCCCATATTAAATTCAGCTATTCCACGTTTAAAATAGTAATCGTGGTTATTGGGGTCGATAGCAATAAGGCGGTTGTAATCGGCAACTGCGGCAGGGTAATCCTTCACTCCATCCAAATAGGTATAGCCTCGGTTTTCAAGCAATTTTTGGTTCGTGGAATCCATGTGAAAGGCATGGTTGTAATCGCGCATGGCGCTATCGTTAAAACCCATACGGGAATAGGTAATAGCCCGGTCGAGGTAAGTGTCGAAATTCTTACTGTCAAGCGATAAAGATTTGGTATACTCCTCCAACGATTTTTTATAATTATTTCGTATTGCCCAAATATTTCCGAGATTGCTGTAAACCCCGGCATCTTTGCTTTTTATATTCTCCAATACCACATAATTCATATAGGCGCTGTCGTAATCGGGTGGAGTTTTATCCTGCACATAATAATTGCCTAAGTTTTTATATGCCGTTTCTACCCCCTGATGGACATGTATTACATATTGCGAATGGCCGGGATTATAAACCGTATCGATAGTTGCAGGGTACTTTTTAATAACATCCATCCACAATGTTTTAGTGCTGTGCCAAACCTCTGTACGTGCCTCGCATAAGTATGCATACATGCATGAATAGGCCACCAAAAATATAATCACCGGTGTTTTTAAGGCAGGCACTTTATTCATTAAATAATAGGCAAGAAAAACGAGCATAAACACAAACCCGACATAAGAAGCATAGCTGTAACGGTCGGCCATAATAGACGGGCCTGAAGAAACAATCTGCAAAATGAATAATACATTGAAGAAGTAATATCCAAAACCAAATAACACAACCCTGAAAAAGTTTTCGCCCTGTTTGTAGGCAAAATAAAAAACCGAAACCGTAAGCAACACAGCTACTAAAGGGGCCAGGTAAAAATAATATGGCAGGTTATTTGCTTCGGTCAGTTCAGGATAGGGATAGAATGAACAAAGATGAAAAGGTGCAAACAACTTACCGATATACATCAGGTAGTTTACACCCGCAAAGGAGATATGCTGAAGCATTGTAAATACGGTGGAAGAGGTAATAGAGCCGCTTTCCTTCTGTAATATGAACGTATATATACCAAAGCAGAATGAGACAATTAAAAATGGTATTTTATTTATTACCAGTTTCCAGCCAACTATAAATAGTTTTGAAATCAGGCTTCCTTCTTTGGGTTCAAACTGTTTGTCTCTTTTCAGTAAAATATCCAGTGCAAAAAGTGAAAGCGGGAAAACAACGGCTAAAGGCTTTGATACAAGTGCCAATGCAAAAAACAAAATTACCGATACCATTTGAATGGTTTTGCCTTCCATAATATAGCGTACATACATTATCATACCGAGCAGGTAGAAAACCAAATAAAGCACATCCTTGCGTTCGGCAATCCAAGATACAGATTCCACATGCATGGGGTGAATGCCGTGCCAGAGGGCACATAATCCGGCCAGATAAGGAATGCCCTGAATTTTTCCATAGCCTTTTTTCACCATGGCATTCAGGATAATAACAGAGAGATAGAAAATCAATCCGGTGTTAATTAAATGCAATAAAATATTCACAACATAATAAGACTCGGGGCTCAAGCCTGAATACTTATAATTAAGAGCGATAGTAAGCATTGTAAGCGGATGGTAATATGCTATACCGGCCGATGTCATTAATATGCTATGCAGATTAGCAGACAGGTTTTTTATGTAGGCGTTTTCGTAGATATATAAACCGTCATCCCAATTTGTAAATTGATTATGCAGGGTAAGGTGGTAGCACCAGTAGGTTATTATCAAAATACCGCCCAGCAAAGCATAGTTGAGCCATACCGGATATTCAGGCAGAATGGCAACCTTCACTTTTGGAACCGGTTGGGCACCTTTTTGAGTTGTTTTGCCTGAAGGCTTGTTATATTTCTGGTTTTTACCACTCATTCAGCCTGCGAATTTACATTTTCCCCGAAAATATGCGTTTTCTTTTTTTAGGGAATATTCAGTCTTGCTTTAAGCAGTTTAATGTATTCGGCAGGAACATCATATTGCGCACTTTGTGCCAGTTCGGCATATTTATATGCGCTTTTAAAATCGCCGGCACGGTTATATGCTATCGATATATAAAACATACATTCCGAATCGTGTGGTGCAATTTGAAGATTGTGTACAAAATCATCCATTGCATTTTTTGCATCTCCTTTGTCAAACTCAGCTACTCCTCTGTAGTGGTAATAACCCGGATTTGCCGGATTGATTTCTATTGCCTTGTTATAGTAGTTTATGGAACTGTCGAACTGGTGAGCATTTAAATAGGTAAATGCAATGTTCCGCATCAGGATTTCTGAATTCGGATTGATATGGAATGAGTGACTATAATCTTTAACGGCAAGGTCATATTGGCCCATGGCCGAATACGTAATAGCCCTGTCGAGATAATTATTCGGGTCGTTACTGTCAATCTTTATTGCTTCCGCATAGTAAGCCAGCGATAATTTATACTCCTTTTTTGCGCCCAGCAGGCTGCCCATGTTGCAATATACCTGCGGGTCGCCGGTTTGCAAATCGATAGCTTCTTTATAATTATCATAAGCCTTGTCCAAATTCCGGTGCTCGAAATAATAGTTACCCAAATTATTATAGGCTTTAATTATGCGGTGCGGATATTGCTTTATTACATCAGTCCACAGGGTTTCTGAATTATGCCATACCAATGTTCTTTCGTAACAAAGGAAAGCGAACAAAAGCATGTAAACAGATACAAAAACCACTGTTATTATCCTGAATAATTCTCCTTTCAGAATAACTTTATAAATAAAATACGCTAAGGGAAAGAATACTCCAAAATAGGATACGTAACTATATCGGTCTGCCATAATATTCGGCCCTGAGCCAATAATTTGGGAAACCATAACCATATTGAAAAAATAAAAACTGACACCGAAAAACACAATTCTGAAATCATTTTTACCCGAGCGCCATGAAAGATATAAGGGAATACCAGCAACCAGTAAAGCAATAAGTGGAGAAAAATAAAATAAAACCGGCAATCCGCCCGAAGCATTTGTAAACTCCGGATATGGGTAATATGCGCTTTGCGGGTAAGGAATAAACGCCTTAACAACATACATATAGAACCCGTAGGAGGCAAAAAGAAAGCGCTGAAATAAATTATAAACTTGATGTTCCTGCACAGCACCCGAGGCCTTCGCCGAAAAATAAGTCAACGCGGCAGACAAAACAAAAACGGTTATGAAAGGGACCTTTTCCCATAAAATTTTCTGGATGGAATCCCTTAAATCCCTTTTCAGCAAAAAATCTAATGCCAGCAATGAAAATGGGAACACACCTGCAATAGGCTTGGAAAGTAAGGAAAGAATAAAACACACAAACACCAAAAACAACCACTTATATTTTCCCGTTTTAACTTCCAGATAATGGATATAGACTATCATACCGGCGAAATAGAAAAAGGCGTATAACACATCTTTTCTATCCGAAATCCATGAAACGGATTCCACATGCATAGGATGGATTGCATATGCCAATGTGCAGAAAAACGCCAACCATATCTTATAGTTTTGAATTTTAAATTTCGAGTTTTGAAGGGAAAAATATCCTTGCTTTTCTATAGCATCGAATAGCTTTAAGGCAAGGAAAAACATGAGGCAACAATCCATTAAATGGATAACAATGTTGGTTACATAATAGGACTGTGGCGTTATTCCGGAAAAATGGTAATTAATGGCATATGATATCATCGTCAGCGGAAAATGATAATCGCCTGTTATATCATAAAACAACATCTTCTTAAGGTTGGCCGCTGAAAATGATTTTATAAAAATATTTTGAGGAACAAGGCGGGTATCATCCCAATTTGTAAACTCGTTATGAATGGAATAATGATAACATAAAAACGTAACAATAACGATACCCAAAGGCAAAGCCCATAATAAAACATGGCCTGTTCTTTTTTCCTTTGCAGGCTTATTTTGCTGGGGAGATACTTTCATCCAAAATTTAGTTTTTAAACCGGGACATGGTAATCCCTCAACACATCATTTAACGATGTTTTTGTATCGGTACTTTCTTTGCGCTTACCTATTATCAATGCGCAGTTAACATGATAATTCCCTGCCGGAAATTTCTTTTCATATGACCCCGGAATTACTACCGAGCGTGCCGGGACCACTCCCTTATATTCAATGGGGGTATCGCCGCTAACATCTATTATTTTGGTAGATTGGGTAAGCACTACATTTGCACCCAACACGGCTTCTTTTTCAACGCGCACACCTTCCACTACTATACAACGGGAACCTACAAAACAGTTATCTTCAATAATTACGGGTGCAGCTTGCGGTGGTTCCAGCACCCCTCCTATTCCAACCCCTCCGCTTAAATGCACATTTTTACCAATTTGCGCACATGAACCTACGGTGGCCCAGGTATCAATCATAGTACCTGTATCTACATACGCGCCAATATTTACATAGGAAGGCATCATGATAACACCCGGGGCCAGATATGAACCATACCTGGCAATGCCATGCGGGGCAACCCGAACGCCTCTGTCGGCATAATCCTTTTTAAGCGGTATCTTATCAAAAAACTCTATTTCCCCTGCTTCAATCTTTCGGGAGGTCTGAGTCATAAAATAAAGCAAAATTGCTTTCTTCACCCATTCATTAACCTTCCATTCACTTCCTGTTGGTTCTGCAACACGCAATAAGCCTCTGTCCAGCATGTCTATAACGCTTAATATGGTACTTTTAGGTTCAAAATCCTTCAGCAACTCCCTGTTTTCCCAAACCCTATTAATAATTTCCATTTCTTCGCTCATACCGTTATATTTATAATGACAAAGATAGGAAATCAATGCCTCTCCCAGCTAATGTTAACTTTGCATTTCCATGAAAAGGATACTCGCCATAGATTACGGGACAAAACGCACAGGAATTGCCGTTACCGATACGGAACAAATTATTGCGTCAGGACTCACTACCGTTAACACGCAGGAGATTTTCAAATTTCTTAACGATTATTTAATAAAAGAAAAAGTGGAATGTGCTGTAGTTGGCGAACCTAAGAATCTTGATAACACACCATCGGAAAGCGCAGCTTCCATTAATGAATTTATTAAAAAACTGAAAATAAAGCATCCTGATTTGACCATATACCGGATTGATGAACGCTTCACTTCAAAAATGGCATTTCAGGCTATGATAGCTGGCGGAGTGAAAAAGATGGACCGACGTAATAAGGGCACCATAGATATGGTTAGCGCTGCTATTATCCTACAATCATTTATGGAAATGAAAAAAGGAGGCAATCTTCCTGCACCCATTTAACTTAGATTTCAAATTACTTATTAATTTTGGCCTTTTTAACTATGATATTACCTATTGTTGCATATGGCGACCCTGTTTTGAAAAAGAAAGCGGTGGATATTACGAAGGATTATCCGGGGCTTTCCACTTTAATTGCAAACATGTTTGAAACCATGAATGTTGCTTTGGGTGTTGGGCTTGCCGCTCCTCAGGTTGGGGTATCCATTCGTTTGTTTATTATTGATGGCTCTCCCTATGTTAAAAGTGATGATGATGACGAGGAGGAAGAAGATGAGGAAGGCCTTAAAAATTTTAAGAAGATATTCATTAATGCGCAAATATTGAAAGAAGACGGCTCGGAATGGAAATTTAATGAAGGATGCCTGAGTATCCCAACCATTCGGGAAGATGTTGAAAGGAAGCCGAACTTGAGAATCCGGTATGTGGATGAAAATTTTGTGCAACATGAAGAAGAATATAGCGGGATAAAGGCGCGCATTATCCAGCATGAATACGACCATATCGAAGGGGTTCTTTTTACTGACCGCATAAACCCCTTGCGCAAACGCTTGTTAAAACGCAAACTAACCGACATTTCCAAAGGAATTGTGGATGTGAAATACAGAATGAAATTCCCTTTTAAAAAATAGATTATGAAAAAGTTATCAGTAATTAATAATCAGTGGCCAGTGGTCAGCCGAAAGGTCTTTTTAGTCCTTAGCTGCGGACTTTCAACCATTGGTTTTTCCAGTTGTGGCGGCGGGACCAAAGGCACTGCCGGAAATTCTGACACCTTAAAGCAATCGTGCTTAAATTCCATTAAAGCAATGGAAGCTAAACTAAAAGCTACTATTAGCCCCGACCCGGTTGTCTATAACCAGGCTGTATCTACCTATTTAAAATTTGCCAACAATTTCCCCAATGATACCATGGCTCCCATGTGCCTATTCGATGCTGCCAACATATCTATGAGCTTAAATCAGTATCAGCGCGCTGTTAACTTATATGATTCTGTTAATGTAAAATATCCAACCTTTAAAAGAGCGGCCGATTGCATTTTTATTCGCGGCTTTATTTATGATGATAAATTAAAAGATACCGCTAAAGCGCGTGCCATGTATCAAATGGTAATCGACAAATATCCGCATGACAGTTTGGCTTCCCAGTCTCGCGCAGCATTGTCTATTCTTGGTAAAAGCTACGATGAAATCATTAAGCAGTTTGAAGAAAAGAACAAAGCCACCAAGAAGTCCTGATTTAGTTAATCAACTTCAATAAAAAAACCTGAAGCATTTTTAATTTTGCTTCAGGTTTTTTTATTTCCAGTCGGGTTCCGGCCTAATTGCCTCCGCCCATATTTTTCTGGGCATCCTGGAAAATTTCTTCCTGTGTCATCAGCTTATAGCCTTTAGGCGCTATAAATGTGTCATCGGAAACAGATTGTTTTTTCACATTGGTAGCCGACATTAATATACCCATTCCCGACCTCCTGATGGTAAATTCGAGCGGAAAGCCTTTCAAGCCTTTAAATTCACCGCTTTTTACCGGCCCGGAAATAATGCCGTCTGCATAATATATATCCGAAGTAATAGATTGTCCCTGCGCATCAACAGAGGTTATTTGTGCTTTGTGGCATGTGTAGCCGGCTATTTCTTTAGTTCCATCAACATATTTAAAATCGGGGGCCTTATCATCATCTTTTGCATCGTCGCGCTTAACCTGGTATTTGTTGCCGCCCATTTCTTCAATAACGATAGGCTTATCCGTTGATGTGTGGTCGCTGTAACTTGTAATTTTCATCATTCCCATATCGGAAACAGATTTTTCCTTTTCTCCTTTCAGATATATTTTCATACTGCTGCCCTGCATCATGGCTGCATATTGCGGGTTATCCACCGTAACGGAATATGTGATTACTCCTTCAAAATTAGTGTCGGTTGAAAGCTTCGGTGCAATAAATGACATAGCAGCCAATCCAATGGTAGCCAAACCTGCCATAAATGTTATTTTTCTCATAGTTAAAGGTGTTTTATTTGATGCAAAATTATGTTATTTTCTGAAAAATCAACTGATATAATCAAACTTGGTATACGGTATTAGTACCTCCGGAATTCTAACGCCTTTATCATCCTGATTGTTCTCGAGCAGGGAAGCTACAATTCGCGGCAATGCTAAGGCACTTCCGTTTAACGTATGTGCCAGCGCAGGTTTATCTTTATCTTTTTTGTAGCGCAGTTTCATGCGGTTGCTTTGGAATGTTTCAAAATTGGAAACGGAGCTGACTTCCAGCCAACGCTTTTGTGCTGCCGAATAAACTTCCATATCGAATGTTAAGGCAGAAGCAAAACTCATATCTCCTCCGCAAAGTTTTAAAATACGAAAAGGCAGATTTAAACTCCTTAGCAAGCCTGCCACATAATCACGCATTTCTTCCAATGCTTTGTAAGATTCTTCCGGCATACGAATCTGAACTATTTCTACCTTGTCAAACTGGTGTAAACGGTTAAGCCCACGCACATCCTTTCCATACGAACCGGCCTCACGGCGGAAACAAGGTGTGTATCCGCAATTTTTTATGGGCAATGTGGAAGCATCTACAACCATATCGCGATAGATATTGGTAATAGGAACCTCGGCGGTCGGAATGAGGTATAATTTATCTTCCCCTACAAAATACATCTGTCCTTCTTTATCAGGCAATTGGCCTGTACCAAAACCGCTATCCTCATTAATTAAAATAGGAGGCTCAATTTCCAAGTAGCCTGCCTCATGGGCTTTATCAAGAAAGTAATTTATAAGCGCCCTCTGTAGTTTGGCGCCTTTTCCTTTATATACGGGAAATCCGGCGCCTGAAATTTTTACACCCAATTCAAAATCAATAATGTCATACTTTTTAGCCAGGTCCCAATGCGGCAACGCATTTTCCCCAAGTTCAGGAATTGCACCTTCCGTATGAAAAACCTCATTATCTTCAGGTGTTTTCCCGTTAGGTACGCTGGAATGCGGCATATTCGGAAGCAAAACGGCTTTTGTATGCAGTTCTGTTTCTATCTTTTTTGTTTCTGCTTCAAGCAATGTAATATCTTCTTTCCATTGGGTGGTATTAGCTTTTAGCGCATCTGCCTCAGCCTTTTTCCCTGCCTTATATAATTCACCAATTTCTTTGGATGCTTTATTAAGTTGAGCCAAAATTCCATCGAGATTTGTCTGAGTGGAACGGCGTTTTTCGTCAATGGCAAGTATTTCATCGATGACGGGTTTCGCATCAAAATTTTTAATTGCCAGACGGGAAATTACTTCTTCCGGGCTGCGGCGTATGTAGGATAATTCTATCATGTTCTATAAAGTTGTCATTGGCCAGTTATCAGTAGTCATTTAATACTTATGAGAGCAAAAGTAAAATAAATCCGGCTATTTCACCGACAACGGTACGCTGTCAACTGAGTACTTTTCTGGTAAAACTGGCAATCCAAATAATTCTCGACCATCGGAAAGTTACCGGGAAAAGTGCAAAAACCAAGGTAAGAATAATGAATACGAGCACAGCGGGAGAAAAGTCCCACCAAAACATATTAACCGTATATAATAAGGTTATAAGCGCGGTTTGCAACCCATATGATACATACATGGCTCCATAAAAATAACCTACTTCGCGCTCGAATTTTAAGTTGCAATGCGGGCAATGCTTATTCATCCGCAAGCCATTCTTTAAACTATACGGGTTATTGTTTTCAAATACCTGCCCAACATCGCACCGGGGGCATTTGTTGGCAATTGTGGCGTGTATGATATCGGTTATTCTCACGTTTGCAAGAGGAATAAATACATTAAAATGCAAATATACGTTACCGGCACATACTTATCATGGCTGAGACTTTCCTTAAATAAAAAAATGGAAGATTATTAATCTTCCATTTTTTTATTTTACCAAAGGGGTTCCTTCGTACAATTATTCTTCTTACCTTATCAATTGCAGGAAACCATCCCTCTTATATGTATTACCCTGGCACGTACCTGTAACTATATAATAATATACTCCATCCGGTGCATTGCCTCCGCCTTCGGTAGTTCCTGTCCAGTAACTGTTAGGGTCGGTCGAGTTGAACATCTCCTTGCCCCAGCGGTCATAAATTATTATAGACCAGGCACTCATGTTTTCCGTTTTTATGTAGAATACATTATCCAATCCCAATGAGCCTTTATTATTTGGCGTAAATACGTTCGGCACAAAAAAGTTAAAGCATGGCACATCCACTATAATTGTAACAAGCCTCTCTACCTGGCAGCCTACCGAATCGGTTCCGGTAACAGTGTATGTGGTGGTAACTGTGGGTGTTACTTTTACCGTATCGCACCACGGAGGGTTTAAACAAGTTACAGGCGGTGCCCATGTGTAGGAAGCCAAGGTCTTGCCAAAAGCTCCTATAATGGTATCATTCCCTTGCAATATAACTTTATCGCAGCAAGCCGCAAGCGGAGGACTGACAGGAGTTATAGTAGTTGTTTTAAAAGTAGTGCAGCCATCAGATACCGTAAGCGTATAGGTTGTAGACACACTGTCTGTTACCGTTATGCTGGAAGATGTTTCTCCGCCAGGCTCCCACAAATAAGTAAGAGACCCCGTACCTGTGGCATTTGCAGTAAGCACCACAGGTTGGTTGGCACAAGTTAAACTTGGAGGATTTACAGTAACTTTAGGTGCAGCCCTTAATGTAATTGTAAAAGTAGTTGTATCAGCACAACCCAGAGAATTAAAGGCAATCAAAGTAATGGTTGAATCAGCATCAATGTTTTTGGTAATATACTTTGTACCAGTAGAACCGTTGCTCCACAAATAGGTTGTTCCTCCGCTGGCAAATAAAGTATCCGTTTTACCTAAACATTTCCATGCAGTTCCTTTAATTACGGGCTTTGGAAGCGGAACTACTTTTACCGTGTAAGGTAAATGCAAGGTATCGCATTTGCCGTAAACAGTTGCCGTGTAGGTGGTAGAAACTGTATCGCTTACATTTATTGACGAGGTGGTAGCTCCGGTGCTCCATTTGTATGTTCCTGTACCTCCAGTAATATTAGCAGATATTACGACAGGGCTATTCGGGCAAACAGAATCGACATTTGAATTTATTGTGGCTGTAAGCGGTTTTATTATTCCGATTTTTACGGTAGCCGAATCTCTGCAGGAACCGTAAGCAGCGTAAAGGGTGTAGGTAGTAGGTACGGTAGGGCTAACAATAATTACACTCGTGGTGCTGTGGTTAGACCACAAATAAGTTGAGCCGCCGCTTCCGGTAAGTTTCACGGTATCGCCTGCACAGGTAGAATCTTTGGATGGCCTGATAGCTGCAGCCGGAGAAACTATATGAACGGTGAATGTTGTATCATGAAAACAATCTCCATTATTGGACGTAAGCGTAAAAGTTTGCGTACTGCTAATCACTTTCACAATAGAAGTGGTTGTTGCACCCGTACTCCACGAATAATTATTTCCGCCAGAGGCGACTAATGTATCCGAATATCCCGAGCATACGGAATCTTTCCCTGTAATTACAGGTTTAGGTACAGCATACACTTTTATAGTAACCGTTGCTGCTGCATTGCACCCATTGGAATCAAACCCTACAACGGTATATGTAGTTGTTACCGTTGGCGTGGCTGTTGGATTCGGGCAAGTATTGCAAGTCAAACCTGAAGTCGGAGTCCAGCTATATGTTTTTACGCCGCTTGCCGTTAATGGAACACTGGCGCCATTGCATATGCTGTCTACCGCAGGCACAACTGTAATAGTTGGGGTAACCGGGTTTTTAAGTGTAATCGTTATAAAAGTTCTACAGCCCTCGCTATCGGATACGATACAGGTGTACGTACCTGCAATAAGCCCTGTATCTTTCTGGGTAGTCTCACCATTGCTCCAACTATAGGTGTAAGGAGGAATTCCACCGGTAGGATATGCTGTAATATTTCCTTTAGACAAAGCGCAGTTTGGATTAGTGTCTCTTGCAGTTACTCCATATCCCACTTTTCCGGTAATTATTACCTGGGCCGAATCAAACCTGGGCGGACAAGAACCATCTGTTACCCTAACGGTATAAATACCTGCACACATTCCGGTATCTGTTTGGTTTGTGGAGCCATTACTCCAACTGAATTGGAAAGGAGAAATGCCACAATTAATTGTAACCGTTGCTCTGCCGTCACATGCTGAACAGGAACTTGGATTGCCTGAGGCTGAAGAAATAAGGCTTGCAAGCGGAGGAACGTTAATGGCGCATACAAATGAATCGCCGGCTGCATACAATAAATTATTCTGACCATACACCAAATCGTAAATAGTATTGGCAAGTTTTATGGTTGTATCCACCTGCATCGATGAATTGTAAACACGAACCGTATCCTGACAACCCAGGAAAATATCGTCGCATGGGCTTACAGCCAACCCGCCCCAATCCGGTTTATTCTGGGATAAAATAACACTGCTAACAGCTATACTGTCATCCAATGTCCCCGTGTTTTTATAAAGTCGTTTTAAAGTGAGGCTGTTGGTTATATACAACCAATTCGGACTCACAGCAATTCCATCATACCCATTCGCTACATCATTACCGGAAGCAACATAACTGGGAACATTACTTTCCTGGAATCCAAAATTATCAGGAGTAATATAGTTTGTGGGAGCAAGAGAAGGCAGAGGAAGTGAAACTATAACATTATTAAAAACGGTTGGATGCGAAGCAGATTGTGCTGTAGCCATATAGCAGACAAGTCCGGATGGGTCCGGTGCAATAAGAACTATGTCATGGAAAGGTGTAGTTGCACTCAAAATATTTACAGGCGTAACGCTAATCATGTTCGTATCTAAAATACAAGCCTGATTATCGCCGGACGTTCCTCCCGCTCCAATAATAATGTTACCATAACATGGGTTGAACACAGCCCTCCAAAATTCATTAAGCTGAGTAGTTCCCGGAGATGTTCCGAGCAGCGCTCCCAAGGTATTAATTTTCATTGCCCTTGCCCCGCTACTATTAAAACCTTCCGTAATATAGGCTGTCCCTGAATTTCTGTTTACCGCAACATCCCCATAATATCCATATGTATCGAAGGCTGTAGCATTAAAAACCCAAAGCGGGCTGCCTGTGCTGCTAAACTTTTCCAACTGCAAAGGCATCCAGCTTCCGAAGGCATACACATTGCCATTATAATCGTAATCGATATCATAAGCCCTGTCGTATATCGAACTATAGAGCGGGTCGGTACTCCAAGGGTCAATAACCAGTGTTTTGCTTTTGTCGTAATTCTCATTAATACTGAATGATTCTGTATTCCCGCTTACTTTATATGAAACATCAATACTCCCTGAACCGCTGCTGTAATAGCTAACAGGGGCATGGTCTGTAATTTCGCCCACTTTGCTGTTGAAAACCACATTGCCTTCTTTATCAATTTTCAATCCACCGGCATTGGAATACTCCAGTTTTACTTTTGAAATATCAGCTCCCGGATGTAAAATAATAGCATATTCTATTCCCTGCTTTCCATTGGGAAAAGTATATTCCAAATCGATTCCCGGATAAATATCTTTATAGGTTATTTTTTTGAAAATATCCGTTTTAATAAAGTCGCTTTTTCCTTTAGGATATGTATAATAATAGTTCAATTTACCGGCGCTTTCCAAAGTAACGGAAGAATTGGCAGCTACCCAGTCAGAATGCATTGTGTGAACCACAGGAGGAGGCAAATTTTCATCCGGGTCTTTTCCTGAAGATGCTTTCCCTTTCAAGGGAAATTCTTTGGGTAACTACTTACATTGTGGGATAGGGTAAAAGTCAGTATTATATCAAATAATGATGAAGTAAAGTAAAAAATAACTATTTTTAGGTTGTGTTTATTTATGGTGTAATTTTGGAGAAACAAAATTATCCAAGGGATGCCAAAAGGATTTTACAGAATACCCAAAGTTAAAACCTCTGATATACTATGGATATATATTACTGTTTATTCTCAAGCAATTTTTGAATTTTTCTTTCCAATTCCGGATGGCAAACATCCCAAGTTATTTTTTTTGATTCTTTATGGACTTGGATATTATATGCTTTTTTATGGCATATATCACATTCTGTTTCATTCAGAATTTTCGCCCTTCTTTCGGATTCTTCTTTCACTTTTTTCATAAAAGCATCCGTTTGTGCTTTTATTTTCCTATTTACTTCTGAAAACATGGTCGGTTAATTTAAAGCGTTAGCGACTATGGCAAGGGGGTAGGTTTACGAGACCTGCCCTTTTATCATTTACAAAGATAATTATTTCAGTGTGAATATTTATTTTCAAATTTAGGTAGTTTGTGGGACTTATTATGTTACCTTTGCCGCATCAAATTTAAACGCTATGACTTTTAATTTCAAATCGGTAATAGAACTTTTAGACCATTTTAAGGATGAGCAAACTTGCAGAGAGTTCTACGAACAACAACGCTGGGGCGGCTCTCCCGTATGTCCTCATTGTGGAAGCACTAAAGCACCTTACAAAACAAATAGAGGCTTTAAATGCTCTGAAAAACTTTGCGCTAAAAAGTTTACCGTTACCGTAGGGACAATATTTGAGCAGTCTCATATCCCTTTGCGTACATGGTTTGCAGCTATCTACCTAATTACAGCCCATAAAAAAGGTATTAGTTCCGTGCAATTAAGTAAAGACTTAAACATAAGCCAAAAGACCGCATGGTTTTTATTGCACCGAACACGGGAAATGCTAAGGAACAAAAAGCCTGTAATGCTTAATAATAACGTGGAAATTGACGAAACATATATTGGTGGCAGAGAGAAAAATAAACACGCTAATAAGAAAACTCCAAAGGATTACAGAACTACTGCGGAAAAGATAAAATCCAATGCCGGAAGGTCGTTAACTGATAAGGCAGTTGTATTGGGATTAGTGGAACGGGATGGTAAGGTAATTGCTAAACTTGTGCCGGATGCACGGGCAAAACATCTTATCCCTATTATTGAAAAGCACGTTGCTAAAGGCTCTAATATGCTAACGGACGAATGGTATGCTTATGGACAATTACATTTAAAAGGATATAGCCATAAAACAATACAGCATAATCTTAAAATATACGTCCAGGGTGAAGTTCATACCAATACAATAGAAAACTTTTGGAGCGTTTTAAAACGTGGCTTATATGGCATCTATCATTATACAAGCAAAAAGCATTTAGATAGATACTTGGATGAGTTTTGCGCCCGTTACAATACAAGGGATTTGACCGGAGCAGAAAGATTTGAAAAATTCTTGCAAGAAAGTGAAAGTAGGTTATCGTGGAAAGACCTTGTAAATGCTGCATAATAATTCGTATCTTTGCAACGGGAAATTTCCTATTGCAATTTATAAAGAGATGTTTTAAAGTAGGGAACACCCCTGAAATTTAACATCTCTTTATATGTTATTTTCCGTTACTGTTAATAATTCTTGACCCACTCCACAAAGGATTTTAAAGGAACTTTCAAAATCCCCCTTAAATTTATCTAATTTCTTAAAATCAAATTTTTCAGGCTGTTTGTTTATTTGCTTCCCAATTATAGTTTGAACAAATAATTGAATTTCTCCGGTTTCTAAATCGCTATTTTCCCAATCTAATTTCAGATGCGCAAACACATTCCGCATCCCTATTAATCTCCTTATCGTAGATATGAAATTTGGACTTTTCTTACCCCTTCCTGTTAATTTATTTTCTGTTAAATATTTTTTGCAATGGGTTTCTATCAAAAGAGCCAAAGCCTCGAATTTTAGAGATAAATTCATATTAAGCCTTGAAAAGAAAAAAGCCCGAAATTCATTTAATCTATTATCAAATCCCTCAATAGATTGCATAGTAGGGATGGGAAATGTACCCGTTGTTTCTCGGAAATAATAGCATAGTAAATAGAAGTCTATTGCGTCTTCTAAGGAAACTATATCGTGTATTACTTGTCCCCTATAATAAGCACATAGTTCATCTACATTACTTATTTCAATAGAAAGTTTTTTTGCCATAATTCAAAAATAATTATATTTGCATTATGGTAAAACCGAAAGCCAAAAAGAAAAAGAGAGCAAACAAGTATGACACTAAGTTAGCAGTAAAAGGCACATTCTTAGAAGTCATACAAGCCTCTCTATTACCGGATATTAAGGCAGAAAAGCCTAAAAAGAGTAAAAAGGCGTAAAAACGCAAGTATTCTTTAATTCAATAACTTATCCGTATTTAGTCCCATAAAGTAAGTAGTTACCATTCTTTGTATTGGTAAACAATTCCATGTGCTGTAAAGTATACCCATACACTACCTAATTGGGCCGCATACAATATTTTATCATTCCCGGGAATGGCTCCGTCAAACTGTCCTTTATTGGCAATAAAAACCTGGTGGTCGAAAGGCGTAGTTTTCCATTTAACATGGTAATCTTTTTTATTTTTCACCCCTTGTGAAGATGAGTTGCCCTTAGCATTTACAGGCTTTTGCGCATATGCGCCACCCGACAAAAAGAATAGAACACATACTGCAATTAAATAACCGTTTTTCATTTGGCTGGTATTAGTTGGTAATTGGTATATAGAACGGTAGTGTAAACGACTCAAAGCTAAGGAAAAAAACTGCAATGCCGACAATTTAACGTATTAACTGCAAAAACCCCTGCTTTTTATAGTTGTTTCCCTGACAAACTGCGGTAATGACGTAGTAATAAACCCCATCGGGAGCATTTGCCCCTCCTTCTGTATCTCCGGCCCAGTAATTATCAGGGTTGGTCGATTTGAACATCTCCTTGCCCCAACGGTCGTAAATTATAATCGACCATGAATCCATATTCACCGCTTTAATGTAAAACACATTATCCAAACCAAGACCACCTTTACTATTGGGCGTAAATACATTGGGAACGGTTACATTAAAACAAGGCGTTTCAACCTCAATAGTTATTATCCGTTCTACCTGGCAGCCTGCCGTATCGGTGCCGGTAACGGTATATGAGGTAGTTATTGTTGGAGTTACTTTAACAGTATCGCATAAAGGATTTAAACATAGCACCGAGGGCTGCCATGCATAGCTCACAAGGCTTTTTCCGTATGAACCCAGTATAGTATCATCACCTGCTAAAATAACTTTATCGCAGCAGGCTGTTATGTTTGGGCTAACAGGAGTAACTGTTGTGGTAACGGCTTTTACACATCCGTTGGAAACTAAAACGGTGTAGGTTGTAGCAACGCTGTCGTCTACAGTTATACTCGACGAAGTTTCTCCTCCTGGCGACCATATATACGTTACCGGCAAAGGGCTTGTAGCATTGGCGGTAAGCACAACCGGGCTATTTGCGCATGTTTGAACAGGAGGATTGATAGTTACCGTTGGTGTCGGATTTACTTTAATGGTAAAGTACGCTGAATCTTTACAACCAAGCGAATTAAAAGTGTATACTTCAATAGTTGAATCGGCATCTATATTCCCGGTATAATATTTGGAGGAGGAAGTACCGTTTTGCCATAAATAAGTTCCTCCACCCGAAACGGTAAGAGTGTCTTTAGCTCCCAAACATTTCAGGCTGTTGCCGGTTATTATTGGTTTATCTAAAGGGATAATCAACACCTTTTGTTTTACTGAATCCACCGCACAAGTTACTGTCGAATAAACAGTGTAGGTTGTGGTTGAATCGGGGTTAACTGTAATTGCACTGGTAGTAGCCCCATTGCTCCAAAGGTAGGCAGTTCCACCGCTTGCTGTAAGTGTAACAGATGCATTCGGGCAAAGCGTATCGGCAGTATGTGTAAGCGTTGTTTTTCCGGCAGATTTAACAAATACCGAAACATTTGCCGAATCGGAACAATATCCGTTTGATGCCGTAACGCTATATGTTTTAGTGATGTCCGGATTCACCCAAATACTATCTTTTGTCTGTCCTGTGCTCCACTTGAATGAACCTCCGCCAGCAGCAACACCTGCAATAAGCAATACACTATCTCTGGCACAAATGGTATCAGGCTTTGCGAGTATAGAAGGGACCGGTTTTTGAAGAACCACTACATTCAGCATTGTATCTTTTATACAACCTCCATCCGAAACACCCAATGTATATGTTTGCGAAACAGATGGCGTTACTTTAACAGTTGCAGTTGTTGCTCCCGTGCTCCATACATAAGTTCTGCCTCCGCTGGCAGTTAATGTTGAAGTGTCGCCAAGGCATATAGTATCTCTGAATACAGATAAGTGAATATGCGGCGCTGAATCGATTTCCACTACAAATGAAGCATATGTGGTATCATGCGGAGTTTGATTATCATATCCATATAAATCGATAACGTGGTATCCATAATTAGCCGGAGAACCCACAACTTTTATAATCAAACTATCGGTGGGTCCGGATGTATTTGAAAAAATAGACGACCCGGATAAATAAGGCGGAGAAAGGTTTGCCCAAACAGAATCTCCCTGAAGGGGCGAAAGAAAGTAAATAGGAATTAAAACCGAATCGCCTTCACAAATGCGAAAGGTATCGCAGGCGGAGATGCCAGATAAAAGTGGAGCAATGGTACCGGAGCATAAATTAAATAAAAATGACCTGTTGTTAAGCCAATATACCCCATCATAATGTGGTGCGGGTGGAAACTGCCCTACGTAGGCAGCGGTTGCGGTATCAAACAAACCAATTTGTAAAGACCTTATCCCATCACCTTCATTTGCTCCCACGTTGGCAGGGTCGCCGCCAAAACCATGGTCATGGCTTAAACAATCGGGAGCAGGAGAATCTGCTCCTGTGGTCCACCCCATATTTTTATAACATATTTCCACATTATTGCCTTTTGGAAGTATGGGGTCATTCCCGTTGGTTATAATTATTTGGAAGGTGTTTGTAGTATCATAATCCCCGTAAGCAGGATTACCGCTGCACCACAGCGGGCCTACAAAACCAACGCTATCCCATTGAACTATTAAATGAGTGGAAGTAAGTTGATAATATACCGCATCGCTCGACGGGAACGCCGGATTTCCGGGTCTGGTATCCACGTCAGCCCAAAAGGCGGCAATCATAGGTATGTTATTATTGTAGGGAAAGGTATCAGCCGAGAATTGTGACAGTGCCTGATTAAATGTAATGTTCCCGTTGTTATTAATAAAAACAGAATCCAGTTGTCTTCCCCAGAAACAAAACTTAAAAGGAAGGATTATTACCTGAGACGAACCATCGTCATTACGGTAATACGGAGGGGTATATCCCACAAACGGTACAACATGAAAACTGGTATCCCTTTCTTGCCAGCAATTACAAGCACTCTGCCCCTGCGCTTTATTATTTAAAACGAGCATAAAAACAAAGATGCCGACTAAAAAAGTATAAACCCTATTCACTTTTATCAAGAATGAAGAATATTCAAAAATACGAAAAAGTAAACATGTTTTTTACAAGGCCCCTTCTATCTAATCAACTGAACAAATCCTTCTTTCTTATAATCAGTACCCTGACAGGTGGCATTAATAATGTAATAATACACTCCATCGGGCGCCTTGCTTCCTTCTTCCGTGCTACCGTTCCAGTATTGGCTTGGATTACTCGACATGAACATCTCCTTGCCCCAGCGGTCATAAATTATTATGGACCATGCAGAAAGATTTTCAGTTTTAATATAGAATATGCTGTTTACACCGTTAGAGCCTGCATTGTCAGGAGTAAAAACATTTGGTATCGTTAAACCGATGCAGGGTAACTCTACCATAACTGTTAATATTCTCTCTGTTTCGCATCCGAGGCTATCGGTTCCAATCACGGTATATGTAGTAGTAACAGTTGGCGTAGCTATAATATCCGGGCATGTATCGCAATTGATTCCCGTTGAGGGAGTCCATTGATAATGTATAATATCTGCCCCGCTGGCATTAAGGCTTACAGGGTTCCCAGAAAATATTGCGGTATCGCAGCAGGCATATATTTCCGGGTTCTCTACTGTTACTATGGTAGAAGAGGTGGCCTTACATCCATTTGAAACGGTAACGGAATAACTGGTAGTTGATGTTGGGGATACATTGATAGAATCAGTGGTAGCTCCTGTATTCCAAAGATACTTCCCTCCCCCGGTAGCCAGCAGTGTAATTGTTTTACCGGGACATATATTCCTGGGTGATGTAACGGTAATTACAGGCAATGAATCTACGGTAACAGTAACTTCGGTATCTTTACTGCAACCATTGCTAGTAACCGCCACCGTATATGTTATGCTAGATGAAGGCATAACAGAAATAGTGCTTGATGTAGACGTATTACTCCATAAATAAGTACCACCACCGGTTACAGCAAGAGTTACTCCTTTCCCTGCGCAAATGGCCGTGTCGGGAGTTATGCTTACAACAGGTACAGGATTAACAGTGACGGTGGTGACGGTATCTTTTGCACAAAATCCATTACTTACACCCACGGTATAGGTGGTAGTGGATAAAGGGATTACCATTATAGAACTTTCCGTAGAATTAGTACTCCATTTATAAGTTCCACCTCCGGTGGCTACAAGTGTAACTGCGCCACCAGTGCAAATTGCCGTGTCGGGAGTAATAGAAATAATGGGTGGGGGATTAATAAAAATACGAATACTGGTATCAGAACTGCACGTTCCGATAGATGTGGAAAGGGAATACGTGGAATTTGCTACAGGCTTTACCCAAATGGTACCGGATGTAAAACTTCCGGGTGTCCACAAATAGCTTGTACCGCCACTGCCTGTAAGTTGGATACTGTCGCCAAGGCATGTAGAATCAGATGGAAGTGCAGTAATAATTGCTGTAGGTTGCGGTTTTACAAACACGGTTATTTTATTTGAATCTTTACAACCATTCGCCCCAATCCCCACTAAACTATATGTAATGGTAGAGTCAGGAGTAACATTTGTAACACTACAAGTAGTGCAAGATAATCCTGTTGAAGGGGACCATGAATAAGTTGATGCACCACTCCCGTTTAGTGTAGTTGATTGCCCTTTACACAGACTGTCATTGGGAGGGGTTATGTTAATAGACGTATGGTTAACGTTAACTGTAACAGTTGCAAATCCTATGCAGCCGGGGCTTTTACCTGCAACAGTATAAACAGTACTAACAGTAGTGTTTGTTATTACAGAAGAGTCGGAAGAAGTATTTAACCCCTGCGAGGGTGACCAATAATAATTTACAGCCCCGCTGGCAGTTAGGGTTACACTATCTCCGGCACAAATTGTGGTATCTATTGGTGAAACATGAATCGGAATAATGCAACAGGGATTCCAGCGTGCTACAAATGGAGCTTCAACTCCATAGGGCAATGTATCAACACCAAAAATAGTGGTATCATATAAATCGCCACCAATATATATATACCTTCCCGCATGGTCAACCGCTACGCCGTCATTATCATCTTCTCCTCCCTCACCGGAAACTGAGCCACAGACTACGTTACCTGAAGAATCAAATTGAAACAGGACGGTGGCGCTATGGGAAGCGGTATTCAAACTAAATGTATCCACCCCGTATTTTAATGTAATAGGTGGAGCACCTTGTCCATCCATTATGATAAAGCCACCGCCGGAGGGCAAGGTATCACAGGCAAGGGAATATCCGGTCCATGTACCTGTGCTTAGTGGAATTCCTTGCTTTGCCCAACGTAAATTACCCGAACTGTCATACCGGTTAAAGAATACATCTTCCTTAGGGTTTCTTACCGTATCTGCACCGAATGTTACTGACTTTGTAAAATTACCGGTAATATAGGCATTGCTTAAAGCATCTACACTGACTGAAACGCCCCTTGCATTAGAATTGCTAGAATTATTAAACGATTGTCTTGCCCAAAGGGCATTACCGTTTTTGTCATATTTGGCTATAAAGGCATTGTTAGTGCCTATTGTAGGATGCAATGTAATGGCGCCAAATTTCAAAGTATCATCAAACCACCCGGTTATATAGGAATTCCCCGAATGGTCTAATGCAATAGAATTAGAAACCGGAAGGTAGCTTACACCTCTTCCGGTTGACTGGGCTGCCCAAAGGACATTACCGTTAGGGGCATACTTTACTATATATACCTGCTGTTTACCTTCACCTGAATATTTCAGGGTATCTGTCCCGAAGATTACCGTACTATCAAAAGTACCGGTTACATATGCATTACCTGAAAAATCTGAAGCAACATCATTCCCGGCACAAAAATTGGTGGCAGTTGTTGTATTAGAAGATTTTTTTGCCCATAATACATTACCGGTATTATCGTATTTAACAAGGTACATTTGACTGGTACTGCTATTTGCATTAACCAATGTATCTGTTCCAAATATCGCTGTATTGTTAAAATACCCTGTTTCATATATATTGGAAAACCCATCTGTTGAGAGCCCCATAGATATGACATATTGATTGGGAATTCCTTTCGTTCCTTTTGCCCACATTACATTCCCGTTAAAATCGTATTTAACCAGGTAGGCTCCAAATCCGGTGTATGAAAACACAGTATCGGTTCCAAATAATAAAGTATCAACTGACAATCCTGTTGAATATACATTCCCGGCATGATCTACTGCAACGCAATGGTTGCCTAAAGGGTCTCCTTCACCATGTGGAGGTTCCGTATTCTCTCTAGCCCAATTCCATGATTGTCCTGAAATATTTATGGTGAAAAAGAAAAAACTGATAAAAAAGAACGTAAATATTTTCATGCTATTAGAATACGCTATCAGTTAATATTTACACAAAAATAATAAAAAACAGACACAAAGGAACTAACTTTACAGTTGAATAGCTTGAAACTATAATTTTATCAAAAAACTTCAAAGTATCATCGAATCAACTGAAGGAAACCATCCTTCTTATAGTTAGTACCCTGGCAGGTTGCATTGATTATGTAATAATACACTCCATCCGGTGCATTGCCTCCGCCTTCGGTAGTTCCTGTCCAGTAGCTGTTCGGGTCTGTCGATTTGAACATCTCTTTACCCCAACGGTCAAATATCAATATGTTCCAGGCATCCAGGTTTGTGGTCTTTATATAAAAAACATCATCTAAACCCAGAGAACCTTTATTATTTGGAGTAAATACGTTCGGTACCGTAAAACTGAAACAAGGTATATCGACTGTTATAGTTACCAATCGTTCTGACTGGCATCCTAATGAATCGGTTCCTATCACCGTGTAGGTTGTAGTTACTGTTGGAGTGGCAATAACCGTAGAACAGGTATCACAATTTAAGCTGCCGGATGGACTCCATAAGTAAGTTTTTATTCCCTTGCCGCTGGCTATTATCGTGGTATCATTTCCAATCAATATAATCTTATCGCAACAAGCACTCAGGCTCGGCTGGTCCGGCGAAATGGTTGTCTGAACACTACTAGGACAGCCGTTAGATACAATAACCGTATACGTTGTTTTTATTGTATCATTCACCGTAATGCTTGAGCTGGTCGCTCCTCCAGGCTCCCATAAATAGGTATAAGGGCCCGTACCTGTTGCATTGGCGGTAAGCGTTACCGGACTTCCTCCGCATGATACTGCTGGAGGTATTGGCTTAATGGATGGCTTGGTTCTTTCGGTAATTGTAAAATGTGTTGTATCCGGGCAACCCAATGCATTAAAAGCAACAAGCGTAATGGTAGAATCCGCATTAATAGGCCCGGTGAAATACGAAGTTTTGGTGCTTCCATTACTCCAAACAAAGGTAGTTCCTCCGCTTACAGTCAGGGTATCTTTCGCGCCAAAACATTTCCACGCAGTCCCTTTAATTACGGGGTTTGCCAGCGGTATTACTACTACTTCTTTGGTAAGTTTTACCGTGTCGCAACGCCCGTATACCGTGGCTGTGTAGGTTGTAGTTATTGTATCACTCACATTTATTGATGAGGTTGTCGCGCCGTTACTCCATTTATATGTTACCTGCCCTGCGGATGGTGTAATAGTAATTGATGTAATACCATGCGGGCATACGGTATCATTCACGGCTTTTATAGAAGCAGTTGTTTTAGCCAGAACGTTAACAGTGGAAGATAGGGTATCAGCACATGAATTATTGGAAACAATAAGTGTATATGTTTTTGTAATTGCAGGCACAACTTTTATACTGTCATTTGTCTGGCCTGTACTCCATGTGTATTTTCCACCGCCCGAACCAATTAACAGAACTGTATCACCGGCGCAAACTGAATCAGGAACTGCTTTAATTGTGGCAGCCACAGTAGAGCCCACATAAACAGTATCCGTAAGCGTATCCCTGCATCCGGAAGTGCCACCAATAAGTGTATATGTAGTTGTTACCGTTGGCGAAGCCGTAGGGTTAGCGCAAGTATTACAGGAAAGAGTTGCAGTTGGTGTCCACCTGTAATTAGTAGCACCTGAAGCAGTTAATATAACGGAACCTCCATTACAAATAACCGGATTCATTGGAACTATTGAAAGTGTAGGTGTAGCGGTTACAGTTATAGTTATTGTTGTGGAATCAGTACATCCGCCGGGCGCAATCCCAACCACTGTATATGTTGTGGTTGCTGTAGGAGTAGCGGTAGGTGATGGACAGATACTACAACTTAAACTGGAAGACGGGCTCCAAATATAGGCTGAATCATCGCTGGCGAAAAGTGTTGTGCTGGCTCCTTCACAAATTGTAGGGGCACTGGTTGAAACAAAAGGAACAGGCGCACCTACTGTTATAGTAACGGTTGTTGAATCGCTGCAACCGCTGGTGCCAGATACTACCGTATAGGTAGTTGTTACGGTTGGGCTTGCAATAGGGTTCGGGCAGGTGTTGCAGGATAAGCTGAGCGCCGGCCTCCAAACATAATTAATTCCACCTGTGGCTGTTAACTGAACATGCCCTCCGGGGCATATCTGCGCACTTGAAGGACTTACGGATAATGTACCTTTGGGGTTTACTACAACCTGCACCGTATCTTTTCCTATAGTACAACCGATATACCCTACCACAGTATATGTTGTAGTAGCATTCGGTGAAGCTTTCGGGTTCGGGCAGTTAGTGCAACTGAGACCTGTTGCAGGTGCCCATATATAAGAACTATCGCCAAAGGCAGTCAATTGAACACTGTCTCCCTGGCAAATAGTATCTTTCGGGGGAGATATGCCAACTGTATTGGTTGCAATAACCGTTGGTGTGCATGTTTGGCAATTGGTATTTTGCCAATACAGCCCTGCAAGTACCCAGGAATAACAATCGCCACCATCATTGGTATAAACGGAATCGTAAGTGGTGGTTTGACCCGCTGTTAAAGGTGTGGTGACGGTACAAAAATTATAAAACGAATTGGGAAATATACCGGTAGAGCCATTGTAAGTTTCCGTATTGGTTGGGCTCACATTATCCTGCATATCGGCAAGTATACAAAACGCCTGGCCGGTAGGGGTTGAATTACATACGTCAAATCCGGAAAAATGCTGCCCGTGGCCAGGCCCATTCGTAGTAAAAAGGCCATCATACAAAACAATACTGCCGCTATAGGAAGCACTTTTATCGACATATATTACCACGAACGTAATTCCATCAATTGCCCAAGCAGTAATTCCGGTTCCGCTTAAATCGATAGTATAATTTCCACCACCGCTTATACAGCTTGTAACGTCTACGCGATATGCAATAGTACCTGTTTCGTTCCAGCATTTAGGTCCTGCCGTTCCTATGGAATCAGCTGAATAATTAAAAACTCCGGCTGTGGGGTTAGTAATAGTAACAGATGCAGGGTTAGCAGCATAGGCCGTTTGATAAGAACCATTAAAATATAAAAATGCCTTTACTACCGAATCTACAGAACATGCACTGAGTGTTAATGGAACTGTAGCAGGAATTCCTGTACCGGGAGGGGTTGGATAGCGTGTAGTTACCTTTACGGAAGTTTGTTCCCAGTTTAATCCGCAAACATTTTGAAGGACATATGATTGGGCTAATCCTCCGGAACTGTCGGGAGGAAGGGCTTTTCCAGTTTTATAATTAGAATTTATCCGGGAACCCTTAATTCCATCATTCTTTCCGTCATGACAAGTTGCACATTGGGCATGAACCCTTATTATCGCTATCGATAAAATAAAAAGCAGCGTAATTTTTTTCATCCGGTATTTTTTTACAAATTTAGGAATTCTACAGATAAAACCCTGAAGAAAGCATTAAAACAATACTATTAAAACCTATTAACGTAAAGAAGAACGTTCCAGTATACTATTACGGAGAATCTTACCAACAGGTTGGGCTGCCGGTAAACTATTTATTCCACAACTATTTTACCCTGGCCAACAGTAACCCCTTCACCATTTGTAACCCTGTATAAATATATCCCTGCCGGGTTATTCGCGAAATTAATGAGATTGTAACCCTGAACAGCGTGAAGGGTCTCGGTCAATACCTTTTCTCCTAGCATGGTATATATTTCAATTATTGGCAAAGATTCTTCTCCGCCAACCGGCGGACTAGAATGACAAATCACCGTGAAAAGTCCCTTGTTGGGATTGGGATAAAGACTTACATCTCCAACACTATTTTGAATTTCTTTAACGCCAAGGCTCGTTCCGCCCCAAACTGCAATATCAACAGCATTTGCTTTTCCGGCAACAGTAAATATTCCACCGGCATATAAAGCGGAATCCAACACAGCAAATGCATCTACCGTATTATTAATCCCTTCGGCGCTTACAGTATCCCAAACTGTTCCGTTCCAGGCAGCAATATTATTTACCTTCAGGCTGCCTGATTTACTAAATGTGCCACCTGTATACAGCATTCCATTGAAAACATAAAAAGCATCTACACCTACCCCGCCGGATATTCCTGCACCCACAGCAGACCAGGTTGTACCATTCCAGTCAGCAATATAGCTTGCGGAAACTCCTCCGGCAACCGTAAATTCACCACCCACATATAAATTACCGCTATATGCCTGCAAAGCAAAAACAGGATTATTTGTACCCGAGCCTACCGCTGTCCAACTTGTGCCATCCCAGCAGGCAATATTACTTACTGCTGTTTTTCCTGCACGTGTAAATTGTCCTCCGGCATATAATTTGCCATTATAAACAGCAAGTGTATTTACACTGTCATTTATTCCGGAAGAAACTGAATCCCATTTTGTGCCATTCCAACAAGCTATATTTAACGCCGGAATTCCACCTGCATGGCAAAATGCCCCTGCAACATATAATTTGCCATTATATACAGCCATCGCATCGGCCCATCCGGTACCATTTCCACAATTTTCAAGGCCTTGTGTGCTTACCGTATCCCAATGACTGCCATCCCAAACGGCTATATTATTGGCTGGTAAGCCTTCTGCGGCAAAAAAAGCGCCCGCAGCATATAGCTTCCCATTAAACACACAAAGTGCCCCAACATAATTTTGGCCACCTGTAAGCCCTCCTCCTACACTATCCCATGCTGTTCCATTCCAGCGGGCCATATTGTTGGTTTGCACACTGCCAAAGGAATAAAACCAACCACCCGCATATAATTCGCCATTGTAAACAGCTTCAGCCAGTATTCCATAATCGCTGCGGATAGGAGCCCCTACAGGATACCATGCCTGTGCAAAACTGTAAATAAAAACTAAAAAACTAAAAATGAACGAGAGTATTATTTTCCGAATCATATGTGTTATTTTAAACATTTCATGGAAACAAATATATTACTATACGGAACAGTATAATTAAAAATATTTTTCAGTTGTTCACTTTACAATTTGAAAAACACACCTGCACAATTATGTTGGCGTTACTCCATATAACCATAAAATCCTCTAAACTTCAAAAAATATAACACGATTTTAGTTTGCTGTAAATAAAACAATGTTACATTTGACCAACAATTAAAATCACTACCTCATAATTCAAAACTAAAACTAAAAAAAAATGGAAAACACAACACAAACACCCGCACCTGCTCCAGGCGGCTCATGGAAGGTAATGGGCATTCTTTCAGTAGTAATCGGAGGATTGAGTATTTTATTCTCATTTATCCCATGCCTGGGAGCTTATGCAATGTATACCGGCGGCTTTGCCACTATTTTGAGCATTATTGCTTTAGTATTGGCGAACAGTGCAAAAGCACCAAAAACCATGGCTATTATAGGCTTGGTAATCTCGCTTCTTTCGGTGGGTATAGGTGTATGGCAGTATAAAAAATTAACTGAAGTTGGTAACGTTTTGAAAAGCGGAGCCGACCAATTCCAACACCAAATGGATTCGACCTTAAAGGCTGATTCCGCAAAACACTAATGCGAAGCAGTTACCTGCTTTTCAATACAATAATTGCCGCTATTTTAGCGGCAATTATTGTTTATTGCGGTATTTATCCCATTTTTGGACATGCCGCCGTTAAATGCGTGGTTGAACAGGCCACAGGCCATCCGTGTATCGGTTGCGGCTTGACAAGAGGCATCCACCAGGCTTTATTATTTCAATTCGACAAAGCCCTGTTATGGAATTCGAATTCCCTTTTAATCTTAGCTTTCTTGGTTATTACAGTTATACTTCGTGGAATAACGAGCCTTCTGGTTTTAAAAACAATAGCAGAAAAACGCTTGCGCGTTATACTCTTCATTGATTTAGCCTTTTCAATTTGCCTGTATTTATATTGCTTCAGGCATTTCTTTACAAACCAAATTCTAAAGTAACTACGAGTTGGATAGGGCTGCCAGGTTCGACATTTTATAAAGCAACCGTGCTCCTACGTTAGCATCCCACTCATCATCGCCGGGAGCCACTTCATTAATATCGAATGAAATAATTTTCCTGCCCGATTCCACTACCTGTTCTATTAAATAAACAGCCTGGTGGAATTCCAGTCCGCCGGGGACCGGAGTGCCTGTGTGCGGACAAAGCTTCGGGTCGAGGCCGTCAATATCAAAACTTATGTAAACATTCTTGGGCAACTGGCTGATAATATTCTTCACAATTTCCTGCCAGGTTGAGCCATTATACATTTTATCTTTCATAGATTTATCGGAGAATAAACGCACCCTTCCTTTGGAATCATCTATCAGCTTCTTCTCTCCTTGCGAAAAATCGCGGATGCCAACCTGAACAAGCCTTTCCATATTTTTTATTTTCAACGCATTGAACATTATGGATGCATGAGAATAGGTGAAGCCCTCGTATGCATTCCGCAAATCGCAATGTGCATCCACATGTAATATTCCAAACGACTTGCATGATTCTGAAACCGCTTCCATTAGGCCGAGCGGCGTACTGTGGTCTCCGCCAATTAAACCAACAATTTTATTCCTTTTCAAAAACTGCAAGGACCTTTTCTTTATCCATTTCCGCAAATCATCACACCCTTTATTAACTTCATCGCGTATTTTGTGCATGGCTTTGGTATCCGCTTTGCCTTCCACAAACGCATCTATATAAACCTCCGCCTTCTTTCTAAGAGCTATATTTTTCTTTTCAATATCTGTCGGAAACTTATCCATAGCAATGCCAATGTTCCAGGCATCGGGAATGTTTTCATCAAATAAATCTACCTGGCAGGAAGCATTTAATATCGCTTTCGGCCCTTTGGAAGCTCCGGTTTGGTATGACACTGTAACATCCCACGGTATAGGCAGCGCCACCACACGGGCATTTTCAACCGTATATGGTAATCCAAATAAAGAACCCACAGCAGCAGGTGCATCAGGGTCAAATGTTGGAATCGTTTTTTTGCTCATAGATTATCATTAAAGTGCCAAAAATAAAAAAGTCCCCCCGAAGAGAGACTCTTTTATTTTTTCAAAAAAAGTAAATTACTTTACTTTGGATGCTAACTCCGCGCCAGCTTTGAATTTTACTACTTTCTTAGCAGCAATCTTGATAGCTTTTCCGGTTTGTGGATTGCGTCCATTACGGGCAGCTCTCTTGGCTACTGAAAAGGAACCGAAACCTACAAGAGCGATTCTGTCGCCTTTCTTGAGAGCTTTGGTTGCTGAAGTGATGAATCCATCAACTGCACGTGCAGCATCAGCTTTGGTGATTTTCGCCTCACCGGAAATGGCATCGATTAATTCTGCTTTGTTCATTTTGTATAAGTTTTATTGGTTAATACGAATGCGAATATATTATAATATCTCAATACACACGCATGTTTCCAAGTTAAAATACCCCAAAATTGTTGATAAATGGGGTGTTTTGTTAATAACTCACCCCGAAAAGGGCATTTTATATGGGTTTTTGGGGCCTAATTTATTTCATTTACTATCTTCCAGCCATCTTCCTGTAACTTAAATCCTCGTAAAAAATCAGCCACTGGCATGGTTTTTCGGCCTTCCAACTGCAATTCGGTAATTTCTAAAGCCACATCATTGCATCCTATATATATATGTACGCCGTCCTTTACAGTGAGTTTGCCGGATGGCAGTATTACATCCGATTTAACAATTGAGGCATATATTTTAAAAGTAAGCTTTTTACCTTCCTTGTTTTGCAATACTGTCCATGCCGCAGGATAGGGGCTTAATCCCCGGATAAAATTACGGACCTGTTCGGCGGGTTTGTTCCAGTTAATACAGCAGTCTTGTTTGAAGATTTTGGGAGCGGGGTTTTGTATATCCCCGGCATAAAAACTCTGAGGCAATCTTGCATGAATAGAAGCAGATATAGTGGTATCAATACTTTCAACTAACAAGGCTGCCCCAATTTCCTTAAGTCTATCATGTAATTCCCCAGCAGTATCATCTTCTTTTATGATTTCAGTTTTTGACCTAATTAGGTCGCCCGTATCAATATGTTCATTTATATAGAAAATTGAAACCCCTGTATACTTATCACCATTTATAATAGCCCAATTGATAGGTGCCGCCCCCCTATAATTTGGAAGAAGAGAAGCATGAAGGTTAATGGTTCCCATTTTAGGCATCTTCCAGACCACCTCCGGCAGCATCCTAAAAGCCACTACCACAAAAAGGTCTGCATTCAGTTCTTTTAACTGATTGATGAATCCTACATCCTTTAGTTTCTCCGGTTGCAAAACAGGAATGTTGTTTTTTACGGCATATTCCTTCACTGCTGATTGTTGCAATTTTAAGCCACGGCTGGCGGGGCGGTCGGGGGCAGTGACTACTGCAATTACTTTATGTTTGCTGTTTACTAATGCATCCAAACTTGCGACCGCAAATTCAGGTGTGCCCATAAATACTATGCGAAGACTATTTTCCATTAGTTGCTATAATAATTTATTAATTGGGTAAGGTTGCTTAGCAAAACCTTACAATGACGGTTGGAGCCCGACTGGCAATAAAATGGGATTCCGTCATTGCGAGGAACGAAGCAATCTCTATAACTATGTAAACTTATACTCATTTAGTATTCCTAATTATTTCTTCCAGTTTATTGTTCTCGGCATCCCAGCTATAGTTATTAAGTACAAAATAGTACCCGCTCTGCCCAATCATTTTGCCTTTGTCTTCATAAAAAATAAGGTCTTGGATATGCCGCGCATACTCCTCCGGAGTATCCGCAATTAAAATACTTTCGCCGTTAACTGCCTTTAATGCATTATTTGCAAGTGTGGATGTTATGCAGGGAATCTTCAATGCCATTGCTTCCAATAATTTATTTTGCAAGCCAATACTCATAAACATAGGCGCGACGAGCATTTTCGCTTTGGCAAAATTCTCGCGTATATCCTCCACCCATCCGCTTACTGTAACATAGTTAGAGGCAAGCGCCTTTACTTTAGCCGAAGGATTTGCACCGGAAATCAAAATCTTTAAGCGTGGGTAATTCTTTATAACGATAGGGGCAATAGTATTTACAAGGTATTCCGCACTTTCAATATTGGGCGGGTAATTCATATTTCCGTTAAAAATAATATCATATTCTTTCAGGTGGTTGAGTGGTTTGAAAAAGTGTGAACTCACTCCGTTGGAAATTACCGATATTTTATTTTTTTCAAGATGCTGAATCAAATCTCTGTCTTGCTCTGAGATGATTATTTTATTATCGAAGCAATTAAAAATTCTTGATTCATACTTTACTAACCTCTTATACTCCGCACTGTATAAGGGTTTCAAATAAAAAGGAATCTTAGGTAACCGCCGTTCAATTCCTTTGGAAAATACATCCATATAGTCCAATGTCTTCGGAATTTGCTTGTACTTTTTCGCAAATTCAGATGTGCGAATTAATTGGCAAAAAATATGGTCGGGCTTATATTCTGAAATTATTTTATCGATTTGCTTTTGAGCAGAATGCGAATAGAAATAACCAACCTGCCAGGGTATTCTTGTGAAAGTGGTTCTGACTAAATTCAAAATTACTCTGAATTTCGATAACCTGAAAATTACAACCTCCTTACAAAACTCTTCCAGATGTTTTATTTGCGAAGAGTGAACATGTTTATCACTTAAAGCAAACAATACAACCTCATGATGCTTCGCCAATCCTTTAATCTGGTGGTAGGCCCTCAGCTTATCACCCTTTTCAAGCGGATACGGAAATCGTGATACTATGTAAAGAATTTTCAATTTCTGTAATTTTATTTCCGTTTCAAAATACATTCATTATAAAACGCTAAAAGCTTTGAACTGGTTTTTGTTATATCGTAATTTTCCGCCACAAACTTACGGGCATTGTTTCCAAGGCTCTGCTTCAATTTATCATCCGAAAGGCATCTATTCACAGCATCTGCAAATTGCTTCGGGGTATCTGCCACCATCACATCTTTTTCAAAATCACACGCTATTCCTTCAATACCCACGCTTGTTGTTATTATGGGCTTCCCAAAGGCCATTCCTTCCAGAATTTTTATCCTTACTCCGCTTCCTGCAAGTAAAGGTACAAGCATAATATCATATTGCTGCATAAAAGATTTGGCATCCATCACCTCCCCGTGAGATACCGTGTTTTTATAGGTATTATTTCGCAGCCATTTGGGCATATTTCTGCCGGCAATATGAAATTGTGTGCTGGGGAAAGAGCCGACTATTTTAATCCACACATTTTTAAAAAACCATTCCATGCCTTGAAGATTGGGCAACCAATCGAGCGCACCGATATAAAATATAGAATTTGGAAATTTAGTTGCCTGTGGATTATACTTTGACAAATCCATTCCAAAAGGTATAACAACCATCGGAGCCTTGCACCCTACAATTTTAAACACTTCCATATCTTGCCCTGTAATTGCCGCAATTCCGTCCACCAACTTCACAACTTTTTCTTCATATTCTTTTAATTGTTTCGTTAGTTTTTTCAAATACCATTTCTTTAATCCGCTCTTCTCTTCCGATGCCATTTTCTGCCATATCTGCCATTCCACATTATGCGTCCGCAAAATTATGGGAGCATCCGTATTTTGCCTAATACTATCTAGATAAGGGGTAAGGTACAGCCCTTCCAAATGAATTATATCGTATTTTCCATTTTGAAGAATTTGAATGAGTTTCTGGTTGAATGCTTCCGACTCAAAGCGAGATATATTGTATGACTTACCAGAGAAAAGTCCTTTTAAAGCACCAACAGGTTTTACCGAAGTATCTACTTCAACCAACTCTAATAGTCTTTCTTTCCTGAATTTATCCGGAATAGTATTTATATCAGCAAAATGCTTTTTGGTATTCATCGCAAGCATCTTCACCTCGCAGCCTGCACTCAGCAATCCTTCTGCAATCGCATTTATTGCAATAACCCCTCCGTCTTTTTCGGGATATGGAATTTTATTGCAAAGCATTAATACCTTCATTGGCGCGGATGGAAAAATCCAAAATTAAAAATTATAACTCCACAACCACACTCACCATATCTACTTCTCCGCCTATTGGTGGATTCTTCTTAACCACTTCAACAAACAGGTGTTCGACCGGAGGGAACGCACTTTTCAAATTTTCGGCTATTCGCTTTGCCACAGGCTCTATTAAATTAGAACGGACAGCCATTTCCTTTTTTACAATTTGGTAAACCTGAACATAATCCACTGTATCTTCCAATTTATCCGTTTCGGTAGCTTTTGTAAAATCACCGTGAAGGGAAATATTTACCACATATTCTCCGCCAATAACAGCCTCTTCAGGCATACAGCCGTGATAAGCGTAAATCCGTATTCCCCTGATATTTATTGTATGCAAAATCTTTATTTTGTGACAAAACTAATGATTTATCAGGTTGAAATTTGAAAGAAAAACATTACTTACTCAATTCTCCTTATATTTAACCACCAGATAACTTACTTAACTATGACATCCAGAAGAGACTTTATAAAAAAATCAGCATTCGCATCAGCATTTGTACTTGGCGGCTTGCCAAAATTTGGGAAAGCGAAAGCCCTGACCTACTCCACTAATGTAAGAAAGCCGATTGTACTATCTACATGGGGCCATGGTATCCCGGCCAATGATGCCGCCTGGAAAGTATTATCAAGTGGAGGAAGGGCATTGGATGCCGTTGAGCAAGGCGTAATGGTTACCGAAGCCGACCCCAAGAATACCAGCGTAGGGTTAGGCGGCACCCCGGACCGTGACGGGCATGTAACCCTAGATGCCTCAATTATGGATGAAAAAGGCAATGCCGGTTCTGTAGCATTTCTGGAACACATCCTCCACCCTATTTCGGTTGCCAGAGCAGTTATGGAAAAAACCCCGCATGTCATGCTAGTTGGAGAAGGAGCCTATCAATTTGCACTTGAAAATGGCTTTAAAAGGTCTGCACAGGAAATGTCGCCGGAAATGAAAGTTGCATGGGAAAAGTGGAAAACGGAAAACCATTATCAACCTGTAATAGATAAAAACAACCACGATACAATAGGTATGGTGGCTATGGATGCAAACGGTGATGTTTCCGGTTCATGCACCACCAGCGGCCTGGGTTGGAAAATAAGGGGTCGCGTGGGCGACTCCCCCATTATTGGGGCCGGTATGTACGCCGATAATGAAGTTGGGGCTGCCTGTGCTACAGGTTTAGGTGAAGCCGTAATTAAAATATGCGGCTCACACCTGATAGTTGAATTGATGCGCAATGGCAAAACCCCACAGGAAGCCTGTGAAGAAGCCGTAAAGCGGATTGCAAAAAAACAGAGCAACTATAAAACCTTCCAGGTCGGTTTTCTTGCCCTCAATAAAAATGGAGATATCGGAGCTTACGCCATAGGAAAGGGATTCAATTATGCTTTGGCAGTAAATGGTGAAAACAAGTTATTTGATTCAGATTATTTGGTGAAGGAGTAACATTATGCCACAGATTTCACAGATTGAAATACCCGGTGAATGCAAATTATATTGCGAATTTAATCTGTGAAAACTGCGGCAATTTTCCATTTTTCAATACTTATTAACATCACACTAAAAAAGAGCACGAAAGACTAACTTTGCAATCCTTAAAAAATTAAGGGCTACAAAGAGACTTATGCCGGACTTCACACACCTACACGTACATACTAAATATTCCTTACTGGACGGGGCTTCCCAAGTAACCCCGCTGATGAAAAAAGCCAAGGAAAATGGAATGAAAGCCATTGCCATTACCGACCACGGCAATATGCTTGGCGTTCCTGAATTTTGTGCCGAAGCGGAGAAGATGGATTTGCTCCCGATTATTGGTTGCGAGTTTTATTTAGCACCCCGCAGCCGGTTCGATAAAACAAAAGTGGAAGGCAGCGAGGAAAAGAATTATTACCACCAATTACTTCTTGCAAAAAACCCCATTGGTTATAAAAATATCTCAAAACTTTGTTCCTTTGGTTTCATAGATGGCTACTATTACAAACCAAGGATAGACAGGGAACTAATCAAGCAATATAAAGAGGGTTTAATCGCAACAACATCCTGCCTTGCCAGCGAGGTAAACCGCACCATTATTGACAAAGGCGAAGAAGCGGGGGAAAAAGTATTCCTCGAATGGAGGGAGATTTTCGGCGAAGACTATTACATAGAGCTCCAGCGACACGGCATTGATGAGCAGAATATTTGCAATGAAATTCTCAAAAAGTGGAGCAAAAAATACAATGTAAAAATCATTGCTACGAACGATGTCCACTATGTAGACTTACAGGATGCGGAAGCGCAGGATATTCTGCTTTGCATACAAACAGGTAAAGATTTCAGCGACCCTAAACGGATGCGTTTCGATAATGACCAGTTCTTCTTTAAGACACAGGAGGAAATGAACCATTTGTTTAAGGATAGCCCTGAAGCGATTGATAATACTGGAGAAGTAGTCTCCAAGATTGAAAAAATTAGTTTAAAAAGGGCCCTGCAACTTCCGGTTTATAATTTGCCGGAGGGGTTCACGACGGCAGATGATTATCTGCGCCACCTTACAATTGAAGGTGCCAAACGGAAATACCAAAGCATAACCGAGGAAGTCCGCAACCGGATTGAGTTTGAATTAAGCGAAATAAAGATTACCGGATACGCCGGATACTTCCTAATCGTTCAGGATTTTATTGCAGCAGCCAAGCGGTTAGATGTATGGGTAGGCCCCGGACGTGGCTCTGCGGCCAGTTCCATTGTTGCATATTGCACAGGCATTACAAATATTGACCCTGTTGGATATAATTTGCTTTTCGAGCGGTTCCTAACATCCGAGCGGGTTTCCATGCCTGATATAGATATTGACTTTGACGATAAAGGCCGTGAAAAGGTTATTCAATATGTAGTTGATAAATACGGGCGCGAGCGGGTTGCGCAGATTGTTACCATCGGAACGATGGCTGCCAAAAGTGCCGTAAAAGATGTGGCACGTACTTTGAAAGTTCCTTTACAGGAAGCGAACCGGTTAACCAAATTGATTCCTTTTCAGGCCAAAGATTTGGCGGATGCCATTGACAAGTCAAAAGAATTGTCGGACATATTAAAGGAGAAAGATACCGACCTTGGAAAGACATTAAGGCTTGCAACAGTATTGGATGGAACCGCTCGCCAGACGGGTATACACGCAGCAGGAATTATTATTGCACCAGATGACATAAAGGAGTTCCTGCCTGTGCTTACAAACAAAGACTCTGAACTTTATATTACCCAATATGAAGGCCAGTTTGTTGAGAAAGTCGGAATGTTAAAGATGGACTTCCTCGGACTGAAAACCCTTACCATCCTTAAGGAAGCGATAGCACTTATTAAGAAAACAAGGGGCATTGAAATAGATGTTGATAAAATCCCGATTGACGATAAAAAAACCTACGAACTATTCCAACGCGGTGAAATGATTGGCGTGTTCCAGTTCGAGTCGCAGGGAATGCAGGCTTATTTAAAGGAATTAAAGCCGACCAATATTGAGGACCTTATTGCCATGAACGCCCTTTACCGTCCGGGACCTATGGATGATATTCCTTCCTATATTCTGCGGAAAAACGGTAAAGAAAAACCGTATTACTTTCATCCGCTTGCGGAAAATATCCTGAAACCCACCTTTGGCGTTATAGTATACCAGGAACAGGTGATGCTTATCTCGCAAGTGATGGCGGGCTTTACCCGTGGCCAGGCCGATATGTTGCGTAAAGCAATGGGTAAAAAAGACATGGCGCTGCTGGCAAAACAAAAAGACCAGTTTATAAGTGGCTCCATTGCAAAAGGCGTGGATGAAAAAGTCGCTAATGAGTTATTCGATAAGATGGCGAAGTTTGGCGGCTATGGCTTTAACCGTGCGCACGCTGCGGCATACTCTGTGTTGGCATACCAAACAGGTTACCTGAAAGCCAACTTCCTGCCGGAATATATGGCATCGGTGCTCACCAACAGTATGGGTGATATTGAAAAACTTACCTTCTTTATTGACGAGTGCCGCAAAATGGGCCTCACTGTCCTTGGGCCGGATTTAAATAAGAGTGAACACATATTTTCTGTTACACCAAAAGGGGAAATAAGTTTTGGATTAGGTGCAGTGAAAGGTGTTGGCGAAGCAGCCGTAGCCGCTATTGTAGCAGAGCGCGAAACCAACGGGCTATTTAAAGATGTATATGATTTAATGAGCCGGGTTAATCTGCGGAGCGCGAATAAAAAGACCTTTGAAAGCCTTATCATGGCAGGCGCTTTCGACTCGTTGGGGACAGCGCACCGTGCACAATACTTCCACCAGGAGAATGGTAAAGCATCATTCCTCGAAGCACTAATCCGGTTTGGAAATGCCGTGCAGGATGCAAGCACACAAGGACAAAATTCCCTCTTTGGAGAGACCATAGACAGTTCTGTTTCCAAGCCTGTACCCGTTATATCTGCCCCGTGGAGCCGCATTGAACTCATCAATAAAGAAAAGGAAGTGGCAGGGTTTTATATCTCCGGGCATCCGTTGGATGATTACAAATTTGATATTGATAATTTCTGCACCGTAAAATTAAATGCGCTGGAAGACCTCACCCCTTTTAAAGCAAAAGAGATTTCCATTGCAGGAATAGTTACGGAAGCGGCTCACCGATTGACCCAGGGCGGCAAACAGTTCGGCAGTTTTTCGCTGGAAGATTATTATGGGAAAATATCGATGATGCTATGGCAGGACGATTACCTGAAATGGAAACATTATTTGGAAAACGGACAGTTTTTATTTGTAAAAGCGAAGGTGAGCAACCGATTTAATACGGAACAGCTGGAATTAAAAGTCACGCAGATTTATTTACTCAACTCGATACGTGAAAAGTACTCGAAGAGCCTGACACTTCAAATACCGTTGAAAGATGTTTCGGCAGATATGGCAAAATATATCAGCGATATTACCAGCGGCTCACCGGGAGTTTGCAGCCTGAAGATTGCACTATTCGACCCGGAAGATAATATGAGTGTGGAACTGATATCTAAAAAGATACGCTTCAACCTGAGTAATGATATTATTAATCAGGTGCAAAAGATGAACGGCGTAAGTATGAAGCTTAATTAGGAGTTTTTCTTACCAATCCCAATCGACCCGGTAGGCATTGCCGGCAATAGGATTGTCGACCGTCCAGATAAGCGAAGTAGAGTCAGTTTGATAATGTAACGCTTGCCCGTCAATAACCCGGAAATCATCGCGGTTGTAAAAAAAGGAAGTGCTGAACCTGAACCTTCTGCCCATTTTATTTTTCGGGAAATCAATTCGCAAAACCATTCTTTGGGTAGGAAGCAAAATACCCATCGAACACCAATTGGTAACCGTATCGGTAAATCCCTGGTACCTTACCGACTGTATATTGGCCTGAAATTGTTTATCAATCATCTCCCTTGAAACATCCAAAATAGCCAGCTCCTGATTTTTAATTATTCCCCACCACTCGAATTTCAAGTCGATGGACTTTTGAACTATCGGGTGAGACTGCGATGTAAACTTAGGGTCGGAGCCGGAAGACGTGGCCAGTATACAAAATTCGTTGCCCTCATCCCTGATTTTTTTCACCGTATACCAATCTGAAAATATGGCCTTGCCCGATAAATCATCGGGATTTTTTGAAATAGTAGGTGTCCATTTTGTTAAATCGACGGTACGTTTAGCTTCCAATACCAGAAAGTTTGGAAAAGCACGCTCCAACGTATTCCAATGGAATTTACTCCAAATGAAATCCTTTACACCCAAAGAAACCGCAACAGATATAATGGCAGTAATAACTACTACTATAATTGTATTCGACTTGGAAAATCCGCTTCCTTTTTCTGTCATAATGAACTACTAACAGCCAAATATAGACTTTTTATAAATAAACGGTACTGATTTCGGATTTTCAACACAGAGCGCGCAGAGTGAACAGAGCCTCACGGAGAAATTGCATTTACTTTGTGCACTTTGTGAAAACTTGGTGTACTTTGTGGTGAAGAATACATAACCACAAAGGACAGAAAGGAAAGACACACAGAGGGGCACAAAGGAAATGCCCGATAGGGACAACCCGAATTACATATGGAGCATCCCTACGGGACGCAAAAATGCGCGGGGATTAATGTGGATTGCCAAGCGGGGGTTTTTATAAAAATTATTATTTTTGTACAATAAAATAAGTCTATGCCCAAAACAAATTCTGAACTCAAGAAAAAAATTTTAGAAGATATTAAAAAAACTGGATTTGTTTCTGAGCTTAAAACTATTTCTTTATTAATTGATAAAGGTTGGAAAACTGAACATAGTGAAACTTTTGAAGATAAAGATGAAAATAAAAGTCGAGAAATAGACGTATTAGCATCTAAGGTTGAGTATGTAAAAGAATTAGGGTTTCGTCTTACCATTAACTTAGTTATTGAAGTAAAAAAAAGTGATAAACACTGGATTATCTTTTCTTCTAAACGCCGTATAAGAGGTTTGGGGTGGCGAATTATGAATAGAACATATAATACAAGAATGGATGGAACAACATTATTCGGCCCACGAATAATTGATTCGAAAAGTCCTCGCGAAACTATTGAATTGGTAGGTAAAGCTTTCCATGAATTTAATAAAAGCCCAAACGAAAAGTCAAATATCTATGGTGCTTTAATTAGCGTTAGTAAAGCAGCAATGTATTTTAGAGACCGATTTAATGATGGCAAACCACTTAAGAACTTTGCGCCCGAAGAGGAAACTAGTGTTTCAATTTATTTACCAGTAGTAGTGTTAGATGGTCTTCTTTTCGAAGTTTGTACTGTGAATAAAGGAAATATTAAATTGAAAGAAAAGGATTTTATCCCCACGGAATTATCGTATTCTTCTCCAAATTATAAAAACGAAATGTACGCTTCCGATTTATTCCCAGACATAGTTACTTACAAAGGATTAGGAACTTACTTAAATACTATTGAAAAATGGAGATTAAATATGTTTTTGGAAATGACAGAGTCATTAAAAAAAGTTGGAAAAAAGCCCGCCAGGTGGTATTTGGAGTTTCTTGAGATAGCAAAGAAAGTATAATAGATGCTTGTTACTATAGAAATTTTGCAAAAAAGAAGCAATGAGAGTATCCCCTTTTTAACACTTTTTATCACCCTCCCCTATTTTTGCTATCTAAATGCAACTATCTTTGTACTTCTTCGTTTAAGATAACCGAGGATATTCTAAAAACCACAGAACTATACAGTATCTCTACTAAGACATTTGAACCTGCACTTTTGACGCGATAAAGCACAAAAGAAATGCCTTCCCCGCTTGGGGAAGGGAAAGGTAAGGGCAAATGTTGTGGTTCTCTTTATTAACTTTACAAACTTATAATCTATGAGCATGGACAAAATCAGTATCCTTTGGGCAGATGACGAAATAGACCTTCTGAAACCCCACCTGTTATATTTGAATGAAAAAGGTTTTAATGTAAAGACCGTTACCAATGGCAACGATGCAGTAGATGAGTTTGGCAAGGCCCCCTTCGATTTGGTGTTCCTCGATGAGAACATGCCCGGCCTCTCCGGTTTGGAAACGCTCGGCAAAATTAAAAACCTGAACCGCAATGTTCCTATTATAATGATAACGAAGAGCGAGGAAGAAGCCATTATGGACAACGCCATAGGTTCCCAAATCTCCGATTACCTGATTAAGCCCGTAAACCCCGGACAGATTTTGCTTTCTATAAAGAAGAATATAGATAAGAACAGGCTCATCAGCGAAAAAACCACGAGCAACTACCAGCAAGATTTCCGCAATATAAGTA